>PMAF01000122.1 GCA_003152455.1 Hyphomicrobiales bacterium
GGTGCTGATTGAAGGCTGACTGAGGTCCGTGACGGCCGGTGGAGCGGCGCGACAATGTCCACTATGCGGTTACGCCTCAATTCACATGACCGCCCTTCAAATTTCCACGCGGGCTGCATTGATATTGGTCAAGGAAGCGCTTTGATTGTCAACGCATATTACAAAATTAGACGCAAGCGAGCTGCCATAGTTTAATAAACGCTCATTCACAGCAAGCCCTAAGCAGCCGACAGATAAATGTTCTTCTCTGAATTCGGCATACCGTGAGTGCTACTACATAACAGCCTTTAGATATGTGAAGGGATTTAATTGCCGTGGCAAAACGAACTAAAGTGATCATCTCCTGCGCCGTCACAGGATCGATTCACACGCCGACGATGTCGGACGCCCTGCCGATCACTCCGGACGAGATCGCACGACAGTCGATCGACGCCGCCGAAGCGGGCGCCGCGATCATTCACTTGCACGCACGCGATCCGAAAACCGGCGCTCCTACTCCTGATCCGAATGTATTTATGCAGTTCTTGCCGCGCATCAAGCAGAGTTGCAAGGCGATCGTGAACATCTCGACCGGTGGCGCACTCGGCATGAGCATGGACGACCGCATCGCGGCCGCGGTGCGGGCGGAGCCGGAGATCACATCGCTTAACATGGGATCGATGAATTTCGCTATCTTCAATTTAGCGAAGCGCTACGAAAATTGGAAGCACGATTGGGAGAAACCATACTTGGAACGGACGGAAGATGCCATCTTCCCCAACACGTTCAAAACGATCGACTACGTCATCACTCAGTTGGCCGACAAGCGCGGGGTGAAGTTCGAGCACGAATGCTACGACGTTGGGCACCTGTACAACACACAATATTTCTACGATAGCGGGCGGCTGAAGCCGCCGATTTTTCTGCAGTTCATTTTTGGGATTCTGGGTGGCATTGGAGTTGACCTTGACCATCTCGTCCACATGAAGAACACCGCCGACAAGCTGTTCGGAAACGATTACGTATTCTCGGTGCTGGCGGCGGGACGACACCAAATGAACTTCACGACGCAGGCGGCGCTATTGGGTGGCAGCGTGCGCGTCGGGCTTGAAGATTCGCTGTACATCGGCAAGGGCAAGCTTGCGGAATCGAACGCACAACAGGTCGCCAAGATACGACGGATTTGCGAGGAACTATCCCTGGAGATTGCAACGCCGGACGAGGCCCGCGCCATCCTCGGCACAAAAGGTGGCGATGCCGTCAAGTTCTAGCCACTGGTATCCATCAGAAGGGCGGCGCTTGGTCAATGCCGCCGCCGCCGCCAGCCAATATGAGCGTTCGCAACCGTTTCGAGCAGCAAGAGGCAATCCATGAATATCCAAGTCGGGCTCAACGCCATCGCCGAAGCGAGCGAGAAGCTCTCGAACTGGGGCCGTTGGGGCGCGGACGATCAAATCGGCACGCTTAATTTTGTGACGCCGCAGGACATTATCGGCGCCACCAAACTCGTGCGTAAGGGAAAGGTGTTTTCCCTCGGCATCCCGCTCGACGGCGGCGGCCCGCAAACGGGGCTATTCGGCCGCCGTTTCAATCCCATCCATATGATGCTGCACAGTGGCGTCGATGGCATCGCGCTCAATTTGGAGCAAACGGGCGCGGCTAGTTATGCGGATGACGTCTTGATGTTGTGCGTGCAGGGCGCGACCCATTGGGATTCGCTCGGTCATGTCTTCTACAAGAACAAGATGTACAACGGCTATGATGCCGCCTTGTCGAACAGCTCCGGCATCCACAAAAACGGCATCCAGCACACCAGGAACAAGATGGCCGGGCGCGGCGTGTTGCTCGACGTCGCGCGTTTCAAAGGCGTGGACGTGCTCGCCGACGGCTATGGAATTTCGAACGCCGAACTCGATGCCTGTGCCAACGCGCACGGCGTCGAAATCCGGCGCGGAGACTTCGTCATCATCCGGACCGGCCAGATGGAAGCCTGCCGAAAAGCTGGAAAGTGGGGCAACTATGCCGGCGGCGATGGGCCGGGCGTCAAGTTCGAGAACTGTTACTGGTGCCACGAAAAGCAGATCGCCGCGATCTGCTCGGATACCTGGGGCGTGGAAGTGCGTCCGAACGAGACGACGGAAGCGCAGCAACCGTGGCACTGGGTCGTGATTCCCGCCATGGGACTGACCATGGGCGAGATATTTGACCTCAAGGAGCTTGCGGAAGACTGCGCGGCCGACGGCGTCTATGAGTTTCTCTTTACTGCGCCCCCGCTCATCATCACCGGCGGCTCGGGCTCGCCAATCAATCCGCAAGTGTTCAAATAGGTGGCGCGCTCAGCGCGTCCACTGCAACACTACCTTGCCGAAGCGCCCCTCGCGCTGCGCGTGCGCCAGCGCTTCGCTAAGTCGCTCGATCGGATAGGTGGCCTCCAGCGGCACGTGCAACGTCTTGGCCAGCAGCATGCCCACCAGGGGAGCGAAGACGGCCTTGATTGCGGCGGGGTCGGCGGTCGAGAACCAGCGTGAATACCAGAAGCCCTTCAGGCTGATGTCGCGGAATACGATATCAGCGGCGTCTACCTCGCACGGCTTGCCCGAGAGCAGACCGTAGTTCACCACCGTGCCACCGTCCGCTACACAATTCCCCATTCGGCGCGTTGCATCGCCGGCGATGGCGTCGATGCCGAGCTTGATCGAGCCACCGCCGACCGCTTGCGCCACTTCGTCCCGTAAGTCAGGGCCGTCGACCAGCGTCACTTCGGCGCCGAATGTGCCAAGATGGCCGATCAGGTTCGGACGCCTCACCACGTTGACCGTTCGCAAACCCATGGTCTTCGCGATCTGGATCACGCTGACGCCGACCGAGGAATTCGCGGCGTTCTGCATGACCCAGTCGCCGGGCTGAAGATTGCCGAAGCCCTCGAGCATGAGCAGCGCCGTTGGCGGATTCGCGGCTAGAAGCGCGAGGTCGACGGGGTCCGCCCCTGACACCGGGATGACGCGCGTGGCAGGCCAGACGAAGCGCTCGCACCAGCCGCGGCGATCCGTGTTCACGGCGATGACCGGATGACCGAGGTCGAGATGCTGCACGTCGCGTCCGATTGCTGCGACGCGGCCGAGGATGCCGGAGCCGGCGAAGGCCGGCAGTGGTAGTGGCTTTGCGTAGCGGCCCTCGAAATGGAGCAGATCCGAGGGGTTGATCGTCGTCACCTCAACCTCGATCAGGACCTGTCCCGGTCCGGGCGGCGGAGGCTCGGGGATGTCCACGAGTTCGGCGACTTCCGAAGCCCGACCGAACCGCGAAAACCGCACTGCCTTCATCGGACCGGCCTCTCATTCATAGAAATCGTGCGCACAACTGCGTTACAAATATACAATAAAAAGCCTCCCGGCATTATGAATGCCGGAAGGCAATGTTATGCGGCCGATCGCGATGAGCAGCCGATCAGCGATGGGTGGCGTCGAACGGCGTCCTTACGTTGCCCGATTTCAGTTCGGGCGGATAGATGATGACCTGCTTGCCGGCCTGTTTGAATTGCTCGACGTCCGCGCCGACGATGTTTTGATATTGCACCAGCAGAATTCGTGGTTTGGCCCATTCGCCATCGGGAGCGAACTTAATATCGCCGACGACGGTTTTAAACGTTGTCTTGTGGATGTATTCGGCGAGCTTGCCATCATCAAGGCTGCCGACCGCTTTGATCGCCTGCTCGAGGATCTGCATTTCCGCATAGGCAAATGGCGGAATATAGATGCCGAGCGGATCGACGCCGGCGGCCTTGGCCCGTTCGCGGTAGCGCACCAGCAGTTGCTCGATTCCGGGAAATTTCATCGTCGGTTCGGGCACGTACAAGTCGTAACTGACGACGTTATTCAACATCGTATTCAGCTGCGTTTTGAACGTGGCGAATTGCAATCCGATCGTCCCGCCGCCAAACAACTGCGCTTTGATGCCGACGTCATAGGCGGCACGGACCAAGCCCGCAGAGTCGGGCGGGTAGGACGCCAGGAAAATGAGATCCGGGTTCGCAGCTTTGATCGGCCGCATGATGGAGGCAAAGTCGACGGTATTCGACGGATAGGTTCGGTCGTAAACGATCTTGATCCCGTATTTCTTGGCATTTTCGCGCGCCCCTTCCAGCGCGAGCTGCGAATATTCCGCATCGGCGCCGGTGAGAGCGATAGTCTTCGGCTTGGGAGTCATCGCCGAGGCAACTTCGTAGAATCCACGCGAGATCTCGGTCTTGGCCGTTGGTCCGTTCGGTTGCAGTTGGAAATAGCGGTCGTATTTGAATTGATCGTTCAAGGCCAACGCGAACAGCGACAAGAACACTTTCTTGTGCTGAATCACGGTGGGCATCGCCGCAGCAGTCGGAACCGTGGCGTAGCCCGAGATCACCAGGTCGACCTTGTCGATGTCGAGCAGCTTGGAATAGATGGCGGGCACAGTCGCGGGACTGCTCTGGTCATCGTAATAGACAAGCTCCACTTTTCGGCCGAGCAAGCCGCCTTTGGCATTCACCTCTTCGGCCCAAATTTGATAGGTCAAGAGCGCCGCCTTGCCGCCGCCGGCGAGGCCGCCGCTCAACGCCATGCTAAATCCGATTTTGATCGGCGGCTGGCTCGTCTGAGCCATCACCGGAAAAGTTGAACTCAGGAGCGCTGAGCCGATCAAGGCAGTCGATTCGCGTCGAGTAATTCCGCTCATATTGTTTCCTCACTAGGTTATGACGTTGCAGTTGGTTTTGGCGGAACCTGTTGGACGGAAGTTTTTGGTTTATGAGGTGGTCCCGCTGGCTTGAATGTCTGGGCTGTCATTTGGCGACACAGCCGCCGAGATGGTCCGCTCGGTCATGGCCATGCTAAGGCGCGCGAGCAGCAATTGCTTTGCCCGCACCATCAGCAGGACCGAGAGTTCCAGTCGACACCTTGATTTAAATCAAAGGGTTTCGTTGCGGAGTATGATTTTTCGTCAGATAGTAGGTGAAAACGAGATTGCTGCGCAGCGCGCCTGTAGCTTCCGAGGAGGCTCGGCGGCTAATTCTCTCCGGAGGATGATGCGGTGCCGAAGAAGCGCAGCGCGATATTTGCGCCCATCATGGCCCGGACGTTTAATACGCCTGCGACGTCGCCGCATCTGTCCAAAAAATCGGACACTCCGGCCGCCGATCAGCGGAACGGAGGCTGCTGATGGAATTCAGCTGGGACTTAGTCATCAACGCCATCGTTACGGGCGTTGTTTTGGGCGGCTTCTACGCGTCGGTGGCAATTGGCGTGACCATTGCTTTCGGGATGCTCGATATCGTCAACATCGCGCATCCCGCGTTCATGATCGCCGGAGCGTATCTTGCGTTTTGGGGTTCCGAAAAATTTGGCTTCAATCCGTTCGTCTCAATGGCCGTCTTTGCGCCGTGCGGGTATCTTTTCGGACGTGCATTCTATCGCGCCTACCATTTCTTCTTTGAGCGTCGCGGCGACGAATCGATTCAAGGGCTTGCTTTCTTTTTCGGCATTCTCTTCATTGTCGAGATCGGCGTCGTATTAATATTTGGTGTGGACTATCGCTCCATTAGCGAGCCCTATCTCGAGTCCACAATCGGAATCGGATTTGTCTCGGTTCCCTGGCGGATGCTGGTGCCGTTTCTTGTCGGACTCACCATGCTCGGCAGCATTAATCTTTACCTCTCGCGAACGTTCACCGGGCGTACGATTTTGGCCGTTTCGCAGGACGTTGAAGCGTTGCGCCTAATCGGCGCGAATCCGATCCACGCGAAGGAAGTAGCATTTGGCATAGCCGTTGCAACCGCCATCATAGCCGGCGTACTGCTCATCATTATTCAACCGGTCGAGCCATCGATCACGCGCGAATATATTGGGCGGGCGTTTGCCATCTGCGTTCTCGGCGGTATCGCAAGCATTCCTGGTACTTTGGTTGCTTCTCTGATTCTGGGCGTTGCCGAGGCCTTAACGACGACTTTCTACGGCCCGTCATGGTCGCCGGCAGTGTCGTTTGGACTTCTGCTGCTCACGCTCATATTCCGACCGGCTGGGATTTTTGGACGATGAGCAGGCAAGCCCTTTCAACTCCTGAGCTGCGGAAGCCGGCGCCGATATCCGGGCGCTCGCGTTCGGGTCTTGCGATCATGCTGATCGGCGCCGCTCTTTTGGCGGCTACGATGCTGCTGGGTTCCCACATCGGCGAATACTACTATCTCGCGACGTACACGATCCTGCAGTTCGTCGTTCTCGGTACGGCGTGGAACATCCTTGGCGGATATGGTGGCTACGTCAATTTCGGGACGGCCGGATTCTTCGCAATCGGGTGCTACACCACAATCGTTCTCAACAAAATGTTCCCCATGCCGTTGTTTTTCGAAATGCTCATCGCGGCGGCAACCGCAGGGGTGGTTGGGTTTGGGACAGGATATTTGACGTTACGACTACGTGGCGTTTTCTTTTCAATCGCAACACTGGCGCTCGCCATCGTTCTGCAGACTCTCATCGTAAACTGGAGCTTTGTCGGCGGTGCGCGCGGTGTTTACGTCATACGGCCAGCGATCTCCGGCTTCTTTGTTTCATACGTTCAGTTCTTGGTCGTACTCATGGTTGGGCTGGCGATTTTTGCCGTGGCCGTGGCGTGGGCGGTTGAAAAATCGTGGATCGGCATTGGTCTCGCGGCGATAAGGGACGATGAAGCCGCGGCGGAGACTTCGGGCGTGCCGAGCCTTCGTCTCAAGCTGATTGCGACAACCATGAGCGGCGCGTTGATGGGCATGGCTGGCGCTCCGTTTCCCTATTACGTCACGTATGTCGATCCGGCCACCGCCTTCAGTCTCGCGATCGCAGTGAATGCCATTGCCATGCCATTGGTCGGCGGAACCGCCACCTGGTGGGGGCCGGTTGTTGGTGCGATTCTTTTGGGGTCGGCGCAGCAAATCCTGACCGTCACGATTTCGTCTGCCGCTAACCTTTTCATTGTCGGAGTTTTGCTCGTGGTCTTCGTGACCGTCGCCCCGAGGGGCGTGGTCGGTATCGTCCGAGGCTGGAAACGAGGACGTAAATGATCGCGAAAATCCTCGAAGCAACAGGCGTTACAAAGCGGTTCGACGGCTTTGCGGCACTTACCAGCGTCGACCTCACCCTGTTGAAAGGCGAACGCGTAGGCCTCATCGGCCCGAATGGATCCGGCAAAAGTACATTCGTAAATTGCCTTACGGGAATTTTGGCTCCTGACGACGGATCGATAATCTTTGATGGCAACGATATCACCAAAACTCCGGCGTGGCTCAGGGCAAGGCGTGGGCTGGCGCGGACCTATCAGATCCCGCGGCCATTCCGGGGCATGACTGTTCAAGAGAATATCGAGGTACCTTTGCGGTTTGCGGTCGGCCACACATCGGCGGGCACTATCAGTGAAGCGGCGCAGGTGATTCTCGATCAGGTTGGACTTGGCGAGAAGGCCGACCTCAGCCCGAAAGGCCTGACGCAAGTCGAACTGCGCAAGCTTGAGCTTGGCCGAGCGCTTGCCGCGCAGCCCAAGGTCCTGATTGCTGACGAAGTCATGGCAGGTCTTTCAGAAAGCGAAGTTGATGAAATCCTTGCTCTACTGAATCGCCTCAATGCTGAGGGAATTTCGATTCTGCTTATTGAGCACATCATGCGGGCCGTCATGTTGTTTGCACAACGGATCGTCGTGATTGTTGCCGGAAGCAAGATCGCTGACGGACTTCCTGATGAAGTAATGCAGCAAGAAGATGTCGAAAGGGCTTACCTTGGCGAATAGTCTTGCCATAGAGGGGCTGCATGCCGGGTACGGAGAGGTTCGGGTCCTCTCCGGCATCAGCATAGATGTGCGAGGCGGGGAGACGGTCGTCCTTCTCGGAACCAACGGTAATGGAAAGAGCACACTGATCAAATGCATCATGGGGCAAGTTCGTCCCACGGCGGGGCGCATCGAGGCGACCATCGATGGAACTACTTACGATCTGATCGGAAAAAGCACCGAAGATATTGTCGGCATAGGTATATCGCTTGTCCCGGAGGGTCGCCGCCTGTTTCCCAAGCTGACAGTGGAAGAGAATCTCTTGCTCGGCGCATTTCGCGAATTCGCACGCGTGCGCATCTCCGATAGCCTTGCATTTTGCTTCGATGCTTTTCCGCGACTTAAGGAAAGGCGACGGCAGCTGGCGGGAAGCATGAGCGGGGGCGAGCAGCAGATGCTGGCGATTGCGCGCGCCTTGATGGCGCTGCCGAAGATCCTTCTCGTCGATGAGCCGTCCGTCGGGTTGGCTCCGATTCTGGTTTCAAAAACGATAGAGACAATCGCTAACCTCAAGCGGCAGCTTGGGCTGACCGTATTGATGGCAGAGCAGAATTTTCGGCAGGCGATCAGAATCGCTGACCGGGGCTACGTGCTGGTGCATGGTCAAATCGTGCTTTCGGCGGACGATCCTCAAGCGCTCCAGAAAAATGAACTCGTCCGCCGGTTTTATCTGGGCGGTGGATAATTTTACACGGACGCACCGCAAGGCTCAAAGGTACACCGGATGCAAGCGGACTTCTTCGGCATCGTCGCAAAGGCAATATTCAGCACTGATATCACCAGCCCTGTTCTGAACTGAATTTCTTGAACGCCACCCTCGCCGGTGGAGTCCAGTTGCTCTCTTGTAGCTAGGCGGAGCGCCATTCCATTGGACATATAAGCGCCGAGTGTAAATTTCTCGCACTGAACGATCCAATTGTCATCAATGGAAATAACCGAACAAGCAGTGCAGGGCATTTAGTCCCCCAATCTCGTGAACAGAAACCACAGCTATTCTGGGTGGAGCTTTCGTGTCGCGTGCCGATCAGACTTAATCCCAAGCGGGGATGACTGAGAGATGGTATTTAGGGAAGCATAAATTGGGAAGTTTCGAAAATATGACACGCGCCCCATCGAATTAGGACATGGGTGCATATCCTGCAGACAGGACGACCCTCTCAATACCAACCGATCATACGCTTGATTTTTGGCAAGTTGGCCCGGCTGCTTGCCGATTAGCATTCTCGGCGAGGGATGCCGTCAGTCAAGACGTCGCGGACTTCACGCGGCATCACAGAACGTGAACGAAAGGGATGGAAATGTCTAAGAAAGCACAATGGGTCAGCATAAGCCGCATGGCGGTGTTAGCGCTCGCCGCCGCGCAACTGTTCAGCGCAAATCCGGCCAAGGCCGCCGACCCGATTAAGATCGGCTTTGGCATGGCGCTCACTGGCCCACTCGCCGCCAACGGCAAAATGTCGCTGGTGGCCATGCAGATCTGGGAAGACGACATCAACGCCAAGGGCGGGCTGCTCGGCCGGCCGGTCAAGCTTATCTATTACGACGATCAGAGCAGTCCGGCGCAGGTTCCCAGCATTTACGCCAAGCTGCTGGATGTCGACAACGTCGATCTGATCGTCAGCGGCTATGCCTCGACGCAGATCGCCGCTGCCATGCCGACGGCGATCGAGCGCAAGAAGCTGTTCGTCAGCCTGTTCGGCACCGGCATCAATGAGCAGTTCAAATATGCAAAATACTTCTCGATGATCCCGAACGGCCCGACGCCGAAGCCGGCCTTCACGCGCGGCTTCTTCAAGGTGGCGGAAGTACAGAAGCCGAAGCCGCAAACGATCGCGTTGGCGTCCGCGGACGCCGAGTTTGGACACAATGCCTGCGAAGGCGCGCGCGAGAACGCGAAGGCGTCCGGATTCAAGATCGTCTACGACAAGAGCTATCCGCCGACGACCGTCGACTTCACGTCGATCGTGCGGGCGATCCAGTCCACCAAACCGGATCTCTTCGTGGTCTGCTCGTACCCGCTCGACACCGTCGGCATGGTCAAGGCGATGCACGAGGTCGGCTTCAAGCCGAAGATGTGGGGCGGCGCCATGGTCGGCCTGCAGGCGACGGTGTTCAAGACCCAGCTTGGCCCGATGCTCAACGGTGTGGTGAACTTCGAGACCTGGCTGCCATCGAAGTCGATGGCATTTCCGGGCTCGCTTGAGCTGCTCAAGAAATATCAGGAGCGCGCCAAGGCCGCCGGCACCGACCCGCTCGGCTATTATATGCCGGTCTGGGCCTATGCCGATCTGCAGGTGCTCGGCGACGCCATCGCCGCCACCAAGAGCCTGAACGACGATGTGCTGGCCGCCTATATGCACAAGACTACGTTCAAGACCGTCGTCGGCGACGTGAAGTTCAACGAGCAGGGCGAGTGGGCTGAGGAGCGCACGCTGGCGGCCCAGTTTCAGAACATCAAAGGCCACAGCATCGACGACTTCCGCGATCTGACGACCGAGGTGATCATTTATCCGCCGCAATACAAGAGCGGCGAGGTGATCTACCCATACGAAAAGGCGATCGTGAAATAGGCTTGGCTGCAGTCCTATGCGGCAAATTCAGACGGCCGGCGCTGTTCATGCGCCGGCCGCGCTGTCAGTGGCGATGTTATGACGGCGACGTTACAGACAGAAATCGATGTCGTGAATGTGTTGATTATTTCATCATCTTAGGCGAAGCCCCGTCGGATGGCGCATTTTAAATCGGCAGCCATTGTTTGGGTGGCAAATTGAAATAGGGCACCAAACGCCCAGAGTCTCGGCGATAGGAGTTAGTGGAGGCGTCTATCCGCAATCGCCTTATTACAGACCCGTTCGATCTCTTCTCTGAGATGCAGCACGCGGCTCTTGAGATCAGCGACCATCGGATCATCAGGTGAGGAATGCGACAAAGCTCGAGCAACCTCTTTTTCGAGCTCTTGCTGTCTCCGTTCAGGATTGAAAATGTGATCTGGTTTTGGCACGAGTGCTACTCAATCCATGCATAAGATTATTCTAAAGAGAGCTGGCGCCTTACGGAAGAGTGGAGGAGTCACTTGGGGGGCGGGCCTCACACGCTGTCCGAAGGCGTCTGCTCATCTTGCGCACCGAAGAAGCCGAAGCTCTTCACATGCTTCTCCAATACTTTTTGAAAGAAGACGAGAGAATTGCGGAAATGTCTTTGAGATGGATCAGACAATATTGCTGACCCGTTTTATGCGTACGGAACAGGACGGGGGACGCAATTCTTTTACAATGATCGGTCTAAATAAGCCAAGCCAGGTCAGCACCATTGTCGCCATTCCGATCTTGGCTGGGCTGAATCACCAACACGTCCGGGTGTGATTTTCGGAAAGGACAGTACGCCGTTTTACAAATTTCTTGCGTTGCTGGCCGGCCCAAAGCCGGCCAGTTGCGCGGGAAGCAGCGGAACGCCGCTGCTTCCCGCATTGGCTTACTTCTCGAGGAACCGCGCCGGCGGATAATCACGCGAGTAGACAGGTTGCGCCAGAAACCACTTCACGTCATATGTCCAGAACTGGCTCACGTTTGGGTAGGTCTTGATGATCGAGTTGACGAGACGACCGTCCTTACGAGTTACCTTCCGGATGTATACGTTGCCGACGACGTTGCCATACTGATCGAACGAGACTGGGCCACGGCAAGTGTCCGCTTTGACCTTCCGCAGCGCCGGCATGAAGACGTCTTTGTCTTCCACCCTGCCGCCCACAGCCTTGATCGCCGTCTCAAGCACAGCACCGTTAGTGTAGGTCGCAGCGGCGTAAAAGCCCGGATCATAGGAATATTTCTTGCGGAAGGCGGGTGCAAATGCCTTGTTTATCGGATTGTCGAGTTCCGCAGAGTACCAGCACGAGGTGATCGTCCCGAGCGCCTCATCGCCCATGTTGCGCAGCACGGCTTCATCGAGGTGGGTCATACCCCCGACGATTGGCAACTTGTCTTTCAGACCATATTCAACAAACTGGCGGGTGAAGCGGAATCCGTTCGATCCCTCAAAGGCCGAGAACAGACCGTCGGCATTCGTCTTAAGCTGGGAGATGTAGGTTGAATAGTCGGGCGACACGAGAGTCGGCCAAAGCTTCTGAATGATCTTGCCGCCGTTGTCCTCGAAGACACGTTGGAAGCCGGCGCACATCTCTTGGCCGTAGGCAGTATCGCTGCCGATAGTGATCATACGTTTGTAACCGAGCGTCTTGGCGCAATATTCCGCCAACGGATGTGCACACTGCGCGGAAGTCGATGTCGCCCGCACGAACCAGGGCATCGAATGACGTTGCGTCATGTCCTCGGCCGCAGCCACGGACAAAGTTGGAATTTCTTTCTCTTTGATGTAGTCCTGAATTGCCAGCGCCTCGAACGCGGCAAGTGGGCCGATATAGCAATGGACCTTGTCCTTCTCGACCAGTTCCTGCGCCTTGGTGCGGGTCATCGTCGGATTTGAAGCGCAATCGACGGACAAAAGTTCGACCTTACGCCCCGCCATGACATAATTGCGTTCCTCCAAATACATTTTCAGGCCACGCTCCATATCGATACCGCCCGAGGCCACCGGACCGGTCTTGTCTCCGAGGAGGCCGATACGGATCGCCCCGCCCGATTGTGCCCGGACATAGGGAGCGCCGAGTGTAACCGCACCCGCTGTTGCGACGCCTTGTACAAAACGACGACGTGAGAGACTCATGGGTATTTCCTCTGTGTGGTTGCCGATTATCACGATCTGCTGCACTGCTGTTAAGAACGCCTAATTCCCCATGTGTTTCTCCCGCTAATGACGAATGCCGGCGCGAGCGCGCCCATGAATAGATGTGCTTGCTTTGAACCGGTCCCGAAAATCATCCCGCACGCCAACCCGGCAACATTGATCCAAGTCAACGTTGCGCTCGCTGCCTCCCGTGCACGCCAAGACGCGGATCGAAGGGAGCTTATTTCCGCTAAGGTTATGTTTTTGCTCGCACATTTTTCACCTTGGGGCTGCGCGTTGCTGTCCGCTGCGAACGCCGATGACCGTTTTTCTTAGTGAGCGTGGAACACGCCGAGGTGCTTTGCGATGAGATCGTCGTTGTTGCGCACTTCGTCGACCGGGCCCGTGAACACGCAACGGCCGGTATTGAAAATGACCACCTGATCGGCGACGTCGAGCGCCAATCCGCTGTTCTGTTCGACCAGCACGATCGATTGTCCGCCGTCCTTGAGCTGTTTGATGGTGCGTGCGACTTCGGCGACGATCAGCGGCGCGAGACCTTCGGAAGGTTCATCGAGCAGAAGAACCCTTGGGTTTCCGATCAACGCGCGGCCGATTGCGAGCATCTGCTGCTCGCCGCCCGACAGTAAGCCGGCAAGCTGCCGGGATCTCTCCGCCAGGCTCGGAAATAGATCCAGAATGCGATCGTACGTCCACGGTTTTTCGCTCTCTTTTTCGCGTTGGCGCGCGATGATGAGATTTTCCCGCACCGACAAGGACGGGAAGATGCGCCGGCCTTGCGGGACGAGGCCGATGCCCAGCTTCGAGATCGCTTCCGGCGCCAGTCCACCGATCGGCGTCCCGAAAAGTGTGATTTCGCCATTTCGCGGCGCAAGAAATCCCATGATGCTCGAAATACAAGTCGTCTTGCCGGCGCCGTTCCGGCCGAGCAGCGCAAGAACGCGTTTCTCCTCCAGCGCGAAACCGACGCCGTGCAGCACATGGCTGTCGCCATAATAGGTGTCGACGTCGGTGAGTTTCAAAGCTTCAGTGGCCAAGATACACCTCGCGCGCTCTCTCGTCGGCGATTACCGCGTCGCGCATGCCGTCGATGATGACTTTCCCATAATGCAGCAGCGTAATGGTCTCAGCGAGATCGAGCGCTGTGTCCATGTCGTGTTCGATCATGACGAGGCTCGTTTCGCGCGGAATGTCGGCAATGAGCTTTTTGATCGTGTTGCGTTCCGCCGAGGACAGGCCTGCCAAGGGTTCGTCCAGCAGCAGGACCTTCGGCTTTTGCGCAAGCGCCATCGCGATCTCAACGCGTCTCTTTTCTCCATAGGCTATTTCCGAAATCGGACGGTCGGCGAGATGCTCGAGGCCAACGAGGCCTAGCACGCGCCGGGCCTCGACGAGGATGTGCTGCGACATTGGACGGAAAAAGTTCCAACGCGCTGGCATAAGCCCGAGCAGTCCGAACGCGACATTGTGTTGAAGCGTATCGTTTTGAAACAGCGTGATGATTTGGTAGGTGCGCGATAGTCCAAGATGGGCGCGCTGATGCGGCTTCAGTTTTGTGACGTCTTGCCCAAACAATTTGATCTGGCCGGAATTTGGCAGAATTTCGCCCGTGATCTGGTTGAACAGCGTGGTCTTGCCGGCACCGTTGGGCCCGAGAAGCAGTCGCCGTTCGCCGGGGCGGACCGTCATGGATACGTCTTGCGTTACCGGGAGGCCGACGAAAGACTTGTTCAGCCGGACGATCTCAAGGGCATATATGTCGTTTTGCGCTGTCACTTGCGGGGCTCCTTCAAGCGGCCCGCGAGCCGACGAATGCCCGGCACAATGCCATCGGGCATGACTATCACTATGAACATAAAGACGAACCCGAGCAGCATGTTCCAACGATCGATGTAGGACGAGGCATAATTTTTAAGGAAGGTCACGAGCACCGATCCGACGATCGGTCCGACCAGCGTGCCGGAACCGCCAGCGATGACGCCCAGCAGGCCCTCAGCGGAGCTTGTGATCGAAAGAGACGTGGGATGGATGTATTTGTTGTAATAAACGTAAATCAAACCGGCGATGCCACCCCAGAATCCCGCGTAAATGAACGTGATCCAGCGAATCATCCACACATTGAAACCCAACGCCGCCATGCGACGGCTCTGATCGCGGGTTCCTTTCAGCGATACGCCGAATGCCGAAGATACAAACACTGTGATCAGGACAAAGGCCGCGACGGTGACGATCAGCGCGAACCAATAGAAAGATGCGGCGCTTTCAATTGAAATGCCGAACGGCATCGGACGAGTGAGCCCGGCCATGCCGTTGTCGCCATTGGTGACCGAAACCCAGCGATACGCCAGTCCCCACAGGACCTGCGACAACGCCAGCGTAATCATCAGGAAACCCAGTCCGGAGGCTCGCAGCGCGATCAGGCCGAACAAAGCCGCGCACATCGTCGTGCCGATAATCGACAACAGTGCCGCGGTGCCATGGCCAAAGCCGGCGCGTGTGGTAAACCATGCCGATAAATAGGCGGCAACGCCAAGGAACGCGGCATGACCGAGCGACGTGAGCCCGCCGTATCCCACCAGCAGATTTAAGCTGAGCGCGAAGATCGCCGCGATCATCATCTGGCTGCCCAGATTGACGTAGAAGTCACCAGCTACGAAAGGCAGCAACGCAAAAAAACCGGCGACGATGGGCACCCAAAACCATATCTTATTCAAGAGGCTCGCCTCCCGAACAATCCTTGAGGACGGAATGCGATAATAATAATCATGGGAAGAAACAGAATTACGTAAGCGAGATCAGGAAACAGCGCGGATCCGAACGTGTACGTGAAACCGATGATGAAACTTCCGAGGAAGGCGCCGACGAGGCTGCCAACGCCACCAAGGATGACGACGATCAGTGCAAGCGGCAGCATGTCCGCGTCGAGTCCCGGATAAGCCGACAGAATCGGACCGCCGAGCACTCCGCCCATTCCCGCGACGCCGGCACCGAGACAGAACACCACCGTGAAGAGTCGCGAAATCGGAATGCCAATCGCGCGCGTCATCTGCATGTCGTCAACGCCGGCGCGGATCATCGCGCCAAGCCGTGTCCGTTCCAAAAGAAGATAGAGCGCGATGGCGACCGCGATGGCGCAACCGACTAACACGAGACGATAGGTTGGAAAGGCGAAGCCGAACAGGAATGTTGGCGCTTGCAAGGCATGGGGTGTCGGGATCGGTATCGGATCTCCGCCCCATATGACGAGGCAAGCATCCGAGATGATGAAGGACATCCCGAGCGTAACCAGCACTTGACCTTGCGGGTTGTTTCCGAGTTTCCGCAACACGAAGCGCTCAAGAAAGCCGCCGATGACCGCAAGCGCGAGCCCGCTGCCGATCGCCGCGACCCATAGATCGATCCAATCGAAGGAACGCAGGGCGGTCGCGCCGAAATACGCGCCGAGCATAAAGAAAGCGCCGTGTGTCAGATTGGCGATCCGCATCAGACCGAAAATCAGCGAGAATCCAGATGCCAGCAAAAACAACAACCCGCCGAGGGCAAGGCTGTTAAGGCTCTGAATGATCCAGAACTGCATGGGCATTATCGGTACAAACCTCGTCGCAAAACATTACGCGGTTCTCAGCCATCCAAAGGCGGCTCTGCTAAAGTCGCTTGGAAGGTGCGGTTCGGGATTGCTCACCTTCGCCGCTTTGATTTTACTTTCACCTTGGTCGATGTCTTTGTGCGTTTCGCCGGCTTACCCGCTGTAGCCTTCGCGGGTTTTGCGTCCGGCTGCTTGGGAATGATCGGCAAAAGCAGATAGTTTTCGCGGTCGCCGCCGAGATGGATGGTGGTCTTGCCGCCGTAGATCGCTGGCGGGCGGTCGCGCGGGTCGTCGTGCAGGAACGGACCGTTGCCGGTGAATTCGTTCTTCATATTGGAGAGCTTGCCGCCGGAGCCACCGGGATAGACATAGTCGCGCCCGCGCACGCTCAAGCCCACGCGATATCCTTTCGGCACCGTGATGCAGGTCGGAATGATCTCGATATCGAGTTCGTAGACTTGGCCGGGCTCGAGCGGCTGCTTCTCGTCATGGCTGTGATAGGGCCGGAACGGCAACGAAAGTTTTTTGTCGAGCTTGCGATGCGAGCCCCGCAGCCAGCCCTGTCCGATGGCCGTGTGCGGGTCGAGGGCGCCCTGAAACACGACTTCCTTCATGTCGGGTGCGAACACCCGCAGCACCAGGAAGATATCGGCATCCGCGGTCGAGGATGAGATATGAAGCTTGGCGGCAACCGGGCCGGTAATTTCGGTCGACTCGGCCATCGGCTCGGTCAGAAACGTGACGCCGTCCCCGAGCGCATCGAACGTGACCGCCGCAGAGGCTTTCGGCGGTCCAGCCACCAGCTTTTGGCTATCGGTCGCAAGGTGGAACTTGGTCCATTGCGTGCGCGGGATCGGCCAATTGTCCTCGTGGCGGATGACGAATTGTTCACCCGGATGACGAACGTTGAGTTGCACCCGCGGCTGCTTGTCCCAGCCGTTTTTTTCGCCTTTGAGGAAGTAGCCGAAGAACTTCTTCTGAAGATTGACGCCGTAGTCGGTGTAGTAGTGAGTCCAATGCTCGATGCCGTGTACTTCGAGCCATTTCTGTTTCGACGCCGACCGGAAGAAACCCTCGAAATTGCCGCGCGGATGCAGCGGCTGCCCGCCCCAATTTGCGGCCGAGAGCAGGGGCACCTTGACCTTCGACCAGTCCGGCAACATGGCCTTGTAGAATTCGTCGTCCAGCGAATGTGCGAAATAGGTCTTACCGAGATCGTAGCGGTTGGCGCCCATCTCTTCCTCGGTGAGTGTTTCCGGTCCGGACACCCAGTCGCCATTCATGCGACTGCGATGGCCTTTGGTGCCAAGCCCGTACTGCACGGTCTTGACCTGCATGTCGTACCAATTCTGCGCGAACGTGTTGTAAATGCCGCCGTTGTGACTGAGTTCGCGATAGAAATCGGCGAAGCCTTCCCAGACGCAGATGGCGGCTAGATGCTTGGGCTGCAGGCTAGCGACCTGCCATTGGTTGATGGCGTAGTAGGAGATGCCGCTCAAGCCGACCTTGCCGTTCGACCACGGCTGCACGCCGGCCCACTCCACGCAATTATAATAGTCCTTGGTCTCGCGCGGCGACCAATGCTCCACGTATCCGGGCGAGCGGCCGCAGCCGCGCGAATCGACGCGTACGCACACGTAGCCATCCGGCACCCACTTTTCCGGGTCGCAGATTTCCCAGCTCTGGTACTTGTTGCTCGAACCCGCCATCACGTCCGGCTGCTTCTGTTCCATGCGCTTCCAGGCGGTCTTGTAGCCGTCTTCGAAGTGCAGCCACTTGCCGTAGGGGCCATGGCTGAGCAGCACCGGGTAACGGCCCTTCTTGACCGGCCGGAACACGTCACATCGCAGCACAAGTCCGTCGTCCATCGTGATCGGCATGTCCCAATCGATTCGCATGCCGTTGCGGACTTCGCTGACCTCACGATAGCTCATGGCATCTTTCTCCAAAAAAAATCGCTTCCAACATTGGGGCATTGAGTCGTTGAGCTGCCGCGCTCACTTTTTGGGGATGACCGGTAGCAACACATAGGCTTGCCGGTCCGGGCCGGCGTGCAGCGTCACATTGCCGCCGAACACGGTCGGCGGCCGGTCGCGCGGGTCGTCATGCGTGAAGACCGCGCAGCCGGTCCATACATTGCCCAGTGTCTCCAGCCCGGCGCCAGGCTCGCCTGGGAACACGTAGTCGGTGCCGCGCACCGACAGCGCCAGCCGATAGCCTTTCGGGAGCACGATGCAAGTTGGCCAGACTTCGACATCGACCTCGTAGACCTGACCCGGTTTGAGCTTCTGCTCTTCGTCGTGCGTGTGATACGGCCGGTATGGCAGCGTGAGCTTCAGATCGAGCTTACGATGTGAGCACCGCAGCCATCCTTGTGCGATCGGAGTATGGGCATCGAGCGCGCCCTGAAAGGTGACTTCCTTGAGGTCGGGCGTGAACGCGCGCACCACCAGGAACAGGTCGGCGTCTTCTGTCGCCGACGACACCCACAGCTTCGCCGCGATCGGCCCGGTGATCTCGGTTTCGTGTTCGATCGGATCGGTCAGGAAGGTGACGCCTTCGCTCAAGCCAGCATAGGTGACGGCGCTCTCCGACTTCGGCGTCACCGTCGACATCGTCATGTCGGCTGGATGGAGGTACTGCTTCGTCCACTGTGTGCGCGCCAGCGGCCACTCGTTCTCGTGGCGCTCGACGAATTTCTCGCCCGGATGGCGAACCTGCAGCTGTACCGTCGGCTGCTTCGACCAGCCGTCGCCTTCGCCTTTGAGGAAGCGGCCAAAGAACCGCTTTTGCAGGTCGAGACCGTAATTCGTATAGAAGTGTGTCCAGTGCTCAATGCCGTGCACTTCGAGCCACTTATTCTCCGACGCGGAGCGCACGAAGCCTTCGAAATTGCCGCGCGGATGTAGGCCTTGCCCGCCCCAGTTGGCGGTCGAGAGCAGCGGCACCTTCACTTTGTTCCAGTCCGGCATGCGCGAATGCCAGTATTCGTCGGTATCGAGCTTTCGCGAGATGCAGTCTTCGTAGAAGTCGCGACGATTTTTTCCGAGTTGCTCTTCCGACAGCGTCTCCGGACCCGACACCCAATCGCCGTTCATCCGGCTCTTGAAGCCGCGCGTGCCGCGGCCGTTCTGCACGGTGTAGACCTGCGCCTTCGACCAGTCCTGCACGAAGCCTCGACAGAAGATGCCGCCATGGTGCGCCATGTCGCGATAGAAATCGGCGGCGCCCTCCCAAGTGCAAATGGCGGCGAGGTGCTTGGGTTGCAGCGTGGCCGCCTGCCACTGGTTCTCAGCATAATAGGAGATGCCGTTGAGGCCGACTTTGCCGTTCGACCACGGCTGCACGCCAGCCCAGTCAATGCATTGCGCTAGATCCTGCGCCTCGCGCAGTGACCAGATGTCGATGACGCCCGGCGAGCGGCCCGCGCCGCGGCTGTCGACACGGATGCAAATGTAGCCGTCAGGCACCCATTTCTCCGGATCGACGACCTCCCAGTTCTGGTACTTGTTGGTTGAACCGGTCGGCACATCCGGCTGATCGGCGCACATGCGGCGCCACTGGTCGGTATAAAGATCTTCGAAATGCAGCCATTTGCCGTAGGGGCCATAGGTCACAATCACCGGATATTTGCCGTCGGCAATCGGCCGGTAAATGTCGCAGCGTAATACCAGGCCGTCGTCCATTTTGATCGGCAAATCCCAATCGATCCGCATGCCATCGCGGATTTCACTTTTTTCACGATAATCCATGGGGTCCTCGACCTTCGGTTTGCATTAATTCCATTGATCGTAGCGTTGGCGACGTTCCGGCATGGCCGGCAGCGCCGGGCGGCGTAACATTTCGGTGCTGGTGATTTGTCGGCATGCGTGGTGTGCGGCCCGATCAAAACGCGACGGCACCGGTGCCGTTTGATCCAAATCAAATCTACCCCATTGCCTGCTTCACGCGGCAGCATCCCGCCGGAGGCGGCGCCAGCGTAGAGTCGGCACACAAGCAGGCGCAAGCGGCTTACCTCGGAATTCAGTGACGAGAAAGTCGGCTACCCCCTGTTCTGTTACGTAGGGAATTTGCTCAAAAGTCCTCGAAATCATTGGGCGCATGGGATGCTCTAAGCCGCTATCTGGCCCAAAATTGAAAAATTCCCGGTATTATGGCGCAAGCGCCACAAGCCGTCCGCCAGACCGTAACTAGGTCTAGGCAAGTGGCCCGGCGCTTTCCCAAAATATCAGGATTCCGCGCGAATTTGGCGCATCGGACCATATTGGCCGGTGGCTGGATTCGTGAGAGGAATCTGAAATGGCAAACGAGCGCCTCAGACATATTGGGGGTTGGCTGCTTACCGTCGCGCTTGAGTTGGGGGCCGCTCTGATGGCACTCAAAGCAGCGTGGCTTATAGTGGCGATATTGTTCTTTGCGGGTACCCGAATGGTCGCGTCAATGTGCGCCAAGTTGGCGCGCATCCGTTTGACCTTCTTTTCCAGGTCGTGAATGTAACCGCTTACCTCGGCGCGCTTGGCGCGGAGGGCGGAGATAACATGGGTTTCGGCCGTTGCTGACGCTTTTGATAAATTATATAATTGCCGCCGGGGCGTAGGCTTAATCCTCCCGCGCCACGGGGGCGACCTCGGTCTGGTTCCCGCTGGACCGAGGCCGACCTTTTCAAATTGAATCTAGAGACTGCCGTTTAAAAAACTTGTGGCGCTTGCGCCATAATACCGGGCAATTCGGATGTTTGTGCGCAGACACAAACGGCACTAATCCTGCATTGATTGGCTGCGTTAAAGCAAACCATATTGAGGGGAGCCGTCCATGGGTGAGGTTAGTGCACTCCCGTTTGTCCGTTATTGGAGTGCTGGCTCAACGGATCGACGCAACACAGGCATTAAAACTCTCCGCAGGGGTTTAAAATTGCAGGGCTCACGCTCTCATTTCGCCAGTCGCCTCCGGATCAATTGCAATTCGTGCCGACGCTTTGCGCTCGTTTTTGGATAAGTCATTTTAAGTCCTTCGAACGTATCGAGAATGATTTGAGAAACGATTAGCCGGGCATTCTCTTTGTCGT
>PMAF01000244.1 GCA_003152455.1 Hyphomicrobiales bacterium
TTCGGCCGCGGCGGCGAGGAGGGGGACCAGATCGGTTTTCTCGACGCAAACTCACGCGCCATTTTCGGCCGCAGCTACGCGGCGGAGCCGGACGTTCTCATCGAACAGCTCAAGCAGGACGAAGCCATCGCCGAGGCCGACACGCTGCTCTTGACCGTGCCCAATCAGCTCGGCGTTGACTACAACGCCCACGTCATCGAGGCGATCCTCAAGCACGTCGCGCCCGGCCTTGACTGGCGCTGACGCGCCATTCGCGCGGCCGGATAATGTGGCGACCGCAAGGTCGCCCGATGGCGTTGCGGTGACGATCCTCCGCTTTGCGAAACGCACCGCGCCCTAACGCGGCCAAATTTTTTGGCTTCGCTCGGCGCACGGAACTCGTGACGATCGGCGCAAGGAGGAACCATGTCGACATTCATCCGTGGCCTTACCGCCGTGATACCGGTGATCCTCGGCATGATCGGGATCGTCGGCGCGGTGACGGCGCCCGCCGCCGGTTCCCGCGCCTGCATGACCCTCGACGAGGCGCGCAAGGCCTATCCGACCGAGCATCTCTATTGGCACAGTCCGCGGCATTGCTGGGATAACAGCGGCGAGCGCCGTTCGACGCCGGCGACGAAAATCGAGCCGAGCGAAGATGCTCCGGCGGCGGCAGCGGCGGAAGTCGATGCGCCGGCGGCAGCGAAAGCCGATGCGCCGGCTGCAACGGCCGCCGTCCCGCCGGTGCCGTTCATTGCCGGCGATCCGACGGCCTCGCCGTTCTGGCCGGACGACAAGATGACGGGGCGCGCGCCAGTGGACGATCCGCTGCCCGAGGAGGCCCAGCCTGAGGCGGCGGAATATGTCGTCATCGGCGCGCCCGATGCGGCGCCGGGAAGCCCGGATTATTTGCTCGATCACTGTTGCTGGCCGGCGCTGCCCCGGGCGCCGCGCGACTCGGTGGCCGTGAGCGGCATGATCATCGCGGCGACGACCGCCAGCGCCATGGCGGTCGGGCTCTGGCTCTTTGTTTATCGCCGCCGGCGGCGGCCGGCCCGCGTGCGCTGGTCGTGACCTTGCGCGCGCCGCTCAGCCTTTCTTTCTGGCCGCTGTCTTCTTTGTTCCGCCCACCAGCACGTGCCGCCCGATATCGGCGATGCGGTTGGTGCCGGTAAGCGCCATGGCGACGCTGAGTTCCTTCTCGAGGATATCGATCGCTTTGGCGACGCCGGCCTGCCCGCCGGCGCCGAGCCCGTAGATATAGGCGCGGCCGATCAGGCAGGCGCGCGCGCCCAGCGCCAGCGCGCGCAGCGCGTCGGCGCCGGTGCGGATGCCGCCGTCGAACAGCACCTCGGTCTCGCCGCCGACCGCGTCGGCGATCGCCGGCAGCGCCGAGATCGAGGACGGCGCGCCGTCGAGCTGGCGGCCGCCGTGGTTCGACACCACGATGGCGTCGGCGCCGAGCTTGACCGCGGTCTTGGCGTCATCGACGTCGAGAATGCCTTTCAGGATCAGCTTGCCGGGCCAGATGCTCTTGATCCATTCCACGTCCTTCCAGGACAGCGCCGGATCGAATTGACTCTGGATCCAGGTGCCGAGCGAATTGACGTTCTCCATGCCTTTGACGTGGCCGGCGAGATTGCCGAAGGTCTTGCGCTTGCCGTTGAGAACGCTCCAGGCCCAGGCCGGCTTGGTGGCGATGTCGATGATGTTCTTGACGCGGATTTCCGGCGGCACCGTCATGCCGTTCTTGATGTCGCGGTGACGCTGGCCGAGCACCTGCAAATCCACGGTGAGTACCAGCGCATTGCATTTCGCCGCCGCCGCGCGCCCGAGGATGTCCTTCGAGAAGCTGCGGTCCCGGATGACGTAGAGCTGGAACCAGAACGGCTGGCGCGTCGCCTCCGCCACGTCCTCGATCGAGCAGATCGACATGGTGGAGAGCGTGAACGGAATGCCGGCCGCGTTGGCGGCGCGCGCCGACAGGATCTCGCCGTCGCCGTGCTGCATGCCGCACAGCCCGATCGGCGCCAGCACGAACGGCGACGACACCTTCTGCCCGATGACGGTGGTGGCGAGGCTGCGCGAGGAGACGTCCACCAGCACGCGCTGGCGCAGCTTGATGGCCTCGAGGTCGGCGCGGTTGGCGCGCAGCGTTTCCTCGTTGTAGGAGCCGCTGTCGGCGTATTCGAAAAAGGCGCGCGGAACCTTGCGGCGGGCAAGCTGCCGCAGGTCGTCGATGCAGGTAATGTCCTTCATGGAGGGGCCCGGAGCGTTCGCCACTGGAACAACCGGGTAGCACAGGGGCGCGGGCCGCGAAACCGGGCGGTTCCGGCGGCATTTTGCCGGAAATGCAGGCGACGCAGGCAAATGTTAACCGCCGGCGGTAACGATTACTCATAATTTTTGAAGTAAATTCACGGCGTTGGCCGTATTATGCGGCTTGCGCGGGCAGGCCGGCGCCGCCCGCCAATACAAAAGTCGTTCGGGGCTCAAGGCCGACAAGCAGGCGTCGAGGGGGATTCATGGTTCGTCGCTATTTCGGCACCGACGGCATTCGCGGCCGGGCCAACCGGGTCATCACTCCCGAACTGGCGCTCAAGGTCGGTCAGGCCGCCGGGTTGATCTTCAAGAACGGCGAACACCGCCATCGCGTTTTGATCGGCAAGGACACCCGCCTCTCCGGCTACATGATCGAGACCGCGCTGGTCGCGGGCTTTACTTCCGTCGGCATGGACGTGCTGCTGACGGGTCCCATTCCGACGCCGGCGGTCGGCGTGCTGGCGCGCTCGATGCGCGCCGACCTCGGCGTGATGATTTCGGCCTCGCACAACCTGTATGCCGACAACGGCATCAAGCTGTTCGGGCCGGACGGCTACAAGCTCAGCGACCAGGTCGAAAGCGAGATCGAAGCGCTGATCGATTCCGATTTGAGCAAGCGGCTGGCTAAGAGCGATGATCTCGGCCGCGCCAAGCGCATCGACGGCGTGCAGGACCGTTATATCGAATTCGCCAAGCTCACCCTGCCGCGCGCGATCGACTTGTCGGGCCTGCGCGTGGTGATCGATTGCGCCAATGGCGCCGCCTACAAGGTGGCGCCGGGCGCGCTGTGGGAACTAGGCGCCGACGTGATCTCGATCGGCGTCGAGCCCGACGGCATGAACATCAACAAGGACTGCGGCTCCACCGAATTGAACGCGATCTGCCACAAGGTGCGCGAGATGCGCGCCGATATCGGCATCGCGCTCGACGGCGACGCCGACCGCGTCATGATCGTGGACGAGCGCGGCCATGTGGTGGACGGCGATCAACTGATCGCCGTCATCGCCGAGAGCTGGAAGGAAGACGGCCGCCTGACCAAGTCCGGCGTGGTCGCCACCGTGATGTCCAACCTCGGGCTCGAACGCCATCTCGGCGGCCTCGGCCTCGAACTCATCCGCACGCCGGTCGGCGACCGTTATGTGCTCGAGCACATGCGCGCGCACGGCTATAATGTCGGCGGCGAGCCGTCCGGCCACATTATTCTTTCCGACTACACCACCACCGGCGACGGCTTCGTCGCCGCCTTACAGGTGCTCGCCGTAGTCAAGCGGCGCGGCAAGCCGGTGTCCGAAGTATGCCACCGCTTCGAGCCGTTGCCGCAGGTTCTCAAAAACGTGCGCTACAAGAACGGCAAGCCGCTGGAAAACGCCGGCGTGCGCTCGGCCATCGCCAGCGCCGAGAAGAAGCTCGGGCGCGGCGGCCGTCTCATCGTGCGCCCGTCCGGCACCGAGCCGGTGATCCGCGTGATGGGCGAAGGCGACGACAAATCGCTGGTCGAGGCGGTTGTGGACGACGTGGTCGACGCGCTGACTGAAGTGGCCGCCTAGACCGCAAAACCCGTCCGGGCCGTTCTTGCTCTAACCAGAAAAATCGCCGCGGCGGTCCGACAAGTAATACATGTCGCCGCCTGCGAATACGACGCGCTTGCCGGAATGGGTGAGGGCGACCGCGCTTTTGGTCCGCCGGGCGAACGGCTTGGCTCCCAGCATGGTTTCCAGCGCGCGAATTTGATGGCTCAGCGTCGGCCTCGCGAAGTACCAGGGATGCCGAAGCTCCATCCTGACATTATGAGATACAAACTCATAAAATGCGACTAACGCCGTTAATGACAATGCGGCGCCCGGAGGAGGAATTCTCAATGCAGGGTTGTCGCGAGGCTTATTATCGATATGCGCGTAACAATTTCTTTTCTCGACAGAACTTGGCCATATTAATGCGAGCCACCATGAACAAACCCACGCGCAGACCCGGAAACAACGTTCTGCAGTTGCCGACCAAGCCGCTTGGCCGCCGTCCGGCGCTAGATTTTCCCGGCCGATGCGGTCGCCGCCGGGCGCGCTGGCCGCTGCCGGCAGTCTGAACGATCCGCGCATGCGGGAAGCCATGCAGCTGATCGAGGCGTTCTTGGCAATCGAGGACGCCTCGGCGCGCGCGGCGTTGGTCGCGCTGTCCGAGAGCCTGGTCACCCACGATTGGGTGCGCCGCGTTGCTACAACGCTGAGCGGGTACTCCGCCACCCGCCAATAATCGCCTGCGCGCGAAGGGGCGAGGTCCGCGGGGTGTCTCTCAAAGGTAAACGATTTCTTAAAATGCGATTTTGCACACGCGCCGATGCGGCGCGCGTCCAGCGCGTTATGATTAAAAATCGTCGTTAAAAAACACGGTTAAGTCCCACTTAACAATTTGCTGGCAAGGTCCCTCAACATAGTGCTCGGGGTGAGCGCCGGATTCGACGAGGGATGAACATGTCTTTGCGTTTTGCAATTCCGACACTGGCGGCGCTTGCCGTCCTCACGGCGAGCCCGGTGGTGCACGCCGCAGACATGCCGCTGCCGGCCCCGGCTCCGGCAGTCACCGACAACTGGTATCTGCGCGGCTACGTCGGCGTTGGCATGAACGCTACGCCGACACTCGACTATCTGCCGAACCCGGCGAATGTCGGCAATGGCTTTGTCTTCGACCAGCATTCGATGGCCGACACCAGCTTCATCGGTATGGGCGTCGGCTACGAATTGAACAACTGGTTACGTTTCGACGTCAGCGGCGAATATCGCGGCGCGACCCAGGTCAATGCGCGCGGTACTTACAATGCACTTGGCCAAGGGGACGCCTATCAGGGATACATAAAATCATGGGTATTCCTGACTAACGCGTTCGTCGATCTCGGCACCTGGAATTGCTTCACGCCGTTCATCGGCGCCGGCGTCGGCGGTGCCTACAATCAATTGGCTGATTTCGTCGATATGGGAATCGGCCAGACCGGAGCCGGCTTCGGACGAAACACCACCGAGTGGCATTTGGCCTACGCGCTCTATGCCGGCGTCGGCTACGCAGTGAGCAAGAATCTCAAGGTCGATCTCTCGTACCGCTTTCTCAATTATGGATCGATCACCGACACCGTCGATTGTATCGGCGGCTGCAACCCGGATTCCTACAAGTTCGGCAAACTCTACTCGCAGGACTTGATGCTTGGTCTGCGGTGGACCTGCTGCGAAGTGGCGCCGACGCCGCGCTACGTCGACGTTCCGCTGCACAGCAAAGGCTGATCGAAAAAGCTCAGCGCGCCGTTCGCTTAACGGCGCGCTGAACACCGTGAAAAATCGTGGTTAAGGCCCGGCTAACTTTCGGCGGGCCGGACGAGCGGTAGCGAAGGAATAGTGGTCATGGGTTGGCCGAGGACATCAGGCGCTTGGGGTAAGACATCGGCGATTATGGACCGGCCACTTCGCCACGGCCGCGGTCTGCGCGCCGGACTTGCGGCGCTCACTTTGATCCTGATGGCGCCGGCCGTCGCCGTCGCCGCCGACATGCCCGACTTTCTGCGCGGCGCCTACACGCCAACCTACACCCGCTAGGAAGGCTTTTACGTCGGCGGGCAGGCCGGCGAGACCTTCGGTTCGGCGGATTTCTCCAACGCCACCCAATCGATGCTCAACTACATCCTCAGTAACACGGAGTTGCAGGAGACGGTCTCAGGCTAGACCACGTTGCCGAAAGGCTCGACCGGCGCCGCAGGCTTCGGCGGCTTCATCGGCTACAATTACCGGTGGGACGACGTCGTGATGGGCGGCGAGTTGAACTACAACCACACGTCGCTCAAGATCGGCGCGGCCGATACGATCGGACCGCTTCTGGTTCCGGGCGCCAATCTCCCAGACGGCTCCACGGTGTATTACACCGTCCAGGTGGCCTCGGCTGCTTCCGTGGCCATCAACGACATCATGACGGCGCGCCTGCGCGGCGGCTGGACCTTCGACAACTTCATGCCCTACGGCTTTATCGGCTTCGCGGTTGGCCGGGCCGAGGTCTCGCGCTCCACCACTTTGGCCGGCAGCACCAAGACGACGACGACGCCACCGACCACGGGCCCTGGGGGAATTGTGATCCCCGGCGTCCCCGTCACAGGCCCATTGATATTGCCGGGCGATCCCCAATCGCAGGTGCAGACCGGCGTGTTTGCCTACGGGTTTGCCGCCGGGCTCGGCGTAGAAGTCGCGCTCATGCAAAATCTGTTTGCCCGCGCCGAGTGGGAATTCGTCGAGTTCCCGAACATCAGCGATATCCGCGTGCAGGTGAACTCGGCGCGCGTCGCCGTCGGTCTGAAGTTCTAGCCTGACCGGCCGGCTTCTTCCGGCGTTCCCGAACGCAATACCGTCTGCGACTTTAATCGGCATTGCGGGACATTGACCGCCAGGCCGAACTCGCCTATTCCCGCCGGTGGGACACCTCTCCCCAACGAGAGGCACCTATCTGGAAGGATAGACCATGACAGCGAGCAAGCCCGGCGTGCGGCCGGCGATCCCGCACTTTTCGTCCGGCCCCTGCGCCAAGCGCCCCGGCTGGAACCTCACCGCCCTTACCGACGCCGTTTTAGGACGCTCGCACCGATCCAAGATCGGCAAGGCGAAGCTCAAACGCGCCATCGACCTCACCCGCGAAGTCCTTGAAGTGCCCGCCGATTACCGCATCGGAATCGTGCCGGCTTCCGATACCGGCGCGGTCGAGATGGCGCTGTGGTCGCTCTTGGGCGCGCGGCCGGTCACCATGCTGGCCTGGGAGTCCTTCGGCGAAGGCTGGGTCAGCGACGTCACCAAGGAGCTCAAGCTTAAGGACGTCACCGTCCTGAAGGCGCCCTATGGCGACTTGCCCGACCTGACGAAAATCGATTTTTCCACCGACGTGGTGTTCACCTGGAACGGCACCACCTCCGGCGTGCGCGTGCCGGACGGCGACTGGATCGCCGCCAAGCGCGAGGGCCTGACCATTTGCGACGCCACCTCGGCGGCTTTTGCGCAACGACTCGATTGGCCCAAGCTCGATGTCGTCACCTTCTCGTGGCAAAAGGCGCTGGGCGGGGAGGGCGCGCACGGCATGCTGATCCTCTCGCCGCGCGCCGTTGCGCGCCTCGAGAGCTACAAGCCGGCGTGGCCGCTGCCGAAGATTTTCCGCCTGACCAAAGGCGGCAAGATCAACGATGGCATTTTCACCGGCGAGACTATCAACACGCCGTCGATGCTCTGCGTCGAAGACTATATCGATACCCTGCAATGGGCGAAGTCGGTCGGCGGCCTTTCCGCCACCGTGGCGCGCTCGGACGCCAACGCCAAGGCGCTGGCCGACTGGGTCGCGGTCACGCCCTGGGTCGCGCATCTCGCCAATAAGCCAAGCGAACGCTCGAACACTTCCGTTTGCCTGAAGGTGGTCGATCCGGCGGTGATGCGGCTTGCCGCCGACGACCAGGCGGCGTTCGCCAAGACGCTCGCCGGCCTGCTGGAGAAGGAAGGCGTCGCCTACGACATCGCCTATTACCGCGACGCGCCGCCGGGCCTGCGCATCTGGTGCGGGGCGACGGTTGAGACGAGCGACGTGCAGGCGCTCACGCCGTGGCTCGACTGGGCGTTCGCTGAAGCAAAGGCTGCGTTGCCGAAGGCAGCGTAGCCATGTTTGCCGATCCTCTTACCGAACGACTGGCGGATTTCACCCGCGGCCTCGGCATCGGGGTGCGCGCCGGCGCGCTGCCGGACAAGACATTTTTGCCGGGGCTCGATATTCAATTCGGCGCGATCGTCGTGGATGAAGAAAAGCTCGCCTATCCCGGCGATCTCTTGCACGAGGCCGGCCATATCGCGGTGAGCGCCCCGGCAACGCGCAACGGCGCTAGGCTGGCCCCGACCGACGGCGAGGAAATCGCAACGCTCGCTTGGTCGTACGCCGCGTCGTGCCATCTCGCTATCGATCCGGCCGTCGTGTTTCACCCGGGCGGCTACAAGAGCGGCTCGAATGCACTGATCACGGCCTTCACCTCGGCCGCCAATCCGGGCGTGCCGCTGCTGCAATATTTCGACATGACCGTCGAACCGAAATTCGCCGCCGCGCGCGGCGTTACCCCGTTTCCTCACATGCTGCGCTGGATGCGCTAACAGGACTGAAAATCATGGCACCCCGTGTACTTATCTCCGACGCTCTGTCGCCCGCCGCCGTGCAGATCTTCAAGGACCGCGGCATCGAAGTCGATTTCCAGCCCGCGCTCGGCAAGGATAAAGAGAAGCTCGCCGCGCTGATCGGCAATTACGATGGCCTGGCCATTCGCTCGGCCACCAAAGTGTCGGCAAAGATTCTCGAAAATGCCAAGAATCTGAAAGTCATCGGGCGCGCCGGCATCGGCGTCGACAATGTAGACATTCCCGCGGCGACCGCGCGCGGCATCATCGTGATGAATACGCCGTTCGGCAATTCCATCACCACCGCCGAACACGCCATCTCGCTGATGCTCGCCTTGGCCCGCCAGATTCCGGAAGCCGACACCTCGACGCGCGCCGGCAAATGGGAAAAGAACAAATTCATGGGCGTGGAGATTTTCTCCAAGACGCTCGGCGTCATCGGCTGCGGCAATATCGGCTCGATCGTCGCCGACCGTGCCATCGGCCTGCGCATGAAGGTGATCGCCTACGATCCGTTCCTGTCGCCCGAGCGGGCCATGGATCTCGGCGTCGAAAAGGTCGAGCTCGACGAGCTGTTCAAGCTGGCCGATTTCATTACGCTGCATACGCCGCTCACCGAGAAGACCAAGAACATCATCGACGCCGCGGCCATCAAGAAAATGAAAAAATGCGTGCGCATCGTCAATTGCGCGCGCGGCGGCCTGGTGGACGAGGCGGCGCTGGCCGAGGCGCTCAAGGCGGGGCAGGTGGCGGGCGCGGCCTTTGACGTGTTCGTCGAGGAGCCGGCGACCAGCAATCCGCTGTTCAGCCTGCCCAACGTGGTGTGCACGCCGCATCTCGGCGCCGCCACCAGCGAGGCGCAGGAGAACGTCGCGCTGCAGGTGGCCGAGCAGATGTCCGATTATCTGTTGCGTGGCGCGATTTCCAACGCGGTCAATTTCCCGTCGATCAGCGCCGAGGAGGCACCGAAGCTCAAGCCGTTCGTCGCGCTGGCCGACAAGCTCGGCTCCTTCGCCGGGCAGTTGACGGAAAACGCGATCAAGGAAGTCCAAATCACCTACGAAGGCGCGGTGGCGCAGATGAATATCAAGGCGCTCACGTCGGCGGTGCTCTCCGGCCTGCTGCGGCCGATGCTCGGCAACGACGTCAACGTGGTGTCGGCACCGCTGGTGGCGCGCGAGCGCGGCATGGCGGTGGAGGAAACCACCCGCGATGCGGCCGGCGACTACGACAGCCTGATCACCGTAACGGTGATGACCGACAAGCAGAAACGCTGGGTGTCGGGCACCGTGTTCGCCGACGGCCGCCCGCGCATCGTCGACATCAAGGGCATCCGCATGGATGCCGAATTCGGCCCCTCGATGATCTACATCACCAATCTCGACAAGCCGGGCTTCATCGGCCGCTTCTCCTCCACGCTGGGCGAAGCCGGCATCAATATCGCCACCTTTCATGTCGGCCGCGAAGCGCCCGGCGGCAACGCCATCGCACTGATCGAGATCGACGGCGTACTTCCTGACGACGTACTCGCCAAGGTGCGTGCCTTGCCGCAGGTGCAGCAGGCCAAGCCGCTGCATTTCTAGAAATATCATTGTTCGATCAATTATTTGGGGGATGCCGCCTGGAATCGTCCGGGCGGCGTTCTTCGCCTTGCCTCAGGCGTTCGGTTCCTTTATCCGAAGGTGGACCTGGCCGGGGGCAACCGGCGCCAGTGTCCGCAACGCTGGCGCAGGGATGCACGTGTAATGGCGAATGTGGTGGTAGTCGGGTCCCAGTGGGGCGACGAAGGCAAGGGCAAGATCGTCGACTGGCTGTCCGAGCAGGCCGATATCGTTGTCCGCTTCCAGGGCGGCCATAACGCCGGCCACACTTTGGTGATCGGCGGCGTCACCTACAAGCTGTCGCTGCTGCCCTCCGGCGTGGTGCGCGGCGGCAAGCTCTCCATCATCGGCAACGGCGTGGTGGTCGATCCGCAGGCTTTGGTCGATGAAATCGCCCAGCTCAAGAAGCAAGGCGTCGCGGTGACCCCGGACAGTCTGCGCATCGCGGAGAACGCGCCCTTGATCTTGCCGCTGCACCGCGAACTGGAAGCGGTACGCGAGGCCGACAATTCGGCGACCCGCATCGGCACCACCAAGCGCGGCATCGGGCCGGCCTACGAAGACAAAGTCGGCCGCCGCGCCATCCGCTTCATGGATCTGGCCGATCTGCCGGCGCTGGCGCCCAAGATCGAGCGGCTGCTCGCGCATCACAACGCGCTGCGCCGCGGCCTCGGCCTCGAGGAACTCGACGGCGCGGCAATCTACGAATATCTCGCGGCCATCGCGCCGAAGGTGCTGCCGTACATGGATTCGGTGTGGTCGCTGCTCGACGCCAAGCGGCGCGAGGGCAAGCGCATTTTGTTCGAGGGCGCGCAGGGCGCGCTGCTCGACATCGATCACGGCACTTATCCTTACGTGACGTCGTCCAACACGGTGGCGGCGCAGGCGGCGACCGGCTGCGGGCTGGGGCCGAACGCCATCGACTACGTACTCGGCATCTGCAAGGCCTACACTACGCGGGTGGGCGAGGGGCCGTTCCCGACCGATCAAATGCATAATGCGATCGGCAAGACGCTGGGCGAGCGCGGCCACGAGTTCGGCACCGTCACCGGCCGCGCACGCCGCTGCGGCTGGTTCGACGCCGTGCTGGTGCGCCAGACCGTGCGAACCTCCGGCATCGACGGCCTTGCGCTCACCAAGCTCGATATTCTCGACGGATTTGACGAGATCAAGGTCTGCGTCGGCTACCGCCTCGACGGCCGCGAAATCGACTATCTTCCCGCCGGCGAACGCGCGCAGGCCCAGGTGGAACCGGTCTACGAGACCATCGCGGGCTGGCAGGAGCCGACGGCGCGCGCGCGCTCGTGGGCGCAACTGCCGGCGCAGGCGATAAAATATGTGCGGCGAATCGAGGAACTGGTCGGCTGCCCGGTTGCGCTGCTTTCGACCAGCCCGGAGCGCGAAGACACCATCCTGATGAAGAATCCGTTCGAGGTATAATGCGTGAGTCGCGGGAATCACGGCAAAACCGAACCGAAAAAAGACAAGAAGAACGGCACTTTGAGGCGCAATGGCTGACTATCATCCCCTGATCTCACGCGCCGTTAGCGGCCTCGACAAGAACACGGGCGAAAACCGCCGTGCCTTGTACGAGCGCGCGCGCAACGCGCTGGTCAATCAGTTGCGCAGCGTCGAACCGGCGCTCGACGAATCCGACATCACGCGCGAACGGCTGGCGCTGGAGGAGGCGATTCGCAAGGTCGAGGGCGAGGCGGTCAAGCGCTTGAGCCAGGATACCGCCGAAAAGCCGGGCCCGGAGAAGGTCGTTGCGGACCATGGCCTGCGCGGCTTCCGGGAGACGGTAGTGGATGCCGAAGGTCTCGGCAACGCCGCGGCCGCGGCCAACCGGTCGGCGCACGAAGTTTACGAGGCGATGCCCGCCAAGCGTCCGCCGCCTGTCGTCGCCAGCGTGCCGCCTCCGCCGCCACCGCCATCGAAGCCGCAACCGCTTCCGCTGCCGGTCGTCGCCAGTGCGCCACCTCCTCCACCTCCGCCGCAGCCGCCGCCGGTTAATTTCTTCGCGCCGCCTCCGCCGGAGGCGTATCCGCTGCACGAACCGCCGATGGCGTTCGAGCCGCTGCCGCCGCCGCAGCAGCAGGCGCGTTATGCGGACGCCGACGAGCGCTATACGCGGCCGGCGCGTTTCTACGGCCGCGCGATCAAATTCATTGTGCTGCTGCTGGTGCTGGCCGGGCTCGCCGGCGGCGCCTACTGGCAGCGCCAGGCGATCACGTCGATGGTGGCGAGCTTTCGCAGCGCGCCGGCACCGAAGCCGCGCGAAGCGGCCGCCCCGGCCAGCCGGCCGAAAATCGCCGACCGTATCGGATCGGACACCGGCGCGCCGGCCGCCGCCAACGCGCCGGCCGCCGCGGTCGCGCAGAAGGTCGTGCTATACGACGAGGATCCGAACGATCCGAAGGGCAAGCGCTATGTCGGCTCGGCGCTCTGGCGCACCGAGACGGTGTCTCCCGGGCCGGGGCTCGCCCCCGAACTGGCGATCCGCGCCGACGTCGAAATCCCCGAGCGCCACATGCGCATGACCTGGTCGCTGCGCCGTAACACCGACAAGGCGCTGCCGGCGAGCCACACCATCGAGATCATGTTCACATTGCCGGCGGATTTCTCCGACGGCGGCATCGGCAATGTGCCCGGCGTGTTGATGAAGCAGGACGAGCAGGCGCGCGGCGTGCCGCTTGCCGGCCTCGCAGTGAAAGTGACCAACGGCTATTTCCTCATCGGCCTGTCCGCGGTCGATGTCGACGTGCAGCGCAATATCGAACTCTTGAAACAGCGCGACTGGTTCGACATCCCGATCGTCTACACCGACGGCAAACGCGCTATTCTCGCGATGGAGAAGGGCACGGCCGGCGTGCGCGCCTTCGAGGAAGCGTTCAGGGCGTGGGGCGAGTAACGAGGCTTATTCGTCACCGGCCGCTTTGCGTCCGCCGCAGCACAATATCGGCAATAAAATCCAGTACGGCTCGCACGCGCGCAGTTCGAACGAGATCGTTGTGCGCAACCAGCCACAGATTGATCGACCGGACGCGTTCCGGCGGCAGCAGCTGCACCAGGTCCGGATCGTGATCCGCGGCCACGCACGGCAGGATCGCGGCGCCAAGACTGGCCTTGCAGGCAGCGTATTGGATGTGCCGCGAGTTGGCCGCAAATACGACCGGCGCGCCGCGCGCGTGCTCGTCGAACCAATCGCCGCCGCGAAAAGTATTCTCCTCCGCCCAGGTAATGACGTCGATATCGCGGAAGTCATTCAAGCCCGGCTTGAGATTGCGTTTGGCGGCGTAATCCCTCGAGACATACACCGCGCAGTTCCATACGCCGGCTTGCCGGACGATGAAATCTCCGTGGGTCGGACGCACCGTGGGCACGGCTATATCGGCTTCGCGCCGCGTCAAGTTGACGACGTCCCAACTGGAAACCAGTTCCAGCACGATGCCGGGGTAAGGCCGGCGGAATTCGGAGAGCCGGGGAGCGATCACAAAGGCGCCGATGTCTTCGGCGTTCGCCACGCGAACTTTTCCGGTCGCGCGCAGGTCGTGGCCGAACGCTTCGCGCTCGACCGACAGGACGGCTTCCTCGATCTCTTCGGCCTTCAGCCGGATGGCTTCGCCGCTTTCGGTCAGCGTATAGCCGGTCTGGGCGCGGTCGAAGAGCCGGGCGCCCAGGCGCTCTTCCAGCGGGGCAATGCGGCGGCCGACCGTCGCGGCGCTGGTCTTGAGAGCGCGAGCTATGTCTTTCAAATTTCAATAGCTAACCTCGAATTACAGGGACCAATGCGACCGCCCAGGTGGGGCTGAGGAGGTAGCGCCATGACCAAACTGACACGCCGTACCGTTGTTGCGGGATTATCGGCATTTGCCGTCATGCCGGCCTGGGCTGAGACCGGTTGGCCTAGCCGGCCGATCACCTTGGTGCACGGTTTTCCGGCGGGCGCCCCGGTCGACACCCTGTCACGCATCCTCGCCGAGGGACTATCCCGCCGACTCGGCCAGCAGATCGTCGTTGAACCGAAGCCGGGCGCGAGCGGCACCACGGCCGGCGGCCAGGTCGCGCGGGCGACGGCTACACGCTAACGGCCTTTGGCGCGACATTCACGGCCACCGCGGCGGCGTCCAAGAAATTGCCGTACAATCCGACGGAAGATTTCACCTTCATCGGCACCACGGCGGAATTCCCGCTGGTGCTGGTGACGAATCCCGACAGCGGGATCAAATCGGTCGCCGACATCGGCAGCATCGCGCGGTCGCGCAACGAGCCGTTGCTTTATGGCACGGCCGGCGTTGGTTCCCTGATGCACTTGTCGATGGATCTTTTTGCGAAAAAGGCGAACATCCACTTGCAGCACGTGCCTTACAAAGGTGGCATGACCGGCGGTCACCGGTCTGCTGGGCAAGGAGGTAGATTTGGTTCTCGATCCCCGGCCGTGCCGGTCCAGTTCATCAGGGCGGAAAAGCTGCGCCCGCTGGCGGTGACCAGCGCAAATCGCTTTTTTGCGCTGCCGAACGTCCCGACGATGATCGAAGCCGGTTTTGCCGGATGCGTCGTCACCGGATATCAGGGGATCGCGGCGCCGGCCGGAATTCCTCAAGCCGTTACCATGAAACTAAACGACGCGTTGCGCGCGGTTCTCGCCGATACTGCGATTGTCGAAAAGCTGACAAATATCGGCAATATTCCCAAGCCCTCGAGCCCCGAAGAATATAAGGCCCGCGTTGCCACGGACATCGCGCTATGGAAAGGCGTTGTCGCGGACGCTCACATTTCACTGAGTTGAGAACGCGCCGCGACCGGCCGCTGCCTTGAGCGACGCGCGCTCTAACTGTTATTGCAGTGCCGGTAATATTGGGGGCGACGGATCGTGCTCAAAGTTTGGAGCCGCAAAAACTCTTCGAACGTCCAGAAAGTCATGTGGGCAATCGGCGAACTCGGTCTGGCTTACGAACGAATCGATTTGGGGTTGGAATTCGGCGGCAACGATACGCCCGCCTATCTGGCGATGAATCCGACCGGGCTGGTGCCGACCCTCATAGACGGCGATTTCATTTTGTGGGAATCGAATTCGATCGTCCGGTATCTCGCCAACCGGTACGGGCAGGGCACGCTGGAGCCGGCCGATCCAAAAACCCGAGCTCTCGCCAATCAATGGATGGATTGGCAGATGTCGACATTCTTGCCCGCATTCTGGGATGTTTTTCACGGGCTGGTCCGCCCCTCGCCCGAAAAACGCAATCACGCCGCCATCGCCGAAGCCAAAGCCAAGGCTGTCGCGTTGGCAAAAATCTTCGATGCCGAATTGGCGCACCATGCCTATGTCGGGGGCGATGCCTTCTCTATGGGCGATATCCCGATGGGCATCCGCATTTACCGCTTCCGGCAACGCATTCCCGATCGGCCGGCATTGCCACACATGGAACGATGCTATGCGGCGATCGAGAAACGCCCGGCATATCATGAGCACGTCGGCGGCATTCCCTTGACGTGATGGCGACAACAAAAATGGCCGGGATTGCTCCCGACCATTGGTAATTTTGGACGTCTTGCCGACCGGCTTAATGCATCGTCGCCGAAACCGCCGGCGTTGCCGTCGGCTGCTCCATGGCGGCAATCTGGTTCTTTACCGCCTTCTGCACCTTCTCGAAGGCGCGCACTTCGATCTGGCGTACGCGCTCGCGCGAGACGCCGAATTCGGAGGCCAAATCCTCGAGCGTGATCGGGTCGTCGGCCAGGCGGCGCGCCTCGAAGATGCGCCGCTCGCGGTCGTTGAGCACGCCAAGCGCGCCAATCAGCGCCTGATGGCGATTATCGCTTTCTTCGTGCTCGGCCAGCACACGTTCCTGGCTCGGCGCATCGCTGACCAGCCAGTCCATCCATTCGCCGCTTTCGCCGTCGTCGCGGATCGGCGCGTTGAGCGAGGCGTCGCCGCCGAGCCGGCGGTTCATGTCGACCACATCCTGCTCGTTGACGCCCAGCCGCTTGGCGATGACCTTGACCTGATCGGGCCGCAGATCGCCTTCGTCGAGCGCGGAAATCTTGCTCTTGGCCTTGCGCAGGTTGAAGAACAGCTTCTTCTGATTGGCGGTGGTGCCCATCTTCACCAGCGACCACGAGCGCAGGATGTATTCCTGGATGGCGGCTTTGATCCACCACATGGCGTAAGTGGCGAGCCGGAAGCCCTTCTCGGGCTCGAAGCGCTTGACCGCCTGCATCAGGCCGACATTGCCCTCGGACACGACTTCCGAGATCGGCAGGCCGTAGCCGCGATAGCCCATGGCGATCTTGGCGACCAGGCGGAGATGGCTGGTGACGAGCTTATGCGCGGCTTCACGATCGCCGTGCTCACGCCAGCTGCGCGCCAGCATGTATTCTTCCTGCGGTTCCAGCATCGGAAACCGGCGGATTTCTTCCAGGTAGTGAGAAAGGCCGGATTCGGCCTTGAGTGCTGGCAAAGCGGCTGAACGGGCCATGATAGCGCCCTCCTTAATATTGCCCCCGATGAATCGGCGGGCGGTTGTCGCCGCCGCTCCCCGAGCCGACGGCACGCATCCGATTGTGCGACCGCGAAAGCTTGATCGCAGGTGCAGCATAGCGGAACTGGGCAGCGAAAACCAGTATCCGCCCGTCACGTCGCCGTGACCCCGGCGCTANNACGTAAACGACGCAAATCGCCCGGCAGTTCCGCTTGGAACCGCAGGCTTTTTGCGTTTAGTGGATGTTTGACGGCCAGTAGATAAGCATGCAAAGCCTGTCTGCCAAGGCCCTCCAAAGCGGCACGAGCCTGCGGGCCGAGCCGGCTGGCCTTGGTTTTGAAACCGGTGCCGTAGGCGGCGTCGCCCAGGATCGGATAGCCGATATGGGCCAGATGCACCCGAATCTGGTGGGTGCGGCCGGTCTCGAGGGTACAAGCGAGCAGGCTCGCGACCGGCTTGCCGTCCGGTCCGGCGAATCGCTCCAGCACCTGCCAATGGGTCACCGCCGGGCGGCCGCCTTCGCGCACCGCCCGTTTGTCTCTGGATCGGGGGTGACGGTCGAGCGGGGCGTCGATGGTGCCCTTGGCCCGGCCGGGCGCGCCCCAGACGAAGGCGAGATAGCCGCGCTCGATACCGCTATCGGCCTTGTTGGCGAATTGGGCCGAGAGTGCGCGATGAGCCGCATCGTTTTTCGCTACGACCATCAGGCCGGTGGTGTCCTTGTCGAGCCGGTGCACGATGCCGGGCCGCTTGACGCCGCCAATGCCGGATAGGCTATCGCCGCAATGCGCGATCAGCGCATTGACCAGCGTGCCCTTGGCGTGGCCGGCGGCGGGGTGCACCACCAAGCCTTTCGGCTTGTCGATCACGATGATCGAATCGTCCTCGTAGACGATGGTGAGCGGGATTTCCTCGCCCTGGGGGATGGCGGCTTCCGTCGGCGGCAGATGGACCGTGACGATATCGCCGGATTTGACGGGCGCGTTCGGATCAAGGATCGTGCGTGCCGCGACAGCCGCTTTGATCGTCACTTGGCCGTCGAGGATCAGCGCCTTGAGGCGCGAACGCGACAGCGCCGGGATGCGGGCGGCCAGCACGCGATCGAGCCGCTGGCCGTCCTCTTCGGCGGCGATCTTGACCGTTTCGATACCCGCCATAGTGCAACCGATGTCCGACGACGAAAAACCGCTCGATCCCGAAACGGCGCGCGTCGTCGCCAAAGTGCGCCGGCTGATGTTGATCGCGAGCGCTACCACTTTTATTGCGGTCGCGGTCGTGCTCGGGGTTATCGGCTATCGCGTTTCGCAGGTGAAGGAAAGCGCCCCGTCCTTCGCGGACGTCACGCAGGCACTGCCGGCGGGCGCCAAGGTGCTCTCGACCGCCGTCGGCGGCGACCACATTGTCGTGACGATCGACGTCGGGGGCGTTATCGAATTGCGCACATTCGACCCTGACACGCTCAAGCCGCTCGGGCGTTTGCGGCTGGAGACGAAACCGTAGGCGCACTGAGCCGATCGAGTAGCGGACGCAACGGCGCCCATCGCCGTCCGAACCGCGCCAGCGCCGTGGCAGCTAACACGATCATGAAAGGCTTGATCGGCATCCTGTAGCGTATGGATGCGACGAATACCATGTCGAGGAGCGTGAGATAGGCCGCGAAGGCGAGCAGCGGCGCGATCCGCACGAAGTCGGCAATGCCCCAGCGCGCGAGAAAGGCCAGCGACAACAGCAGCACCGGCACGAAGCCGAGCACGTAGATCGCGACGACGACTGGGTTCGAATAGGAATCCGTATGGGGCCACAGCCGCCAGAACCGCCCGAATTTGGCGCCGGCGCGCTCGATGAAGGCTATGGGGTCGTGGCGGATATAAGCCAGGCCCGCGTTCCAAAATGCGTTGTCGCGCTTCACCGGATCGGCAATCTTGTCGAAGTCCGCCGTCGAATAATCGACGCCTTTGATCCCGCCGCCGGTCTTGTTCATTGGGTTGTTGCCGCCATAGAAATTCTCGCCGCCGCCGAGGATCAGCCGGATAAAGGTGCCGCGAAAATGCTCGTTGTGCCACCACCATTGCGACATCAACGCGCAGTACACAGCGGCGTATACGATCAGCTGCCGCGCCGCGGTCTTGAGCGGCAGCTTGTGGATCAAGAGAGCGAAGTAAAGCACGAGCAAAGGCGCCAGCAGATCGACCGCGGGCCGCGTGAGAATCGACAAGGTAACATGCGCAGCCGCGGCAACGAACCATCCGCGGCACCAGCACAAGATGGCGCCGACGAACAGGGCCATGAATAGACTTTCCGACAGTCCGACCACGGCGAAAAAGATGAATTGCGGATAAACCGCCACCCACAATGCAGCGAGCATGGCGGCCGCCGCATCCGCAAACATCGCCAGCGTCAGTTCATGCACGAGCCAAATGAGCGCAGTGGACAGCAAAATGTCGGCAAGGAGTTGGCCCCAGCCCGGTCCGGTGAGTGCGATCAGGGCACGGTAGAGCGGCATAAAATAGTGATAGACGATGAACCCGCCATGCAGCAGTTGGCTTGCCGCGTTGCGGTATTCTTAAGCGTCGGGGAGTTTCGCGGTCTGGTCCGGCAGCATCACGGCGGCCACCAGGCGCAAGACAAGTCCGAGCACCAGTATGCCCCACAGCAGTCGGGACGGGAGCGTGAACTGATGCGCTGAAGACGGCCGTTCCGCCATGAACATCCGCTATTGGTTGGGCCCGCAAGCCTGTCGTCGCACGAGTGATTAACTTTCAACGGGAACGCAAGGCAATTGCGTTTGTGTTCGGCAGCATCTGCTATCGCGTTTTCAAGGCCGAGGGACGAGACGGCCTTGTCACCTAGGATCTACCAAGGTTGAGACGGTCGTCAGGGAGCAAAGATATTGGGCGACAAATATAACCGTTGGGAAGGGCGTTACAGCGCGCCGGAATATATCTACGCCGCGTTGACGTAGCGTTTCTCCAGCGCGTCGAGCCGGTCCTTCTGGGTGACGCGGGCGCGCTCGTCCATGGTGATCATCTGGTCGAGGATGGCTTCGGAATCACCTGCTTCGCGAAGGTGCGCGAGACTTTTCTGGATGGCCTTGACGCTCGACCGCAGCACCATGTTGGCATAGATCGCGAGGCGGAAGCCCATAGCCTTGAGCTCCTTGGCCGGAACGATCGGGGTATGGCCGCCTTCGACGATATTGGCGATCTTGATACCGGGAAGTTGGCTGCCGATAGCCGCCATCTGCTCGCGCGAGCGCGGCGCTTCGACGAACAGCGATTCCGCGCCCGCCTCGTAATAGGCTTTGGCGCGGCGCATCGCCTCGTCGAACCCTTCGACGGCGATGGCGTCGGTACGGGCGATGATCACCATGTTGCTGTCGCCGCGCGCCTCCACCGCCGCCTTGATCTTGAGGACGGCTTCTTCGAACGGAATGAGTTGCTTGCCGGTGAAGTGGCCGCATTTTTTCGGAATTATCTGGTCTTCGATCTGCACCGCGGCGACACCAGCGCGCTTGAATTCCGTGACGGTCCGGTAAAGATTCACGGCGTTGCCGTAACCGGTATCGATGTCCGTGATGACGGGGATGTCGACGGCGCCGACCATTCTGCGGGTCTGCTCGAGCATTTCCGTCATGGTGAGCAATCCCACGTCGGCAAGCCCGAGCTGCGAGTTGGAGATGCCGGCGCCGGTTGCGTAAACCACCGGAAAGCCGGCGTCAGCGACGAGCCGCGCCGTCAAGGCGTCATAGGCGCCCGGCGCAACGATGAATTCATCGCGGCTTAAGATTTGTCGAAGCTGGTCTGTTGCGGACATGGGCATCCCTGCTGATCCGGTGAAAGTTGTTCCGGCAGAAGCATGGCGGCTTCTACCGGAGGGCGAGCGCGGCGCTTGTGCGGGCCCGTCAACGGCGATATGTCCCTATCGGCCTAAGCTCCCTTCGTCTAGCGGCCCAGGACGTCGCCCTCTCACGGCGAAAACAGGGGTTCGAGTCCCCTAGGGAGCGCCAA
>PMAF01000173.1:0-1399 GCA_003152455.1 Hyphomicrobiales bacterium
CGCTTCGGGGACATCGTCGCACATGCAATCTTGGGCGGATTGCATCACCGGTACGCACGTATCTAGTTTTTGGAAGCGACAGGCGGTCTTTTCTTTTGGGCCGCCTGCTGCTGTCCTAATTCGGACACCGAGCCTCGGAACTTAGGACACTTAGGCGAGTTATGGCTTGGCCGCCGCTTGAGCCTACCCATCCCCCGCGCCCCCCAGCGCTCGGCTCAAGCGGCGACACCAAATCCTTAGGGCCGCTTCTCGTCGGGATAAATACTCACGTCTAGCACCCGGTAGTGATCGCAGCCGCGGCCGAGACATCACGCGGCGAGCGTGCGGACGCTTAAGCGGCTGACGCGCAGTGTTCGCGCTTGAGGGTATGAAACGCACCGGCAACGATGCATCTTCGGCTATGTGCTTTTGATCCTCGTCAATGATAGCCAAGAGGAAAGTAGTATCAAAGAGAGAATGAGGGCGACTTATGTAATGTAGGGGCGTGAAATGGACCCCAAGCTCACTATCCTTTTCATGCTCATTGGCACCATCATCAGCCTTTCGCATCTTGGCGATGAAAATCTGGCCAAGACAAAACGCCGTTGGCGTGATGTAATTTTGGTATTTTTGTCGTCACTGACGAGTGGGAGCAAAACTTAAGGTAGTCTCAGGGGTCGGTCGATGACGAAATTCGTCAAAGGTCTTTTCAAGTTGCTAATAATTGCCAATACGATCATCGCATTTAATGCGTGCGCATCGGCTCAAGATAACGATGTAGGCAAAATGGAATATCAGTCCAGTTGTGCGGCATGCCACGGCATCGACGCAAAAGGCAACGGACAAGTCAGTAAAGAGTTGAAGACGCGCCCTACTGATCTGACAGTTCTCGCCAAGAACAATAGTGGCGTGTTTCCTTACAATACGGTGTACGAAATGATTGACGGACGAAATTCAACCATCGCCAGCCATGGCACTCGTGAAATGCCAATTTGGGGATATCGATTCGGACCACCACAAGCATTTAGGTTTAAAAATCGCTTGTTGGCGGTCATTGATTATCTAAATCGCATACAGGAGAAGTGACCTTAGACTCTTATTCCGTTCTCCGCTGTCCCTTGATCGGCATCAATGTATGGTGGCGCTTATGGGGCAATAAGATCAGGAACCGAAGGGGGATCGACTGCGTTGCCACGAGAGAGGGTCCCATGCGTTTGAAAATAATTGCCACTGTGGTTGCCGTTGCGGGAGCCATGGCCATACTGGCCGCGTCGGCCGATGCGGCAGCAAAGAAAAAGCACGTGGTCACCACCGCTGCCGGAGGTACCGTGTTTGTCACCCGCGACGAAGACGGCCGCACACGCACCCGCATCATCATTCAGAAGCGGTCCTATCTCGATCCTGGCACCGAAAGATTCCC
>PMAF01000173.1:1404-16521 GCA_003152455.1 Hyphomicrobiales bacterium
AACCAAACGGCGCTGCCCGGCCTATGGACTCTGCCGGGCAAGAATAATCCCTGGTTGCAGTACTAGTTGATAAAGGATTGCGGCCAAGAAACCGATAGCGCGGGGCGGCCACTTCTCGCTTGCGTGGTTTGCCGAACGGAGGAGGGACCGATGCGTTGTATCGCTCTCATAGGAATTGCCGCAATCGTATCCCTGCCAACTCTCGTCACGCCGGTGCAGGCAGGGATCGAATATCCCTGGTGCGCCCAATATGGTGGCGGGGAGATGGGCGGCGGCAGAAATTGCGGCTTCTCTACCCTCGAGCAGTGCCGCGCGACGGTCAGCGGCATCGGCGGCTCCTGCGAGCCGAACCTGTTCTACCCAGGGTCGGCCGGCGACACTTCACAGAGCAAGCGCAGACGTCAGCACTAGCGCCGTTTAGGTTTGCGCGGCGGCACCACGCAGCCCGTGTTCGCACGCCGTTGCCGCGCATGTTGCCAAGGGTCTTGGGGCGAGAGCTAATCCCTCGGTTTTTCGACCCTATTGTCCACGAACTTACGCGCTTCCGCGAAGGCTTCGGCGGGGGTTGAAAACGGCATTGTTGCGGCCAGCCTTAGCCCGTCTTCATCGAATGCCGTCACGATGAAACCGGCTTGGCGACTAAGATCGAGGTATTCTACGTGCTAATGTTCATATCGCTGTGCGCTCTGCCGTTGCTGTTCGTGATGCAGACGGCGAAGAAGGACGAGATCACGGGACGGTCGGTGTAATTAATACGTTACGCCCATCATCTTGCCGGGACCGCCGGCCGCTTCGGCTTTGGCGAACCTATCGCCCGTCGGGCGTGCGGACACCGAACCAGCTGTCGCGTACCTGGTGATAATGAACGGTTGGATCGTAGACTTGCACCGGTAAACGAAGGGCCGTGGCTGATAACCGGCCTACTGCGGATAACAAATTATAAGAGGCTAAAACGCGATCATGCTGTGCCGTGAGCAAATTTAAACGAGCGTTCACTAACGCCTGTTGAGCGTTCAGAACGTCCAATGTTGTTCGCTGTCCAACACGTGCTTCATCGCGAACGCCATTGAGTGCACTTTCCGATGCTTTCACCTGGCGTGCTGTTGCCTCGGTTTCGGCTTTCGTGGCGTCGAGTTGCCCCAGAATTGAGCGACATTCGCGCGAACTTGATCGCGAACCTGATCGAAACTGAGCCGTTGTTGACCCGCCGCCTCTTTGTTCTGGCGGATTGCCGAATACTCGCGGCCTCCCTGATAGATCGGAATACTCAAACTCAGCATAATAGAACTGTCGAACAGCTTTTGCGTCGTGATGTTCGCGTCGTATTGCTTCTGAATGTTTCCCTACAGAGTCAATGTGGGGTAAAGCCCCGCCTCTGCAATCTTGACCTGCAGTTGAGACACATCAACGCCATACATTGCCGCGGTCACCGAAGGATTTTCAACTATGCTGTGCGCTAGTGACGCGCTCAGACTGGGTGGGGAAAGTCGATCGACCGGGGTGGCGGGTGACAGAATACCGGGTTCAATGCCAATGATACGCTGATAATTTGCCTTGGTTGCCAAAAGCGTGGCTTCGGCAGCATGCAGGGTCGCTTCACCGCCCGCCAGCTGGGCCTTGGCTTGTGCGACGTCGGTCTCCGGGATCTCACCAACGGCGCGCCGATCGCGGGTGTCCTTGAGCATTTGCTGAAGCACGCGAACAGAGCTGTGTTGAACTTCCAAATTCGCCGTGTCCCGCAACACGTCCATGTAGGCGGTGGCCGCAGAGAGCAGAACCGACTGCTCCATCACCCGCAGCGTCTCACGCGCCGCGAACACTTTGCTTTCGGCCGCTCGCGTTTGGTTTGGTGTTTTGGCGTTGAAAAGCGATTGCGATGCGTTGATACTGACCGATCGTGGGTTGGTCGGACCCTTGATCCTGACTGCTGTGCTCTGAGTTAGCGGCGTTCCTGGTATCGGAGGAAACTCTTCCGTCGTATCGGTACACTCCCTGCCGATACTAGCGCTTGCCCCGATCGTCGGTCGATAGCCTGAGAGTGCCTGGGCTACACCCTCGTCGGCTTGCCGAACGATTGCTCGTTGAGCATTGAGCTGCGGGTTGTTCTGATAGGCTCGCGCCATGGCCGACTCGATCGTCTCGGCCGGCGCAGCGCCGGACGACATCATTGCAACGGCAAGGACAGCAATTGCGACAACACACCGGACGCACCACATCGCGCTCATTGCAACCACATCGGGTGGTGGGACGCGCAGGGAAACACTGCACTTTTGACGCTTTGATCGGGTGGCAGACTGGATGACACTCATTACGTCGCCTCGGTTGCAATTTAAGCATATAGCATGAACTCAAGTGATCAAATTTCATGCTTAAATGTGACCTGACGGATTTTTTGAACCAGCGGGATAAATATTACTGCATCGGCATGATCTCACCTAGGTGGTGAGCCAAAGGCGCGAATGTCTGGGGTGCCGGCGGCCGATAGTTGAGCGCCGCGTGCGGTCTGATCGTCTTGTAGTGCCTTCACCATTGCTCAATGACGATCTGTGCTTCCTTCAAGCTGTGGAAGATCTCCTGATTGAGGCATTCGTCTCTTAATTCTGCAGCGATATACCCGCTTCCCGGCAAGCTATTGGCGTCGCATTTCCCTGCGCCATCGACACTAATCTGGCGAAGCAGCGTCACAATCTGCGCCGCGCCAAACCCCTTCTTCAGCATGACCAAAGCTCCTTTCCCAAGCTCATTTTCTCACATCGCTTGGTCTAGAAAAGCCCGGTCAGGTCAGCCCTTCTTGCCTGCTAATTTTGGATCGCTGTCATCGGGGCCGCTTGTGAACCCGGACGTCGGCTCCACCCAGATCATATGGTCACGCACCTCATTGACGCCGGGTACATTTTGCGCAAGGACCTTGAGGGCCTCTCGCTCGCGCTCATCCAGGATTGTGCCCCAGAGATCGACGATGCCTGATTTGACCGTCACATCGACAAGGGCAACCGGAGCCCATTTCTGCTTGTCCATCTCCGCCACGATGCGCTTCCGTATGTCTAGATCGCTTTGGGCGGGAGGCAGCGCCGATCTTACGATGGGTAATATAGCGCGCATCAAATTCGCGCGGCTCACAATACCGATCAGGCGCCCATCACGCGTAACGGGCACGCGCTTGATCTTGTGACTTTCCATCAAATCAACAATCTTTTCGAGAGGGGTGTCTTCCGAAACAGAATACGGCTGATCCGACATGACCTCGTAGACCTTGCGACCGTGCGAATGGGTGTACTCGACGGCGGCCCGCCCGGGACCCAAAAATACTTCGAGCCAGCGTGGCCTGTGCCGTTCCGTTCCGGCTTCCGCGCGACGCAGGAAATCGCCTTCGGTAATCATTCCGACCAAGATGCCGGCGGGATCGACGACCGGCAATCCGCTGATTCGATGCTGCAGCATTAGCCGTACGGCTTCGAAGACCGACGCGTCCCGACCGACCGAGATGACACGCCGCGTCATTATATCGACAGCTTTCATGGACTGCCTCCTTGAGGTCGGAAAGCCAGGAACGACGGTAGCAATCACTAGGCGTTATATCAATGAAGGAAGCCAGCGAGGCTACGCCCAGCACGTTAAAGAATTTCGGGCGCGGCACAAAAATAAGGTGGTTCCAACGCACAAGGAAGATATCGAATGGGCGCGGCAAGGTAATTCGACCACTCATGGACCACCTTGCGCCTCTTTTCGAGCTAGTCGCTGGGCGATGGCAACTTGCTAACAAATGCGAATTTGTTAGCAAGTTGCGGAAGGGCTGGGGCGTGTGGAAAGAAGCGCGAGTATAGTCGTGCAGCACGCGCCAGAACGCTGATCAACGCCCAAGTACGCATCGGAGTAATAAACGCCACGATGGCGCGATCTAATCAGCGTCATCGAGTGGCGGACGTGGCGCTTTAAGTCCATGCTGATCGGAGAAGCGAAGTGCTTCGATGATCATTTTCTTTGCTTGATCCGGTTGGTCGTCATGAGTGTACTCAAGTCCGAGAAGAGAGGCGAATACATCCACATCAAGCGATTCGAGCTTGTCGGCCAGTTCTTTCAAGGTCATGGTATTGCCCCTATTTGCTACTACGATTTTGCATCACGAGACCTTGTGTCAGAACCCATATACTTGGATAACATCGCTGATGGTTGATGCAAACAGGCGAGGTTCCATGATGCCGCGGTATTATTTCCATCTCACCGATGGCAAACAAGTTCTGAACAATCACAAGGGCATTGACCTGCCGGGCAACGCCGCCGCTCGCGCAGATGCTGCAACGTTCGCGCGCGACCTCAAGCATGGCGCGGTTATGCCGGGCTGGAACTGGACCGGCTGGTTCGTCACCATAGTGGACCAGCACGGACACAAGATTGATGAAGAGCCGATTGCCGAAGTTTGAACCTGACAGTTCAGCGTATTCGTCGCGAATAACAGTAATTACGCGGGCAGCTCCGCAAGTTATAAAGTTTCCGTTGTAATGGTGATCGATGACCGTTGTGTGTACCGAAAACCTAAACTCGTACGTAATGGTGATGAAGTCCTATTGGCAGGTTCAACCGAAGTTTGATACGAGCCATGCTCGATCCCTTTACAATGATCACTTCGGCCCGGTCGAAGGACCTCTGATCTATGATACGGTGGCTACCTATTTTAAGGATTCCCTTCGGCTAACGATGTGGGCTGCGCTTGCATCAGGCATCGTATTTTTTGTGTGTGCAACGCGGCTTTTGCCGGCGCCCTCCGATTTGCTCCTTATTGTGGTTGTGTCGCTTTTCATAGTCGGCCGCCTATTTCTCGATGATTCAAACTCTCGCCTCAAAGAGTGGTTTTCACTTTCAAACACCAAAGGTAGATGAGGGCCTTGCGAGTACAAATCCAGGCGATTTGTCGGAATAGCAGATGAGCGCGTTGTCGGAATGGATTTCCGCGCGCCATCTAAGCTATTGAGAGATTTAATGGGCGCGCCAGGCCTCGAACCTGGGACCCGCTGATTAAGAGTCACCTTTTATTATAAATATAACAATAGCTTGGATGTAAAATCCGCCAAAAGGAGCCATTTCAAATCAATTAGATACGAGCGAATTGTAAAACGCGATTTTGTTTGCTCGAACGTGCTCCAATCAATGCGGATGAGGTTTTCGGCACACACAGGCGGCCCGGCGGATACTGATCGGCATCCACGATACGCATGCTGTGAGCGGCTCCGTAGTTCTCACCGCTCACCTCTTCACAACATAGCATGATAAAGATGCATCCCGTAACAGGATCTTGATTTCAAGCTTTCACCGAACCCTCAACCACCACCTCAATAAGCTTTGTGCCAGGCCGGGCGAATGAGGACATGAGCGCAGGAGCCACATCCTTTGCCTCCGTGATGCGGATTGCCTCGAGTCCGAGAGCCTTTGCAAGGCCGACAAAATCAACCGACGGATCGACAAAGTCCATACCGATGAAATGGTCACTCTGGTGGAATGCCAGAAGTCGCTGCTTAATAATCCGATAGCCACCGTTATTCGCGATCACAACCGTCAAGGGCAGCTTGTGATGTGCCGCCGTCCACAGCGCCTGGATCGAGTACATCGCACTGCCATCGCCCGAGTAGCAAACTACTGACCTATCTGGATTTGCCAGGCTCACACCGACCGACGCCGGCAGCCCCCATCCGATACCGCCCGAGGCAAGAGCGTGATAGCCGAACCGATCACGATTGGGACGCAGCGCAGGCATATAACGTGAAGCAGTCAGTCCCTCGTCGACGAGGATGGCGTTAGCAGGCATCGCCTCGGCAACCTGCAGCGTCAGCCAGTCAGGGTCAATCGGCGTGCAATCCCGATTATTTGCGATCTCATCGACGAGCCTTGTGCGCTGCGCCGTCCAGTTCTTCGATGCTAGGGCGGCGATACCATTCTTTGCGCGTTTGTCGAGTGCGGCACCGCCCGCGGCCAAAAGAGCTGGGATCAGCACCCGCAGTGTCTCTTTCACGTCGGCCTTGAGCGCCATTTCGGTCGCGTAGTTCTTGGCCAGATCCCATTCAACGAGGCCGATTTGTAAGATCGACATGTCATTCGGCAACGGTTCGACCTCGCTGTGGACCGACATACGCAGCGGGTCTGCCCCGAGAACAATCATCAGATCGTATGCGGCTAGCATGTCCCGGGTCTGCTTCTGCACGCGGGATACCGCCCCCATGAAGCCCGGGCTCTCCGACAGGAAATGCGCGCCATATGCGACCGACTGCTGATAGGCAGGACAACCGAGCGTCATCGATAAGAGTGCGGCTTCGTCCAGCGCATCGCTCTTCACGACCTCGTCGCCGGCGATGATAACGGGACGTTCTGCCCTAAGAATGCGCTGGACCAGTGCTTGCAAGGCCTCATCCGAGGGCTTCACTCGCGTATCGACGCGGGTCGAACGCCCAAGATCGACGCCGACTTCGGAATTCAGAATGTCCCCCGGTAGCGAGATGAAGACAGGCCCGGTCGGCGGTGTCGTTGCAACCTTAGCGGCGCGGCGTATGATCCGCGGTAAGTCCTCAAGCCGCGTCACCTCAATCGCCCACTTCACCAGCGGCTCGGCAATCCTGACAAGCGGCCCATAGAGCATCGGCTCCATAAGGCCGTGCCCCTGCTCCTGCTGACCAGCGGTCAGGATCATGGGAGTACCGGTGAATTTGGCATTGTATAACGCGCCCATAGCATTCCCAAGCCCAGGCGCCACGTGGACGTTGCAAGCGACGAGGCGGCCCGAAGCTCTGCTGAACCCGTCAGCAATGGCGACCACGAGGCTCTCCTGCATCGCCATCACGTAGGTCAGATCGGGATGTTCCTTCAGCGCATGCATGATCGGCAGTTCAGTGGTCCCTGGATTACCGAACAGATGCGTGACACCCTCGTCCTTTAGCAGCGCCAGGAATGCCGAACGTCCGGTGATGCGGTTCATGGAAGGTCTCTCGTTCTCGCGGCCGTCAATGTCGGGTTGGGGGCATCATGACCGGCTTCCAACTGATTGAGCAATGGAGCCTGGTCATAGCTGCTTTGCAGCCAAAAGAGGCGTGCCTCCACCGCCAGTCCTCCCAAATCTAATTTTCGGCACAGGCAGTTGTCCACGACGAGTGGGCACTGCCACCCCGCGCCACACTAGTCTTTTGAGATTGCTGCCATCGCGCTTGCGGAAGACTGGTAGACTCGTGCCGGACGGACATCAGTTTGTGTCGACTATTATTAGGCCGAGAACTCTCTATTTTAAACCAAAGTAGGCGCGACGCAACGCGTCATTCTTATGTATCTCAGATACTGTTCCGAAGAATCCGATACGGCCGTTGTCTAGCGTGTAAACGCGATCGGCGAGTTCCAGAAATTTAACGTTCTGTTCGGCAATAAGGAGCGCAAGGTCTTTCGCGCGGAATTGCGTGAGCACACGGACTACCTCTTTGACGAACAGCGGCGATAGGCCGGCCGAAGGCTCATCCATGACGATAAGGCGCGGGTTACCGGCGAGTGCCTTGGCAATCCCAACCATTTTTCGCTGACCTCCGGATAGGCTACTGACCAGCGCGCGACGGCGCTCCGCGAGGGCTGGGAATACTGCATAGAGTTCGTCGGCCCTCCCACGTATTTGGCTCCTGGGCAGGAACTGTGCGCCGATGAGGATGTTTTCCTCGACGGTTAGACCAACAAAACCTGAAGCCTCGGACATGTAAACAATACCGCGCCGCACCCGGTGGTCAGTGCGCAGCCGCGTTATATTCACACCACCAAAATCAACCTGGCCTCCCCATGCTTCGATTAGACCCATAATTGCTTTTAGAAGCGTCGTCTTGCCCGCGCCGTTGGCGCCGAGCAGCACAATGGACTCGTGTTCATGGACGCAAAGATCGACGCCCCACAACACCTGGATTCGTCCATAACCTGCGGTGAGGCCGGTTACTTGAAGCAAGGTTTTCGAATATCCGTCAGGCTGCATCCTCTCCTCCGAGGAATACCTCAACGACCTGCGAATTCGTAAAGGCGTTTGCCAGTGATCCTTCGAAAATTTCCTTACCCGCGTTCATGACGACAATGCGGTCGGTAATCTGGCCAATGAAGCCCATGAGGTGCTCGACGACGAGAAGTGCGATCCCGGAGCAGGCAAGGTCCTTCAGCTTGGCGGCGATATGCTCAAGCTCTGCGGGGTTTAATCCGGCCGCAAGTTCATCGACGAGCAGAAGTCGCGGGCCAGTCGCGAGCGCACGGGCCAGGTCGAGCATCTTCTGGCGCGCGCTATTGAGCTCGGCGGCGGGCTGGTCCGCGAAAGCCAAGAGGCCGAGCGAGGACAGCAACGCGTCCGTATCGGTCCGGGTATCACGGTTGCGCCCATATGCGATTGCGATGTCCACGTTCTCGCGTACGGTAAGGGTGAGGAACGGGCGGGGAATCTGGAAAGTGCGATTGATCCCGGCGTGGGCGAGACGGTGCGAGGGGAGACCCGCGACTGAGCGTCCCTCGAAATGGATCGAACCACCGTCCGGTGTGTAGAGGCCGGAAACGATATTGATGCAGGTCGTTTTGCCCGATCCGTTGGGGCCGACCAGCCCAAGAATCTCGCCCGCTGCCAAACTGAAACTCAGGCCGTCAAGGGCTCGGAAGCCGCCGAACTGCTTCACAAGGCCGTCAATGATCAGAAGCGGGGAATGGTCAGGGGACATTTAATCCCCAACGCCGTAGCAGTGAGACGAGGCCATTCGGCAGGAACAATACCAGACCCATGATCAATGCGCCGTAGATGAGCTGAAAGTACTGAGGCGTCGAAATCCCGACCGCATTGTAGAGGCCATAGAGAATGACGACGCCAAGGATCGGTCCGACCACCGTCGCGTTGCCGCCAAACAGGGCGAACACGATGGCGAAGATCGTGAACTCGCCGCTGAAGACCGTCTCGGGATAGAATACCGATACGTACCAGGCGAAAACGCCGCCGGCCAGGCCGGCGATCAGCGCGCTCAAGAGCCAGGCGATGATACGCTCGCGCACCACGTTAATGCCGGCCATGCCGGCGCTGATCGGGTCCTCGCGGATTGCCTGCAATGCCATGCCAAAGCGGGAATTACGCAGATAGATCACGAGACCGAGTGTTGCCGCCAGCACAGCGAGCGCCGTCCCATAAGCGAGCGTGGGATTGAAGACGCCGCTGAGGCTGATGCCATAAGGACCCTTAGTTATGCTTTCGAGGTTGGGGTTGGACACCACCTGCAGCACGGCAAGCGCGGCGGCAAGATTGGCGATGGAGAAATAGGCGCCCGATAGGCGAAACAGCGGTGTCAGAAACAATCCAAGGACGACAGCAGCGCCGGCCCCAACCGGCAGCGCCAAAAGTGGCGGCGCCTGCAGATGAATGACCATCAGCGAGAAGCCGTAGGCACCGGCACCAAAAAACCCGACGTAGCCGAATGGCAGATAGCCTGTGAATCCGTAGATGACGTTGACGCCCTGGGCGAGCATGATAAAAATCATGAAATTGAAAAGCAGAAGATGATTGCTGTAGACGCTCGGCAATATCGCAAACGTTGCGACCACCGGCACTAAAATCAGCAGAACGTGGCGCATGATCTTATGCACGGCGCACCTGCCGTCCCAGGAGCCCGCTTGGACGCACCAGCAGGATCGCAATCAGCAGCAGGTAGGGAAGAAGATTGGCCCATGAGCTGTAGTAGCTTTGCATGAACATGTAGGAAATACCGTAGACCAACCCCCCAAGCACGGTGCCGAGCGGATTGCCAAGAGAGCCGATGACAATCACGGTGAAGGACGTCACCGTCACCTCGACGCCCATTGCTGGGGTGATGCTGCCAAGCATGAACGGCGCAAAAACGCCGGCGACGGCCGCCAGTCCGAGGCCGATCCCGAATGCGAAAGCGGACACGCGATGGACGTTGATGCCGGTCGCGATCGCTTCCTCGCGATTCACCATGACCGCACGCGTCAGATAGCCGAGGCGTGTCCGGTAGAGATAAAGATAGACGAACAGGACGGCGAGGCCGCTCACCACGCCGCTCGCCACCCAGGCCGCCGGAAAGGTCTGACCGAAGATCTCGATGGGGCCATTGTCGACCTTGTGGCCGACGAACAACCCTTTGACTGTAGCGATCACAATTCCGAGCTGCACGCCGGGGATGGAACGCTCGCTGGTTCCGAATGCAATGGTTGTGATTGCCTCGATGACTTGCGAGAGACCGAAGAACAGAATGAATGACAACATTTCCGGATCGCGTGCCTTGAGCAAGCGCGGCACAAGCAGATAATAGAGCGGCAGTCCGACGACCGCGAATAAGGCGAAAACGATCGGGATCGCGGAAATCGGATTGACGGCAAAAAGAGTGAACAACCAGAATGCGAGGAATGCACCGAGCATTAGAAAATCACCATGCGCCAGATTCACGATGCGCATGACGCCGAACACAAGATTCAGTCCGAGCCCGATCAGACTGAAATAGAGGCCAAAGAGCAGGCCAGCCAACAGGGTATAAAGAAGCATCAGGGCGGGCGGGCTTGGGTTTCGATGGCTGCCATCTCTTCCTGCACGATCAGGGACGCGGATAGACCGGCTTTCCAGTTGCCACGTCGTGCGGCCAAACTGTCACAAATTTCAAATGTTCGTGCTCATCAAGAATGAGTTGCCCAAGTGGGGTGATTTCCCCGATCTGCGCCCCGGTGGCGTCAAGTTCGAACGTGCCATCCAATGTCCTTAGCTTTCCGGACAGGCTAAAGATCGCCTTGCGCAGCTCAAGCTGATCGAGGCTATTGGCGGCCGCCAGTGCACTCTCGATCACGAGCCCGGTCGTGTAACCCGCTACCGAGTTGAATCCGAACTCGACTTTCGAGTCCACATATTTCTTGTCCCACGCAGCCTTGTAATCCTTGAGCGGCATGCCGAAGCTGGCCTGATAGGCAATTTCTGAGGACGGAACGTAGGTAAACACGTAGTTCAGACCGGCGCCTCCGACATTCTTCTCCAGAAGCTCGGTCTCGAGACCGGGATAGATGCAGAAAAGAAACTTCGGTTTGATGCCGCTGTCTTGGACATTGCGCAGAAAGGCGATGTCGTTGGGTGCGTAGCCAAGTTCGATGACGGCATCGGGGTTAGTCGCGCGAATATTGTTCAGCAAGACGGTGTAGTTCGACGTTTCAGTCGGAATACCTTCATCGTAGACGATTTCGACCCCGGAATTCGATTCCTTGATGAACTTCCGTACTGCGTTCGCCTGGGTGCCGGTGAAATCGTTCGTGGAATATAGGATCGCCACCCGCTTGATTCCGAGCTTGGGGCCGTCGTGGGTGATGAAATCCGCGAGCGGCTTCGGCCAAATGCTCGAAACTGGATCGGACATCAACACGATGTAGGGATTGTCGGGGGTGAAGAAATTTGCTCCCGTGCCGGTTTGGTCGATAAGCAGCATCTTATGGTCGCGGGCGATCGGAACGGCCACCGACGTCAGCACGGATCCGGAATCTGAGACCAAAATGTCGACTTTGTCCTGGGTGATGAGCTGATTGTAGAGCGTCGCCGCAGTCGCGTTATTGCTCTGATCGTCATAAGCGATGAGCTTGAGCGGAATCTTCTTATTGAATGCTTTGACAAAAACGCCGCCCTCGGCGTTCTTCTGCTCAAGCCAAAGCTTGAGACCGTCATGGACCGGCATGGAAATGCTGGCGAAGCGTCCGGACGAAGCATAAAGGGTCCCGAGCTTGATCTCGGCAGGAGCGCCAGTTCCCTGAGCAAACGCCGTAGCCGAAGTCATCGATGCAACTAACAGCGCAAAAATTGTGTACCGTGTCATGAACGTCCTCCGCAGGATTTTTAATTGATTGGCAATGACGCTAAAACAACGGTCGTAGCGGCGCAACCCCGCTGTATGGTCTTTAATCAACGGAGGTGTCCGCTTCGGTGCGGACTTCGCCATCGATGGTAGTGCCGCCTGCCAGCAGGGCGTCGATTTCGTCAGCCGATAGCCCGGCTTCCCGGAAAACCGAAAGGCTGTGTTCGCCCAGACGCGGAGCGTGGCGGCTTATCTTCAAGGCGGAACCGTTCCATCGGCTGGGTATGCCTGTGTAGCAGATTTGGCCCTCGGTCGGATGCGATTTTGTTTCAAAGAACTTAACCGAGGCGAGATGTGGATCGTCAATCAATGCGTCGAGGTCGTTCATCGGTGCGCATGGAATATCGCACCGCCCCAGAAGATCAATCCACTCCGCGGATGTCCGCGTGCGCAGGATATCGGCCAACACGCCGTAGATCTCATTATAATGACGACCACGCGTCGCCTGGTCCGACAGGCGGGAGTCCAAAGCATATTGTTCGGCCCGACCGATCGCGGTAAAGAACGATTTCCAGTGCCTGTCGGTATAAACCAGAACGCATAAGTGGCCGTCGCTCGTTGCATAGGGGCGACGATTTGCGGTCAACAGCCGGCTGTATCCGGGCTCTCCAATGGGTGGATTGAACGAGCGCCCGCCGAGATGATCGCCCAGAACAAATTGCGCCATGGTCTCGAACATCGGGAGTTCGACCGACGGTGCCTCGCCGGTTCGATTACGATACAGAAGGGCCGCGAGTGTGGCGTGAGCGGCATTTATGCCAACGATCCGATCGACGAGCGTTAACGGCACATATTCCGGCGCATGCCCTCCGATGCGGGCGCTGACTGCCGGCACGGCGCAGATTCCCTGAATGAGGTCGTCATAAGCGGGCTTGCCGGCGTAAGGACCGTTCTCACCGTAACCGATCAGACTTACGTAAATGAGGCGCGGATTGGCCGCCCGCACATCTTTGTCTGTGAGCTTGAGCCGCTGCATCGCAGCAGGACGATTATTGTGTACCAAAATGTCCGCAGTCTCACACAGTCGCAGCAGGATCTTGCGACCTAGCACCTGCTTTAGATCGAGAACGACGCTGCGCTTGTTGCGGTTCAGTTGTAAATAGAGCGCGCCCATATCGGCGCTTTTTTTCGCTCCGCCCTTGCGCATCAAGTCGCCTTGAGGCGATTCAATTTTGATAACGTCCGCACCGTAATCCGCCAAAATCTGGGTGGCGTACGGGCCCAATACCATAGTGGTCAGGTCGACGATACGCAGCCCGTCCAACGGTGCCTGGATATCTTGTCCTGTTGTCGTTGGCGACATCGCAATTCCGACTGTTTCTAATCCGTCCACCGCATCATCGGATGACGCGACTTGAGTCTTCCTCGTAAGGTGGCGAGTAGATGACGAGAACTTTGCATGGCGTTGCACCGATCGCGGTAAAGACATGTCGCATGTCGGCAGGAAAATAACAGCAATCGCCGGGGCCGAGTTGCTGGCGCTGACCGTCGACCTCGGCAATGGCTGCCCCCTCAAGTATATAGCAGACCTGCTCGATTCCAGGGTGCGCGTGCGGCAGAGCGCCGTTTCCCGGCTGCAACGTCCCGCAAACGATCTCGACGTTTTTTGCACCCGTAAGCTTCGGATCGATGAGGCGCTTATTGACTGTGCCGGTATGATTGGCAGGGTGATAGGCGGGAACGTCCTCGGCTCGAACGAAGTATCGGTTACTCATGGCGTCCCTAATATGACTTCGGCAGCCCGAGAACCTTCTCCGCGATGAAGCAGAGAATGAGCTGCGGACTGATCGGCGCGATCCTGGGAATCATACTCTCTCGGAGATACCGTTCGACGTGATACTCCTTGGCGTAGCCATAGCCGCCATGGGTCATGACTGCAGTTTGACAAGCTTTGAATCCGGCTTCGGCTGCCAAGTATTTTGCCGCATTGGCCATCGGCCCGCAGGCGATACCGTTATCATATTGCCGCGCGGCCTTGAAAACCATGAGATTGGCTGCTTCCAGTTCCATCCAGCATTCCGCCAGCGGGTGTTGGATACCTTGATTTTTGCCGATCGGGCGATCGAATACGATCCGCTCCTTCGCGTAAGCCGTTGCGCGCTTGAGCGCGACGCGACCAAGGCCCACCGCTTCCGCGGCGATCAGAATCCTTTCCGGATTCATCCCGTGAAGAATATATTCGAATCCGCGACCCTCCTCGCCAATTCGATCCTCGACCGGAACCTCAAGCCCATCAATAAACAGCAGATTTGAATCGACCGCCTTGCGTCCCATCTTCTCGATCTCACGCACCTCGATGAACCGCCGATCGAGCGCGGTGTAGAAAAGACTCAAGCCGTCTGTCGGTTTTTTCCCAGCCTCAAGCGGCGCGGTACGAACGAGAATTAACATCTTATCCGCCACTTGCGCGGTGGAAATCCAAGTCTTCGTGCCACGCATCACATAGCGATTGCCAAGACGTTCGGCGCGTGTCTGCAGCTTCGCTGTTTCAAGACCAGCGTTCGGTTCGGTGACTGCGAAACAAGCTTTCTCCTTGCCTGCGACAATAGGCGGCAGCATCCGGCGCCTCTGATCCTCGCTGCCGTAGACGACCACCGGGTTGAGGCCGAAGATGTTCATGTGAACCGCAGAAGCGCCGGAAAAACCGGCGCCGGAGGCAGAGATGGCCTCCATCATGATAGCGGCTTCTGTAATGCCGAGACCTGATCCGCCATAAGCTTCCGGAAGGCAGATACCGAGCCAACCCTCAGATGCAAGTTCGTTGTGGAATTCGTGGGGAAACTTCCCATCGCGGTCGCACTGAAGCCAATAGTCGTCGTCAAAACGTATGCAGATTTTGGTCACCGCGTCACGCAGCGATCGTTGAAGATCTGAGAGTTCAAAGTCGATCGTCATGAATTCGGCGTCGCTGATGAATGCTGTTGGCCCGAACGCTTTTGTACCAGGGCGATGGTGAGATTAGTGCATCTGTTGTTGCAGTTCGAGAGGCTTGATTGAGGGCACCAATTGCTTATTGTTTTCGCAGCGTACGAGCAGTTCCGTCAGGATATCGAAACACAAAAATAATTGCGATTAATAGGTGTCAAAGCCGTATCCCACCTCATGATCACGAAACTCATGAACTTTGTCTCATTTTCATCGAAACCAAGTGCTTCAGTTGAAAACTGCGCCTGAAACACCGCTTCCAATACGCTGCTCACCAATCTTCAGCGTTTAGAATTTTGTCGCATCAGCGCCCCGCCGT
>PMAF01000109.1:0-139 GCA_003152455.1 Hyphomicrobiales bacterium
AACCCGACTGCGGAGTGGATCTCGCGCCAGATCACCGAGGCTTTCCCATGGGACCAGGCGCCGCGATACCTCATTCGGGATCGGGACACTTCGTATGGGCCAGTCTTCATGCAGCGTCTGCGCGCCATGGGTATTCGAG
>PMAF01000109.1:235-6757 GCA_003152455.1 Hyphomicrobiales bacterium
AATTTTCGGTACACACAGGTCACCGACTTCCGCTTAAAGACGGTCGTCGTGACCAGCGGCAGTTCAGCCTATATCCGCGCAACCTAAGTGAAAAATTTGGTGAAGCGGTCGTACAGCATATCCGGAATTTCCTCCGCGATATAATGACCGGCGTGGAAAGGCTCGGAGTGTTCGATGTTGCTCGCGAACTTATTCCAAATGTCCATAAACTCACGCGCCCGCGCCTCTGGCTGGCCGCGCACGCCCCATACTATCATGGCCGGCATCTGGATTTTACGGTCGCGATCGGCCGTATCCATTTCGAAATCACAGGTGGCAGTCGCTCGATAGTCGCGGCACGAGCCCGTGATGGTCTTGAGCGTGTAGCAACGGACGTATTCCTTCATCGCGTTGTCGTCGAAGAAATCCGTCCCGGTGCCGCCGCGAATGGTCATACGCGACTTCAGGAAGTATTCCGCCGGCACGGCGCTGATCAGCCTTTCGGGAAACGGCTCCGCCTGCGCCATGAATCCCCAGTGCCAGGTTTTGATCACCCAGTCCTTCGTCGGGTTCGTCCATACGTAATAATTCGGGACGACGTCCATCAGGCAGACCTTGGTGACGCGCTCCGCATGGTCCAAGCACAGCCGATGCGCCGTCCTGCCGCCGCGGTCGACGCCGGCCAGGTAGAACTTTTTGTGGCCGAGCTGTTCCATGATCTCGACCACGTCGAGGGCCATAGCTCTGAAGCTATAATTGATATGATTTTCTCCGGGCGCCGGCAGCGAGCTGTCGCCGTAGCCGCGCAAATCCGGCAGGACCACATGATATTTCTGCGCCAAGCGGGAAGCGATCTTGTGCCACGCCACATGGTTCTGCGGATTTCCGTGCAGCAACAGCAGCGGCAGACCAGACCCGCCGTGCCTGAGCCGGATAACGGCTCCGCTGGTATTCATGTTCAGGTGTTTGAACCCCGGGAAAAAGTCGGCGACTTCCTGCGATCCCCACGTGTTGGGATTACGCTGGTAGTCAGGCACGTCCCCGGCGTTTCCAGTGACAACTTCGCTTTTCATCAATTCTCTCCTGTTTGCTGAGCCGTTACGAGCTCGTGTTTGATCTCTTCCAGTCTTTGGACGCATACCCGACTTCTTTCGCTCGCCGATGGCCTTATCCGGGAAAAAGCCAAAGGTCTTCCGGATCGATCCGGACCCAGTATTTGCCGGGGGCCAGCGGGTCGCGCCCCCATGCGCGTAGTGTCATTTCCGGTGTGTGCATGATGTATTCGTAGCGCTCGCCAAGGAACAGCGTGGCACTAAGCTCGACCGGCAACCGCGTTTTGCGATTGCTCGCGTGCGATCGCGGTGCGCTCGACGCGAACGAAACCCCGCCTGCTCTGCCCGTATGGTCAAAAAATTAAACGGTCGCAAAGATGGCAGTTGTCCAAGCTCCCACGATGAAGCAGCTCAGTGCGCCGTTTCCGACGGCGCCCCTTCAATTTGCCCCCCAGGACCCGGTTTTCAGCAGCCAGATACTCATTCCGCAGCAGCAGCTCCTGGTCCACCGTCCCGTGATGTAGGCCAGGATACGTGCGCCTGCATGAGTCTCCCCCCATTTATCCGCCGATCCGCAAAGGACTCCATTGATCGCCCCAAAAAAACGTAACGGACGACACGCAGCGAGACCACGCCGGGAGCGGATAACGCCTGTCTTTCCTACAGTTTTAATTTTTGACCACACGGGCTCCGCGCTACCTCATCCGTGATCGGGATCGCGTCTATGGCGCCGTCGTCACGCACCGGTTGCGCGCCATGGGCATCCGGGACAAGCCTACAGCACCGGCCTCGCCTTGGCAGAATGGCTTTGCCGAACGGCTGATCGGATCGATCCGGCGCGAGTGTGTGGACCACATCGTCGTCTTGGGCGAGGCACATCTGCGCCGGATTCTGCGAACTTACGCCCGTTATTACAATGACATCAGAACGCACTGGTCATTGAACAAAGATGCGCCGGCCTCTCGTCCGGTTCAGCGAACCGGAAATATCAAATCACACGCTTTGCTCGGCGGACTTCATCACCATTACGTCCGCGTTTAGGTTTTCGGTACACACAAGGGACAGCCGCGCCTATCGGTGCATGACGCTACGAATATCATAGTATGTTTTGCAACTAGGACAGACAGCGTTGTTAGGATTCTGACCGCGTGCAATCCGCACGTACTTACCGCGAAAAATCCACTAAGCTGGCCGGCGATCGGATTGGGCGGTTTGACTCCGTCCGCAACAGCGCGGCAAACGCGCGTACCATGCAGGAGGAGGAAATGCTTTCAGGGCTATACGATAGGCGCCTTCGGCTCGCTGCTTTAGTTGGTGCTGCTGTTGCCATCTTTGCGTTGTCGGGCGTCTCGAGCCGGGCAGATGATTACCCGAGCCGTAACATCACGCTTATCGTTCCCTCGCCGCCCGGCGGCGGCACCGACACTCAGGCGCGCATTTTAGCGCCGAAGCTGAGTCAAATCTTAGGTAAGACCATCATTATTGAAAACCGGCCCGGTGCCAGTGGTAATATCGGCGCGCAGGCGGTTTCTCAGGCCGCACCTGACGGTTACACGCTGCTGGCGATGATCTCCTCGCATGTTATCAATCAGTTCGTACTCAAGAGCGTGCCTTACAATCTCGACAAAGACTTCGCGATGATCTCGCGCACAGTGACCGTGCCTGGCGCGTTGATCGGTAATCCGTCGGTACCGGCGAATAATCTGTCGGAATTGCTTACCTATCTCAAAGCCAACCCAGGCAAGGTGGCTTACGGTTCTGCCGGCGTCGGCAGCCTGTCACATCTCATTGTTGAACTGTTCGAGGAAGATACCGGCACCAAATTGCTGCACGTGCCCTATCGCGGCACGCAGCCGGCCCTCAATGATACGCTCTCCGGGCAGGTGGCACTCGACGTTCCCGACCTGACTCTCGCCATAGAACAGGTCAAAGCGAGCAAGCTGCGCGCCTTCGGCGTGACCAGCGCCCAGCGCTCAGCCGCCGCGCCGGACATCCCGACGCTGGCCGAACAGGGTGTCACCGGCTTCAACGCCGTGCAGTGGTTCGGCCTGTGCGCGCTCGCGGGCACACCGCCTGCGATCATTAATAGGCTGCACGCCGCCGTGGTGACGGCGCTCAACGATCCGGACGTGAAGGCGCGCTACGCCAAGCTGGCGATGACACCCGAACCGAGCGCGTCGCCGGCCGAATACGCCCAATTCGTGCATGACGAAGGGCTGCGCTGGGGCAAAGTAGTCAAGGACGCGCATGTCACGGCGAAGTAAAGACTCTGAACGACAATGCGGGATTAGGCGCCGACGCGATTCCGCAGTTTGCCAGAAGCAGGAGCGACAATGACACTGGTCCTCAAGGGAGTAATGCAGAGCCCGGTGACCCCGCTGAAAGAGGATTTCAGCCCCGACTACGAGACCTTCGAGCGGCTGGTGGACTTTCACGTCCGCACCGGCGCCACCGCGATCTCGTGGCCGCATCATAAGGCGGAGTCGCACAATCTCACCATAGCCGAACGCAAAGCGCTGGCGGAAGTGGCGATCAAAGCGGTCCATAAGCGCGTGCCGATTTCGATACACGTCAGCGCACTGGCGCTGGAAGACACGTTCGATCTCGCCCGCCACGCGCAACAGAAGGGCGCCGATGCCATCATCGCTATCACGCCCTACTTCTGGAAATTTCCGCCGGAGGCGATCTACGACTATTTTGTGCGGCTTGGCACCTCGTTCGACCTGCCGCTGATTGCCTACAACTCTCCGGGCTATCTCGACGGCGTCGAGTTCACCGGTGAGATGACCGCGCGGCTGATCCAGCGGCTGCCAAACTTCATCGGCATGAAGGAGGCGAGCTTCAATAGCGAGAAGTTCTTCGAGATTCTGCGTGCGGCGCTGCCGCTGCGGCCGCAGTTCGCGATGATCGCCGGGGTAGAATATCTCTTACCGTCGGTGTCGCTCGGCGGCGCCGGCTCGTATTCATCGGCAGGCGCGATCTGCCCCAATCTCTGCGTTGAGCTTTACGAATCGTGTGCCGCCGGCAAGTGGGATCGCGCGCGCGCGGCGCAATACAAGCTGTCGGAGCTCTGGCTCCTGTTTCGTGATCAATATCCGTCGTCGCTGAAAGGCGGCTGCGTGATCATGGGCCGCCCGGTCGGGCCGACGCGGCCGCCGCTGCCGACAGCCTCGCCCGAACGGGTGAAATTCATCGAGAAGCGTTTGATCGAACTCGGCATCGTTGACAGCGAGCCGCATGGCTGGTGAGCGGAAGGACAGGGACGTGGATTCTTTCAAATTCGGTCTGGTGCATGCGCCGCTCACTCCGTTTGCCGGGGGACGCATCGATTATGATACCTACGGCAAGGTGATCGATTTTCATTTGTGTAACGGCGCGGAAGGACTTGCGCTGCCGATGCATGCTGGCGAATCGGTCAGTCTCACGGTCGCGGAGCGCAATGCGCTCGCCGACTTCGCCATCAAGCAGGTCGGCGGCCGCGTACCGGTGGTGATTAACGTCAGCGAAGCCGGCACCGCGATCGCGGCGTCGCTCGCCGCGCACGCAAGAAAAGCCGGCGCCGCCGCGCTGATTGCCAGCGTGCCTTATTACTGGACCCCGCCGCAATCGATGTTGGTCGAGCATTTTACCGCCATCGGTCAGGGCGGGGGGCTACCATTGTTCGTGCTTAATTCGCCGGCAGAATTCAGCGAGGTTGAAATTGCCAGCAAGTCGGTGGTCGACCTGCTCGGCAAACTGTCACAGTTCGCTGGGCTAATCGACATGAGCCTTGACTGGCAATACATGATCGAGGTGGTCACCGTCGCGCGCGCGGCGCGGCCCGACTTCCAGCTCGTCTCCGGTAACGAATACATGATCTCGGCGAGCGCGATCGGCGCCACTGGGATGCTCGCACCGCTCGCCTCGGTGTCGCCGCGGCTGGTGCGTGAGCTCTACGACCTCTGCCGCGCCGAGAAATACAACGACGCGCGTACTCAGCAGGAAGAGGCCGCGATCCTGTTCCGCATGTTTCGCGATGCCGGCGTTCCCGGCCTAAAAGCGGCGGCAAAAGTGATGGGCCGCGATTGCGGCGATCCGCGTCCGCCGCTGCCGGCGCTCGTCGACATTAAGGCGTGGGCCGCGGCATTGGCGAGCGTCGGTGGCATCAAGGCGGAGCCGCGCGGTTGGGCTTGAGCGCAGGGAGGATGGCAATTCCGGACATGACAGATCGCAAGGTCGCCCTCATCACCGGCGCATCCTACGGCGTCGGCGCCGCGACCGCGCTGGCGCTGGCGCACGACGGCTTTGATCTCGCGCTGACGGCGACGCGCGAAGAGAATCTCGCGACGACGTGTGGCGAACTCAAGAAGGTCGGCACCGAGCCGCAAGCTCTCTCTCTCGACCTGCGCGCGCAGGAGAGCATCGAGGCCGCGGTTACCAAGACGATCGACCGCTTCGGCCGCATCGACGTACTAGTCAACAATGCTGGCGCCAACCTGCGCCGTAAGGCGGTCGAAATCACGAGCGCGGAATAGAACGCGCTGATGACGATCAACGTCACCGGAACGTTTTTCTTAACCCAACAAATCGGCCGGCATTTGATTACACGACAGGTGCCGGGACGGATCATCACCGTGGCCTCAACGGCGGCACTGATCGGACAGACTGAGCGCTCAGCCTATGGCATCAGCAAGGCTGCGCTCATCCAGATGACGCGCATGCTGGCAATCGAATGGGCCGAGCAGAATATCGCCGTCAACGCCGTCGCGCCGGGAAGGCTCGATACGCGGTCGCCCTCGCGCGCCGGCACTGGCACGAACAAGGCCTATATGGAAGCGATGCTCAAGCGCATCCCGATGCATCGTCTGGCAACGGTCGAAGAAGTCGCCGGCGCGGTCGCATTCCTCGCTAGCCCCGCCGCGGCCTCCATCACCGGGCAAGTGATCGTGGTCGATGGAGGCCTAACGGCCGCGTAAAGCGAGCCAAAGATTTCAGGCTGCTTGGATATTATCGAACAAGGGGACTGATCGTTACTCAACCGAAACAAAATTCGACTGCAGCGGGCTGGCGCCTGTCTTGCAAGGAGAAGTGCGATGGATCTCGGACTCAAGGATAAAGTTGCCGTCATCACTGGGGGGAGCCGCGGCATCGGCAACGCCTGCGCCAAGGAATTGCTCGCCGAGGGCGCCATCGCCGTCCTCGTCAGCAAGAGCCCCGACAGCAACGCGGCCGCAGTGCGGGAATTTGACAAGACTTACCCCGGCCGTGTCATCGGCATTCCCACCGACGTCAATAACGATGCCGCTATCGGCGTCATGACCGAGCAGGCCGTAGCCAAATTCGGCCGCATCGACATCTTGATCAACGCGGCGGCGACGGTCATTCCGCAAGATTTCTTCAAGATGGACGATGCGCATCTGACGAGCTTGCTGGACCATAAATTCAACCCGGCGGCCCGTTGCATTCGTCATGTGGTGCCGCACATGCGCCAGCATAAATGGGGCCGCATCAT
>PMAF01000205.1 GCA_003152455.1 Hyphomicrobiales bacterium
GGCGTTGTTCACGAGAATGTCGATACGGCCGAAGGCCTTCAACGCGGCCTGCGCCATGGCCTCGACCGCGGCGGCATCGCCGACGTCGGCGAGGACGGCGATGGCTTTGCCGCCGGCCGCCGCGATCTCCGCGACTACGGCATCGGCTTCCGCCTGGTTGGAGCGCGCGTTCACCACCACCGACGCGCCGGCCGCGGCCAGGTGCCTGGCGATGGCGCGGCCGATATTGCGCCCGGCGCCGGTGACGACAGCGACTTTGCCGGCAAGTTCATTCCCTTCAGTCATTCATTTACTCCCGTAGCGACGCAAGATCGATCTTGCCGTCATAAAGTTTGGACAACAGCTTGAGCGCGGCGGCGCTGCGCGTGGAATCCCAGCCGCCGTGGCGCGCGTTGAGCGCGAATTTCTCCTCGATGTCGGCGCGCGTGAGCGGCTCGTTGGCGCCGCCGCGAAAATGCGGCTGGCGCTCTTCCACCACCTGGCCGTCATTGAGCACGGCGCGGATGTGGCCGGTAAAGCCGTTGGGATATGGATTATCCGGATCGATCACGTAACGTACCTTGGCCGCAAGCGCGAGCACTTGGCGGTCATGCACCGCATTATCGGTGAAGGCGTCGAGCCCGACGCCGCCGCGCACGAAGCCGGTGGCGAGAATGAAGGGCGTGGCGAATTTCGCGGCATAGCCATTGGGCGGGCGCTGCTTGGCCGCCAGCGGCTCCCACAGCCGATGCACGGTGCCTTCGGCGACCTCGCAGATCATTTCCTTGACGTCAGCGGGCTTGATGCCGCGCGCGGCCAGCCGTTTGGCACAGTCGATATAAGGATGCGCCATGGTGCCGCATGGATAGGGCTTGAAGGCGAGCGTCTCGGTCACCCAGCGGGTGCCGAAATCGTCCAACGCTGCGTAGTCGCCTTGCGTGGTGTGGGCGAAGCCGTGAAACAGTCCGTGCACGCCCTCGAACACCGTGCGCGGCCCGGAGAAGCCGCCGCGCGCCAGCAGCGCCGCGCGGATGCCCGACTGCGCCGCCCAGCCGGGATGCAGGCGCTTGGTCCAGGTTCCTTCGGCGAGATATTCGATGATGCCCGAGGCGAAGCTGCCGGCGATGCCGAGCGCGTCCACAATCTGCTTGGCGTTCAAGCCGAGCGCGGCGGAAACGCCGGCGGCAGCCCCCATGACGCCAAAAATCGCCGTCGGGTGGAAGCCGGCTCTGTGCACCGCTTTCGGCACCACGGTGGAGAGCCGGCACATGGTCTCGGTGCCGACCGCGATCCCCAGCAACGCGGCGCCGCCGTCCGGCCGGTGGCGCTCGCAGGCCGCCAGCACCGCCGGCACCGCCACCGCGCCGGCATGCACCGGCCCACCCTCGAAGGTATCGTCGAAATCCTCGCCATGCGCCGCGGTGCCGTTGACGAAAGCGGCGCCGGCGGAACTCAAAGTACGGGCGTGGCCGATCGCCGTGCACGGCCCGTCGTCGTCGAGGCCTGCGAGCGCGGCCTGGATGTAATCCTCGTTGCGCGCGGTGACGCAAAGACCCGCCACGTCGACGAGCAGCTCCTCGCATTTGCGGCGCACGGCGGCGGGCAGCGTAGGAGCGTCGAGCGCCGCGATGCGCGCGGCGAGCCGTTCAGCGACGGAAATTTTAGGGAGTTCGGCGGCCATTGCGACTATCCGATTGCGACATTGCGGCGCGCGTTGCCGCGGCCGCGCAGGCTGTTGGCCAGCGCCACCACGCTGAAGGTGATGATCAGCATGAACAGACCGAGCACCGAAATCGCGGCGAGATCGCCGCTTTCATTAAGATCGTAGATCAGCACCGACAGCACCTTGGTTTGCGAGGTGAACAGCATGATCGCCGCCGACAATTCGCGGATCACGCCGACGAAGACGAAGCACCAGGTCGCGATCAAGCTGGTGCGCAGCAGCGGCGCGGTGATCTGCCAGAGCGCACGTAGACGCGTCGCCCCCAGAATGCGGCTGGCGTCCTCCAATTCGGGATGCACCGAGCGGAACGCTGATTGCATCTGCTGATAGGCGGCCGGCATGGCCAGCGTGACAAAGGCGATCAGCAGAATCCATAAGGTGCCGTAGAGCACGAAGGGCGGCCGCGTGTAGGTGAAGAACAGGCCGACGCCGAGCACGATGCCCGGAATTGCGACCGGCGCGGTCGCCAGGAACCCGAGCACGCGATAGCCGGTCACCGCCTTGCGCGTGGTGACGTAAGAGATCACCAAAGCGAGCACCGTGCCGCAGGTCGCAGACAAAATTCCGAGGATGAAGGTATTGCGCAGCGCCAGCGACGTCGCCGACAATTCGAAGAATACGAAATGCAGGTTCTGCAAGGTGAAATTGTTGAGCGAGACCAGATGCGAGGCAATCTTGGAGAACGACGCATTGAGCAACGCGAAATAGGGCAGGAATACCGGGCACATCAACACCAGCATCGCGACCGTCAGCATCACCCAGCGCCAGGGTCCAAGCCGCACGATGCGCGGCTCACTGTTCTTGCCGCCGACCACCGAATAGCCGCGGCGGCCCAGCACCATGTGTTCGGCGCGCAACAGCATGACGGTCAACACCAGCAGCGGCAGCGAGGCGGCGGCGGCGAGCTCCGGCTTGGGCGGGAACTGGAACAGGCTCCAGATCTTGGTGGTGATGGTGTGGAAGCCGGCCGGCATGGCCAGGATCGCCGGCGAGCCGAACAGCGTCATCGCTTGCAGGAACGCCACCAGCGCGCCCGCCAGCACCGCCGGCAGCGCCAGCGGAATGGTGATGCGACGCGCGGTATCCCAGGTGCTGCCGCCGAGAATGGCTGAGGCATCTTCGAGATCGCCGGGCGTGCGGTCGAGCGTATTGGCGACCAGCACGAAGACATAGGGGAACGTGTAGCAGCTGATGACGAAGACGAGACCGGTGAAGGTGTAGATGTTGAGCAGATGCGAATCCGGCGAGGCGCCGGTGATCTCGCGATAGAGCTGGTTGAGCAAGCCGCTGTTGGGCGCGGCCAGCAGCTCCCAGGCGATGGCGCCGAGGAACGGCGGCGTGACGAACGACGCCGTCACCAGGAGGCGCACGGTGCGGCGCAGCGGCATGTCGGTGCGCGCCACCAGCCAGCCCATCGGCGCGGCCACCGCGCAGCAGATCAGCGCGGACAAGGTCGCGAGCGCGAAGGTGGTGAGCAGCGGATCGAGAAAGTCGGCGTCCGACACCAGCCGATAAAAATTGGCGACCGTGAAGGCGCCGTTTTTGTCGGTGAAGGCGTAGTACACCAGCCACGACAGCGGCATCACGATCAGCACGCACAGGATCGCCGCGAACACCAGCAGCACCGGCTTCGAGACATCGATCCCGAATTTGCGAGGCTTTGACGCCGGCGTTGCTGGAATGGCGATTGTCATCAGACCTTGAAAATCTCTGTGTACCGCTTCGTGACCGCGTCCGCCTGCGCAAAGACGCCTTCCGGATCCTCCTTCATCAGCTTGATATCGGCGAGCTTGCGGATGCCGGGCTTTTCCACGGTCTGGCCATGCGGCGAATACTGGCGGGCCCAATCGACGAGAAGCTGCTGGGCCTCGCGCGAGTGCATCCAGTTCTGGAACAGACGCGCCGCGTTCGGATTGGGCGCAGCCTTAAAGACCGCACTCGGACCGGTGGCGGGCGGCGTGCCCTCCTCCGGGTAGATGATGTCGACCGGCTGGCCCCTCTCCTTGTAGCGGATGACAAGGTAGCCCGCGCCGTCGACCATGACCGCGCGTTCGCCGAGCGATATTCTCTTTGGCGTATCCGTCGCCGACTGGACTTGCATGACTTTCTGCTTGGCCAACTTTTCGAAATAGTCCCAGCCCAGATCGCGCGCGATCTCGAACGTCGCGTTCATGATCGTGCCGCTATAGGCCGGGTGCGCCTTGACCAGTTTGCCCACCCATTTCGGATCGAGCAGATCTTTAAAGCTCTTCGGCGCGTCTTCCTTCTTCACCAGATTGGTGTTGTAGGCGATCGGAGAGACCAGAATTCGCGTCGTGATATTCAACCCCTCCGGGTCGTAATAGCGCTTGTCGAAGTGTTGCGCGACCTCCTTCGGCAGGTATGGCGCCAGCCAGCCGTTGCGTTTCCAGATGATGCAATGCGCCTGGTCTGCGGTGTTGGCGACGTCGACGGCGTGGATGTTGGAGGAATACTCCTGACCGATGCGGGTAAAAACGCGCTCCGCACCGGATCGCTCGACGCGCACCACAATGCCGGGAAACTTCGCCTCGAATGCCTTGCTGAGGCGTTCCGCGAACTGCAGGTCCATCGCCGTGTAGAAAGCAAGCTTGCCTTCCTTTTTCGCCGCCTCGATCAAGGCCGGCGTCATCGCTTCCGCCGCCGGCGTCGCGGCGACCCGCACGGCGAAGGCGCTGAGGCCAAGCGCGCCTGCGCCTTTGAGCACATCGCGTTTCGAAAACCGTCTGGTCATGGCGTACCCCCGATGCTTCCCTCGGCCCACGCGCGGGCCGGGGAATATTATTTTAAACGTGGAACAGCTTGACGTAATGCGCCTTGAGTTGTTCGCCCTGTTTCAGCACCGCCGCCGGATCGTCCTTCATCAGCTTGATCTGGCTGAGCGGCGTGCGGCCGGGCTTCTCCTTGGCCTGCGGATGCGCCGAACGTAAGCCGCCGATATCGATGCAAAGCTGTTGGCACTCCGGCGTGAAGCAGAAGCTCTGGAACAGCCGGGCCGCATTCGGATTCGGCGCCGCCTTGAACAGTCCGTTCGGCCCGACGATCAGCGGCGTGCCCTCGGTGGCATAGACCGGCTCGACCGGCTGGCCGGATTCCTTCTCGTGCAGGATGATGTATTCAACGCCGTCGGCCTGAACCGCGCGCTCGCCGAGCGCGATCTTCTTCGGCGGATCGGCGGCCGACTGCACCTGCAGGACGTTCTGCTGGGCGAGCTTCTCGAAATAGCCCCAGCCGAGATCGCGCGAGCACTGGTAGGTCGCGGTCAGGATGGTGCCGCTGTAGCCGGGATGCGCCTTGACGATCTTGCCCTTCCACTGCGGCAGCAGCAGATCGGCGAAGCTCTTGGGCGCCTCGTCCTTTTTCACCAGGTTGGTGTTGTAGGCAATGACGCAAAGGAAGATGCGGAAACTTGCAAAGTTGCCGTCCACATCCTGGTGCTGGGGCGGATAGAACTTGGCAACGTCCTCCGGCACGTAGGGCGCCAGGATGCCCTGATCTTTCCAGTACACCAGCAGCGAAGCGTCCGACGAGTTCACCACATCGATCGCGTGCACGTTGGCGGAATATTCCTGGCTGATGCGTTGCAGCAGGCGCTCGGCGCCGCTGCGCTCCACCTTGCAGGACACTCCCGGATATTTGGCCTCGAACGCCTTGCCGATCTGCTCGGACAGCTTGAGGTCGATCGAGGTGTACAGACCACCTTGCCTTCTTTCTTGGCCGCCTCGATCAGCGCCGGCGTGACGGCGCTCGGCGGCGGCGCGGCCGACAGCACGCGGGTCGAGAACGACGCTCCGGCGGCCAGCGCGCCCGAGCCGATCAACACGTCACGGCGTGAGATTTTAGAGCCCTTCATCGCGATCCTCCCTGAACTTGCTTTTGTTGTTTAGCGCACGCGAGATTCTTGGATGCTATCCCATCAGCGCCCGGCATTTTTCGGGTGGCAGGACCAACCAGACCGTGCTGCCCTGCGCAATGCCCTCGCCCGCGGCGGTGACGACCCGCAACTGCGTGCCGTCCTTGAGCTCCACCATATAGTCCCGGCTACCGCCGAGAAAGACTTGCCGCGTCACGGTCGCCGGCACGGCGTTTTCGGAAGCTTGCGGCTGCGCCGCGGAAATCCGGATGTCGTGCGGGCGGATCGAGACCGCGGTGTCGGCGCCGGGCGTGAGCTTGGCGCCGACGCAGCGCAACGGCACGCCGGCCAAGCCGATGCGAGCTTCATCCTGCGCCTTGCCCTTGACCACGTTGCTGGAGCCGATGAAACGCGCGACGAATTCAGAGCGCGGCCGATCGTAGACGTCTTCCGGCGAGCCGGCCTGCTCGATCTTGCCGCCATTCATCACCGCGATCAGGTCGGCGGTGGTCATCGCCTCCGACTGGTCGTGGGTGACGTAGACGGTGGTGTAGCGATAGGCGTCGTGCAGCCGGCGCACCTCGAAGCGCATTTCCTCGCGCAAGTTGGCGTCGAGATTGGACAAAGGCTCGTCGAGCAGCAGCGTCTCGGGCTCCACGATTAACGCGCGCGCGAGCGCCACGCGCTGCTGCTGGCCGCCGGACAATTCGCCCGGATAGCGCTCGGCCAAAGGCGCCAGCCGCGTGGTTGCGAGAATGGCGTTGAGCTTCTTGGCGATGGTGTCGCGATCCATCTTTCGCAGCTTGAGACCGTAGACGATGTTTTCGGTCACCGTCATGTGCGGCCACAGCGCGTAGCTCTGGAAGATCATCGACATGTTGCGCCGCTCGGGCGGCAGCGATTGCGCGGGCGAGGAGATGAGTTTGTCGCCGACGCGGATTTCCCCCGCGCTCGGCTCGACGAAGCCGGCGATCAGCCGCAGCGTGGTGGTCTTGCCGCAGCCCGAGGGGCCGAGTAGGCAGACCAAGTGGCCGTGCTCGATGGCGAGCGATATGTCGTCGACCACCGCGACGTCGCCATATCGCTTGGTCAGGCCCCGCAACTCAACCGACGCCACGCAAATCCTCCCTGAATTTCTAAGCTCCTCCCCGTTTGTCGGGGAGTGAGATTCTTATGTGCCGGTGAAGGCCGCCTTGCGCTTTTCCATGAACGCCGTTCGGCCTTCCTTGTAATCGTTGCTGGCGAAGCACTCCGCCACCAGGTCGGCGCATTTTTTGATATTGCGCTGACTGTCATCCTTCACGACCTCGCCGACAATGTATTTCACAGCGTTCACGGTGAGCGGCGCGTTGCCGCTGATGGTGTCGGAGTAGTCCTTGACGTATTTCTCCAGTTCCGCCTCGGGCAGCACGCGATTGACCAGGCCCATCGTCAGCGCCTCGGCGGCGGTGAACTGGCGCGCGGTGTAGAAAATTTCCTTGGCGAACGAGGGACCGACCACGTCCACCAGCTTCTTGATGCCCTTGAAACCATAGCCGAGGCCGAGCTTGGCGGCCGGTACGCCGAATTTGGAGTTGTCCGAGCAGATGCGCAGATCGCAGCACAGCGCCAGCCCGACACCGCCGCCGATGCAGTAGCCGCGGATCATGGCGATGGTCGGCTTGGGGAATTCGTAGACCGCGGTGTTGGCCTTATCGACCGCGATATTGTAGCGGTCGATCGCCTCCTTGCTGGAGCGTTCGCTCTCGAACTTGGAGATATCGGCGCCCGACACGAAGGCCTTGTCGCCGGCGCCGCTCACCACCACGACGCGCACCGCCTTGTCGGCGGCGAAGTCGGCGAGGATGCCTTGGGCCGCCTCCCACATATCGAGCGACACCGCGTTGTGCCGCTCCGGATTGTTGAAAGTCATATAGCCGACGCCACCCTCCTTGCGGGACAGCATTTTGTCGGTCTGCGTCATTATCAGTGTCTCCATTGTAAGCGTCAGAGCGCGTTGGCCTTGTGCAGCTCTGCGATTTCATTGTCGGCGAAGCCGAATTCCTTGAGCACCCCGTCGGTGTGCTGGCCGAGTTCGGGCGGCGTGGCCGCAATCTTGCTCGGCGTCCGCGACAGCGTGAACGGTTGACCGACGAAAGTCTCCTCGGTGCCGTCCGGCCGGGTGCCGTTTTGCGCGATCCCTAAGTGCTTCACCTGCTCGTCGGCAAACACCTGGTCGATCGTATTGATCGGCCCGGAGGGCACGCCCGCGACGTTGAGCAGATCGATCCATTCCGCGCTGGTCTTGTTGACCGTGATGGCTTCGATCGCGGCATTGACGGCTTCGCGGTTTTTCAAACGCGCCGCGCCGGTCTTGAAATCCTCGCGCGTGATGAACTCGGGCGCGCCGATGGCGTTGCACAGGCGGTCCCACATGACGTGACCGGCGGAGGCGATGTTGATGTAGCCGTCCTTGGTCTTGAACACGCCGGTCGGAATGCTGGTCGGATGATTGTTGCCGGCCTGCTTGGCGACCTCATGCGCCTGCAGCCAGCGCGCGGCCTGGAAATCAAGCATGAAGATCTGCGCCTGCAGCAGCGAGGTGGTGATCCACTGACCCTCGCCGGAGACTTCGCGCTCGTGCAGCGCCGTCAAGATGCCCAGCGCGCAGAACAGGCCGGCGCAGAGATCGGCGATCGGAATGCCGACGCGTACCGGACCTTGGCCCGGCAGGCCGGTGATCGACATCAGCCCGCCCATGCCCTGCGCGATCTGGTCGACGCCTGGCCGCTCGCGATAGGGGCCGTCCTGGCCGAAGCCGGAAATGCTGGCGAGGATGATGCGCTTGTTGACCTTGCGCAGCACCTCGTAATCGATGCCGAGCCGGTGCTTCACGTCGGGGCGGAAATTCTCCACCACCACGTCGGCCTTCTCGGCCATACGCAGCAAGGTGGCGCGCCCCTGCGGCGACTTGAGGTCGAGCGTCATGCTGCGCTTGTTGCGGTGCAGGTTCTGGAAATCCGGCGCCTGGCGCGGGCCGCCCAGGGTCTCGCCCTTTTCCAGACGCTTCGGCGTCTCGATCTTGATGACGTTGGCGCCCCAATCGGCGAGTTCGCGGACGCAAGTCGGTCCCGAACGCACACGCGTGAGGTCGAGGATGGTGAAGCGGGAAAGGGCCTGGGATGCCCTGGGAAACGGCATTTCGACGACTCCGGCTAGTCGATTACGGCCTACAAAGGCAATTTGCGGCCCGACATTCCCCGATCTAAAGCGCGTTGTCCATCAGGCCTAATGTGCTGTTGCGGCCACTTTATTCATCATTTCGCGGAATAAGGGACATAGCTGCCTTGAAAAGACCATCGACCCCTGTCATATGACCGGCACGGATGAACACCCGATCTCGGGTTCGCGGGCTGCGTGCACGAAACTCTTTAAAACGAATTTCGCCCCGCCTCTTCCGTTTCTCAAACTGACGACAACCCTGGCCTCGCGGGATGTCTTTAAACCCCGCGATTCCGCCGTTCGCATCAGCGAGCCGGCCGCTTCGCCATATAAGAAAGACACTCTTTGACTTCATTTAACGACTTCGGCCTCGTAGAGCCGATCATCCGTGCTCTGGCGGAAGAAAAGTACCTCACTCCCACCCCGATCCAAGCCCAGACTATTCCCCTCGCCATGCAAGGCCGCGATGTCATCGGCATTGCGCAGACCGGAACCGGCAAGACCGCGGCCTTCGCGCTGCCGATCATCCATCACCTCACCACCAAACGCCTGCGGCCCGAGAAGAAAGCCTGCCGCGTGCTGGTGCTGTCGCCGACGCGCGAATTGTCCGGCCAGATCGCCGAAAGCTTCCGCGCCTATGGCCGGCACATCCGCCCGCTCTCGATCGCGCTCGCCATCGGCGGCGTGCCGATCAATAAGCAGGTTCGCTCGCTGGCGCACGGCGTCGAAGTGCTGGTGGCGACCCCCGGCCGCCTGATCGATCTCGTCAATCAGCGCGCGCTGCGCCTCGACCAGGTCGAGGTGCTGGTGCTCGATGAAGCCGACCGCATGCTCGA
>PMAF01000253.1 GCA_003152455.1 Hyphomicrobiales bacterium
CTCAAGGACATCCACAACTCCGGCGAACACCTGATCTCCCTGCTCAACGATTTGCTCGACCTATCCAAGATCGAGGCCGGCAAGCTCGAACTCACCTTCGTGAGCGTCGATTTGAACGACATCGTGCAGCAATGCGTCGCAATCATGCAGCAGGAGGCCAACCGCGAGCGCGTCATCATCCGCACCTCACTGCCGCAAGGCCTGCCGCCGATCATGGCCGACGCACGCTCGGTGCGGCAGATCGCGCTCAACTTGTTGTCAAACTCGATTAAGTTTACCGGCGCCGGCGGGCAGGTGATCGTCGCCACGGCCTTGAACGACGACCAGGAACTCGTCCTGCGGGTGCGCGACACCGGCCCGGGCATGAGCGAGAAGGAATTGCAGATCGCGCTCGAACCGTTCCGCCAGATCGCGACCGCCAGCCGCGCCGGCGGCGCCGGGCTCGGTCTGCCGATCAGCAAGGCGCTCGCCGAGGCCAACCACGCGCGCTTTCGCATCACCAGCCAGGTCGATAGCGGCACGCTGGCGGAGGTGGCCTTCCCGGTGACGCGCGTGCTGGCGCAATAATTCAGATCGGCTAAGCTCCACCCCAATCCGTCATCCTGAAGGCCGCGTTGCTTTCGAAAGATGCCCGGGAGAATGGTGCGATGAGTCGGCTCCTCCGCTGCGCGATCGTTTTGATTGCTGTGTCCATGGCGTTGCCGACGGCGCGTGCGGCCGAGCCGGTCGATTTGCTGCTGGTGCTGGCGGCCGACGTATCGCGCAGCATCGATGCGAAGAAATTCGAGTTGCAACGGGACGGCTATGCCGCCGCGGTCGCCAATCCCCGCGTGCTCGATGCTATCCGCTCCGGCCGAAACGGCCGGATCGCGGTTTTGTTCGCGGAATGGTCGGGTCTCGACAACCAGAAAGTGGTGATCGACTGGATGCTGATCGACGGGCTGAAGGCCGCGCAGGAGTTCGGCACCCGCCTGCTGGAATCGACGCGATCGTTTGCCGATCGCACATCGATCAGCGGCGGCATCGACTTTTCGGTCGCCCAGTTTGCCCGCGCGCCGTTTACGTCCGAACGCCGCACCATCGACGTCTCCGGCGACGGCACCAATAACGCCGGCCGCGACGTCGGCGCTGCCCGCGACGATGCGCTGGCCCTCGGCATCACCATCAATGGGCTGGTGATCCTGAGTGAGGCCCCGTTGCCATGGAACCCCGAGCATACCAACCCGCCCGGGGGCCTAGCCAATTACTACCGAAACAACGTGGTCGGCGGACCCGGCGCCTTCGTTCTGCAGGCGAAAGACTTCAATTCGTTCGGCGAGGCGATCATCAAGAAGTTGATCGCCGAAATCGCCGATGCCAGGCCGGCCCGCTAAGCCTCAGGGCGCTGGCCATGAAAGGGTCACAGAGGCCACGCACGGTTGGAGACGGCGCGACCGATGGTATAGTCCGCCCGCAACCGACGCCAAAACAACCGGAAATTCCTCCTTTGACGGCCACCGCCGGCTTCAAACGCCTGGGAATCGCCCTGCTGGCCGTGATCGCGGCCGGCACGGGGGTGCTTGTCGCGGCGAGCTATCTGATCTCGGCCGACGCGGTGCGCAGCCAGGTGCTGAGCGAGATCCACACGGTCACCGGCTTGAATCCGAGCCTGCGCGGCGCGGCCACCGTCTCGCTGTTTCCCACCGGCAGCGTGAGCTTCGCCGATGTGGCGCTGGGCGACGCCCAGCGCCCGGCGCTCACCGCCGAGCGCTTGACCGCGCGGCTGCGCTTTTTCCCGCTGCTGATCGGCCGGGTCGAGATTTCCGACGTGGCGCTGGTACGCCCCATCATTTCGATCGACGTGGAGCCGAACGGCAAATCCAACTGGGACGGCCTGATCGAAGCGCTGACGCGCAGCCAGAACAAGGACCCCCAGAGGGTCGCGGCCTTCTCCGAAATGCGCATCGACAATGGTACCGTGACGATCCACAGCCCGTCGAACAAGCTCGACGAAACGCTGTCCGGCGTGGAATTTTCTCTGGCCTGGCCGTCGATCTCCAAGAGCTTCGGCGCCACCGGCCGCTTCGTCTGGCATGACGAGCCGCTCGACATGACGATGACGCTGGCGGATTTTCCGGCCGCGCTCGCCGGCAGTCGCACCGGCTTGAAGCTGCGCATCGCGGGCAACCCGATCAAGGCGGCATTCGAAGGCGCCATCAGCATCCAGCCCACCCTCAAGATCGAAGGCACGCTCGCCGCCGACACCGTATCGATGCGCAACGCGTTGACCTGGGCCGGACAGCGTCCGCTGCCGGGCGGCGGATTTGGCCACTTCGCGATCAAGGCGCAGGCCAATGTGATGGGCGGCACGATCGGGCTGAACAACGTCAATGTCGAACTCGACGGCAACACCGCCGAGGGCGTGCTCACCTTCGCCACCGACGGGCGCAAGACGCTGCAAGGCACGCTCGCGTCCGATACCCTCGATCTCACGCCCTACGTCTCGACCGTCCGCCTGCTCACCACCAACCAGCGCGACTGGAACGATGGACGCATCACGCTCGACGGCCTGTCCGGCGTCGACCTCGACTTGCGGCTGTCGGCGGCGAACGTCGTGATGTCCAACGCCAAGCTCGGCCGCACCGCCATCGGCGCCAATTTGCGCGGCGGTCATCTGGTGGTGACCATCGGTGAGGCGCAGGCCTATGGCGGCGTGATCAAGGGCTCGGTGTCGCTCGCCAATTTCAACGCCGGCGTGGACGTGAAATCGCAACTGCAATTCACCGACGTCGATCTGGAAAGCTGTCTCGGCCAGCTCTTCGGGCTGCACCGGCTCGAGGGCAAAGGCAACATAGCCTTCGCGGTCGAAGGCAGCGGCGACAGCGTGCTTGGCGTCACCCGCAATTTGAACGGCACCGCCAGCCTGATCGGCGAAAAGGGCGCGATCGCGGGGCTCAACGTCGAGCAATTGCTGCGCCGGCTCGAGCGGCGGCCGCTTTCCGGCGGTGGCGAATTCCGCACCGGCAGCACCCCCTTCGACAAGATCGCGATGACGTTGACGATCACCCAAGGCAGGGTGACGGTCGAGGACGTGAAAGTCGACGGCTCGGCCGTCCGTCTTGCGCTCTCCGGCTCAGCCTCGATTCCGGAGCGCGAGCTCGATCTCAAGGGCACGGCCGGCCTGGTGGCCGCCGACCGGCCTGAGGCGGCGGCTTTCGAGCTGCCTTTCATCGTGCAGGGCTCGTGGGACGACCCGATCATGCTGCCCGACCCGGAAGCCCTGATCCGGCGCTCGGGCGCGGCCGCCCCGCTGCTCAATGCGGTGCGCGATCAGCGCGCGCGCGACGCGGCGCGCTCGGTAATCGAGCGGCTCACCGGCGTGCCGGNNGCGTGGATGCTGCACCCCATCCTACGGACGCTGGTCAAGGTCGCCGTCGCCTCGCTGGTGGTGGGAACGATCCTGGCGCATTTCGGCATCACCGCCGAGCAATTGATGCACGAATTCGGCCTTTCGGCTGACCGCATCGAGGACTATGCGCAAAAAGGCTTCGCCTGGGCCTGGCCGAACGTGCTACTCGGCTCGCTGGTGATCGTGCCGATCTGGTTTCTGGTCTACCTGTTCCGGCCGCAGGAGCAGCGAATAGCCCACGTCAAGCCGCCGGCGGCGCCGGATCGGCGGTTTCGAGCCCCGGATCGGGCATCGGAGCCCGCGACAGCGGCCCGTAATAGTCGCCGAGTTGCACGCTCGCGCGCGGCTTGAGAATGATCGAGATCAGGCGCTCGAACAGCGCCTTCGCCGACACCGGCTTACACAGAAACTCGTTCACGCCGAGCTTGACCGATTCGAGAATGCGCCAGTGCTCGCCGTGCGCGGTGAGCATGATGATGGGAATGTCCGGTGTCGGGAACACGCCGGGCGAGCGTACGATCCGCACCAGCTCCGGCCCGTTGAGCAGCGGCATTTCCCAGTCGAGGATGACGACATCGGGCGGGCTCTCCCGGATCATATCGAGCGCGGCGATGCCGTCGGTGGCTTCGCTGACGATCTTGACGCCGATATTATTGAGCAGGCCGCGCACGATGGTGCGCATGAACGCGTCGTCGTCGACCAACAGGACGCGCAGTTGCTGGAGAATAACTTCGGCTTGCTTGGGATTGATCGGCATGGCGCGGGCCATGTTCCTGCAATATTCGGCGCGAAGTCTCACCGGGCCGTTAACGTGCGGCGCACCGCGTCCTTCCAGCCGGAATATTTCCGTTCTCGCTGGGATGCATCCATGCGCGGCTCAAACCGGCGGTCGAGCCGCCATTGCCCGGCAAATCCGTCGAGATCGGGACACAGGCCTGCCGCCCGCCCGGCCAGATAAGCCGCGCCCAGAGCTGTGGTTTCCATCACCACCGGGCGATCGACCGGACTAGCCAGGATATCGGCGACGAATTGCATGGTGACGGCGCTCGCGGTCATGCCGCCGTCGACGCGCAGAACGGTGGCGGCGCCGCTCGCCATCGGCCAGTCGGCATGCATGGCTTCGAACAGGTCGCGGGTCTGGTAGCCGATCGCTTCGAGCGCCGCGCGCGCCAGTTCGGCGCTTCCGGAGTTGCGGGTGAGCCCGAAGATCGCGGCCCGCGCCTGCGCATCCCAATAGGGCGCGCCCAGGCCGACAAAAGCCGGCACTAGATACACCTGCTCGGCCGGATCGGCGCGCTCGGCCAGGCTGTCGGCTTCGGAGGCCTGGGCGATGATTTCCAACCCATCGCGCAACCATTGCACCGCAGCACCGGCGATGAAAATCGCGCCTTCCAAGGCGTAGGTGCGCTCCCCGTCGAGTTGATAGGCGATGGTGGTGAGCAGCCGGTTGCGCGAGGCGACGCGCTCGGCGCCGGTATTCAACAAGGCGAAACAGCCGGTGCCATAGGTCGATTTCATCATGCCGGGCTTAAAGCAACCCTGTCCGATGGTCGCCGCTTGCTGGTCGCCCGCCATGCCGAGAATGCGGATGGACGCGCCGAACAATTCGGGAGCGGTAACGCCGAACTCGCCCGCGCAGTCCGCTACCCGCGGCAATGAAGACGGCGGCACGCCGAACGTCCGGCATAGCCCCTCGTCCCATTGCCCGCATCCGATATCGAACAACATCGTGCGCGCGGCATTGGTGGCATCGGTCGCGTGCACCTTGCCGCCGGTGAGGCGCCACAGCAGAAAGCTGTCAATGGTGCCGAAGGCGAGCCGGCCGGCTTGCGCCAAGGCACGCGCCCCGTTCACATGGTCGAGCAGCCAGGCGATCTTGCTGGCGGAAAAATACGGATCGAGCAGCAGCCCGGTCTTGGCCGCGATCTCCGGCTCATGGCCGCTTGCGCGCAGCGCTTCGCAAAGAGCGGCGGTGCGGCGGTCCTGCCAGACGATGGCATTGTGGATGGGCTTGCCGCTGGCGCGGTCCCAGATGACCGTGGTCTCGCGCTGATTGGTAATGCCGATGCCGGCGATATCCCTGGCCGCCAAGCCGGCTTTCGCAATTGCCACGCGCACCGTCGCAACCGTCGCCGCCCAGATCTCCTCCGGATCGTGCTCGACCTCGCCCGGCGCGGGATAAATCTGGCGCAGTTCCTGCTGCGCGCTGGCAAGCGGCTGCAGCGCCGCATCGAACGCGATGGCGCGCGTCGAGGTCGTACCCTGGTCGATGGCGATGAGAGCGGCCGGCAACGAAAAGTCTCCGCAATGGCCCGCGGAGACTAGTTCAATGCGGTCAGTTTGGCGATTGCCGCATCGTTGTCGGCATGAATGGTCGTGGCCAGCTTGCGCGGCACCGGGCCGTAATAGTCGCCGCTCTTGACGACCTCGCGCGGCTTGGCGAGGACGGACACCATGCGGTCCTGCAGCGCCTTCACCGACACCGGCTTGAGCAGAAATTCGTTGACGCCGATTTTGACGGCCTCGACCACGCGCGAGCGCTCGCCGTGACCGGTGAGCATGATGATCGGCACGTTCGGATACGGGAAGGTCGCGGGCGAGCGAACGATGCGCACGAAAGCGGGGCCGTCGAGCCCAGGCATTTGCCAGTCGAGGATGACGACGTCCGGCGCAAGGCGGCGGATCAGTTCGAGTCCGGCCTCGCCGTCCGGTGCCTCATGCACCTCGCGGATGCCGATGCTCAAGAGCATGGTGCGCACGACCTTGCGCATATAATGCTCGTCGTCCACCACCACGACTTTGGCGGCGGCGAAGCGTTCGGCCAGTTGTTTCGATTCCATCGACATAAGCGTTCCGTCATTCGCTTAGACGAGCACAAGCCAACAAACTAAAGCAAAAAACTGTGGTAGTCCGATAAAACCGATAGGTTCAAATTTGATGATTCCGGCAAGGTTTCGGTAACCATGCGCGCCTTCAGGATGCCGTTTGCAGCGACACGATGAACCGGATCAGCGCGCTGCGCTGCTCGGGCGTGGCGTCGAGACCGAACTTGCTGCGCCGCCACAGCACGTCGTCCGCGCTCTGCGCCCATTCGTGCTCGACCAAGTATCTAACCTCCGCGCCGGTCAGATCGCCGGTCAAGCGCGGCCCGAGATCGTCCAGGCTTTGCGCGTCCTTGAGAATGCGCTCGATGCGCCGGCCATAGGCGCGCAGCAGGCGCCGCGCATGCGGCTCGGTAAGGAACGGCCAGCGGCCGATCGCCTCCGCCACCAGGACGTCGATGCCGTCGACCGGAAAATCGCCGCCCGGCAGCGCCGCGCCGGCGGTCCACGGCGGCAACCCGTCGAAGAAATGGCCGATGCGCGCCATCGCTGCCTCCGCCAGCCGCCGGTAGGTCGTGATCTTGCCGCCATAGATCGTGAGCAGCGGCGCTTCGTCATGAACTTCATCGAGCGCCAGCACATAGTCGCGCGTGACGTCTTCCGGCTTGTTGGCACCGTCGTCATAGAGTGAGCGCACGCCGGCGAAGGACCACACAAGCTCGTCGGGCGTGACCTTGTCGCGGAAATACTCGTTGACCGTCTTGCACAGATAGAGGATCTCGTCGGGGTCAGGCGCCGACGAGTTGAGATCGCCGACGAAATTCTTGTCCGTCGTGCCGATCAAAGTGAAATCCTGCGCGAACGGCAGCGCGAACACCACGCGCCCGTCGGCGGCCTGCAGCAGATAGCCGCAATCGTGCGCGAAGCGCCGCCGCACCACGATATGGCTGCCTTTGACCAGGCGTACCGGCGCTGGCAGCGGACGCCGGATCACGGTGTCGGCCACCGAGCCGACCCAGGGACCGGCGGCATTGACCAGCACGCGCGCGGTCGCCAGCTCGCGGAGGCCGCGCGTGTTGAGCACCAACTCCCATTCGGCGCGCCGCTCGGCCCTTATGCAGCGGGTGCGGGTGCGGATGACGGCGCCGCGCTCGGTGGCGTCGAGCGCGTTGAGCACGACCAGACGGGAATCGTCGACCAGGCAGTCGGAAAACTCGAAGCCGTAACGGAACGACCGCTTGAGCGGCTGTCCGACCGGATGATGCGTAAGATCGACGTTGCGCGTGGCCGGCAACAGCTTGCGGCCGCCCAGCATGTCGTAGACCAGCAGCCCGAGGCGCAGCCACAATGCCGAGCGCAGGCCGGGCATGGGCGGCAGCATGATGCGCAGCGGCCGGATCACATGCGGCGCTATCCGCAGCAGCACCTCGCGCTCGTGCAGCGCTTCGCGCACCAGCCGGAAGGCGCCATTCTCGAGATAGCGCAAGCCGCCATGGATCAGCTTGGTCGAGGCCGAGGAGGTGCCGGAGGCCAGATCGTTCTGCTCGACCAGCAGCACGCGCAAGCCGCGGCCGGCGGCATCCCGGGCCAGTCCGGTTCCGTTGATGCCGCCCCCGATAATGGCGAGGTCGTAGTCGGCCATAGCCTGCTGATTCGCGAGATTTGACGCAGGATGGGCGGCTTAGGTGGCGACCTCAAGAACCGGACGCGCGAAAGGCGCGCCAGGCCACAAAATTCGCCTGCGATTGCAAAATCGCCTTGGCTTGGCCATATCAAGACTATCTCCTGCGCACGGTTCCGCGCGAAAACACGGGACGAGGCCCGTTTATTTAACGCCCCATGCCCTCCCCCCGCCTGCTCGTCATCGAAGGCAACTCACCGCAGACGCTGGCCGAGCACATCGCGGTCGGCGGAACTCCGGCGCATCAGGGCTATTCGAATCTGCTGCGCGAGCTGCTGCCGGGCGCGAGCGTAGACACTTGTCATCCAGGCGATCCGGGCGCCACGCTGCCCGACGGCGAGTCGCTCGCGGGCTATGACGGCATCGCCATCACCGGCTCCTCGCTGCACGTTTACGACGGCGGGGCGTCGGTGACGCGTCAGATCGACCTGGTGCGCGCCGCGCTGACGACTGGAACACCGCTGTTCGGCTCCTGCTGGGGCCTGCAGGTGATCGTCGCGGCGACCGGCGGCAGCGTGCGAAAAAATCCGAAGGGCCGCGAGATCGGCTTCGGCCGCGGCATCCGGCTCACCGAAGCCGGCCGCAAGCATCCGATGTATGTCGGCAAGCTCGACGTGTTCAACGCACCGACCGTGCATCTCGACGAGGTCGAGGCGCTGCCGGAGGGCGCCACCGTTCTCGCCACCAATGCGATGTCGTCGGTGCAGAGCGTGGAAATCCGCACCGCCGGTTCGGTGGCCTGGGGCGTGCAGTATCATCCGGAATATCCGCTGCGGGAAATCTCGGCGATCGTGCGCCGCATCGGCACGCGGCTGATCGAGGAAGGTTTCTTCAAGGACGCCGACGATATCAAGACTTTCGCGCACGATCTCGATACGCTCGACAGCGACCCCGCGTGCATGCGGCTGTCGTGGCGGCACGGCATCAGCAAGAACGTGCTCGAAAAGAAGCTGCGGGTCGGCGAGGTGGCAAACTGGATCGAGTTCCAGGTGCTGCCGACGCGGGTGAAGCGCGGGCGAGGATGAATATGGACTTCTCCGGCAAGCATGTTGTGATTACCGGCGGCACCGGCGCGCTCGGCACCGCGGTGGTCGGAATGCTGCTCGCAGCCGGCGCGACCTGCACCGTCCCCTATGTCCACGAGGCCGAGGCCCAGCGATTTCCCCATAGCGGCGATCCAAACGTGACGCTGATCGCGGTCGCCGATCTGGCCGATGAAGCCATGGTGGCGAAGGTCTATGACGGGCTGAAGCTGTGGGCCTCGATTCACATCGCCGGCGGCTTCGCAGCCGGCAAAGTGTCGGAGACCGGACAGGCCGCGTTGATGGCGCAGCTCGAAAGCAATCTGGTGTCGTGTTTCCTGTGCTGCCGCGCGGCGGTCAACGCCATGGCGGCGGGCGGACGCATCGTCAATGTTGCGGCGCGGCCGGCTCTGGAATGGCGCAGCGGCGCCGGCATGACGGCCTATACGGTTGCCAAAGCGGGGGTCGCCGCACTCACCGTCGCATTGGCCGAGGAAGTGGCCAAAGACGGCATTCTGGTCAACGCAGTGGCGCCCTCGATCATGGACACGGCCGCCAACCGCAAGGCGATGCCGAAAGCCGATTTCGACGCCTGGCCGAAGGTCGAGGAAGTGGCGGCGACGATTGTGTTTCTCGCCTCGCCCGGCAACCGCGTCACCCGCGGCGCCATCGTGCCGGTGTACGGAAAATCGTAGCGCTTACTCCGTCATCCTGAGTGCTCGCTACGCTCGCTCCTCAGGGTGACGGATAACGGCTACCCCGCGACCGGGACCAGTTCGAGCGAGGGCCGCAGCCACTTCTGCACCGCGCTCGACGCAACCACGGTGCGGCTTTCGGCGTAAGCCTCGTGGTTCTTCTCGATATCATCGAGATCGTACTGGTAATTCACCATCAATCCGTGCCCTTGCACCATCGCCCGCTCGGAGGTGTCGGCCAGCCAATTGATGCGCTCGAGCCTAGCGCCATTGCCGAGATGGAAGCGCGCCACCGCGTCGGCCGGCAGTCCGCGCCCGTTGCGCGCGCGCAGGAAATACCAGGCCGCCGCGCGCATCAGCGGGTCTTGCAGGCGCGCGGCCGTCTCTTCGGCGCGCCACCAGTCGGGTTCGTCGAGCGCGGCGAACAGCGCCTTGTCGGCCTCGTTCAACGCCGTGGAATTATCCTGCGCGCGTTCCCGCTTGAGCCAGGCGGCGAAATTCGTCACCGGCGACAGCGTGACGAAGGTCGCGAGCTTCGGCATCTCACGGCAGATTTCCTCGACCACCTGCTTGATCAGGAAATTGCCGAACGACACGCCGGCAAGTCCGCGCTGGCAATTGGAGATTGAATAGAACACCGCCGTGCGCATCTTGTCGGGCTCCATCACCTCGCGCTCGGGGCTCAGGATCGGTGCGATGGCGGCCGGGATGTCGCGGGTAAGCGCGACCTCGACGAAAATCAACGGGTCGTCCACCAGCGCCGGATGGAAGAAGGCGTAGCAGCGCCGGTCGGACGGATCGATGCGGCGGCGCAGGTCGTCCCAGTCGCTGATCTCGTGCACGGCTTCGTAGCGGATGATCTTGTCCAGCACGATCGCCGGCGTCGACCAGTCGATGCGGCGCAGCACCAGGAAGCCGCGGTTGAACCAGGACGAGAACAGGTGGACGAAATCCTCGTCCACCGCGGCGAGGTCGTCGCGATGGTCGAGCGCGTCCACCAGTTGTTCACGCATATGCACCAGCGCAGCCGTGCCGCCCGGCGCGAGGTTGAGCCGCCGGAAAAGTTCCTGCCGGCGCGGCTCAGAAGCGGCATGGACTTCGGCGGCGGTCGTGGCGGCGGGCCGCTCGCGCCAAGCGGCAATGGCCGCCTGCATACGTTCCGGATCGGTTCCGAAACGCTCGGCCAACGCCTCGAAGAAGGCGATGCGCGGTCCGGTGGTGAGTTCGTTGTAGCGGCCGAGGATTTCGCGTGCGCGGGCGACGCCGGAAGCCTCGCCGAGGTTCGACAACAGGTCCTCGCACAGCTCGACCAGGCTTTCGGAGCGGGCGGTCGCATCGACACGCCGGTTTCGCGCCAGCAGCGCACGTCCGCGCTCGGAGATGGTCTGCAACAGTTCGCCGAAGAACGAGGTGTTCATCCCGCTTTCCAGAACCGGTCCAGGTGCAATATCCAAAACGGCATGATTACACCATAGCCTCGGGTGCGGCACAGTGCCATAGCCGCGCCGCCGGATTCGGCCACAAGCCCATGCCCGCAATGAATAATTCCCGGTCTGGTCAGCGCGGAACGATAGTCTTATAACCCCGGCCGTTGTCGTCTTTCCGCCCTCTCCTGGAGTTTCACAGCATGCCGAAGCCGTTGGCGGGTCTCCGCGTCCTCGAACTTGCCCGCATCCTGGCCGGACCCTGGGCGGGGCAGACGCTGGCCGACCTGGGCGCCGATGTCATCAAGGTCGAGCGCAAAGGCAACGGCGACGACACGCGCGGCTGGGGGCCGCCCTTTGTGGAAGGCGCGGACGGCAAGCACATCGGCGCGGCCTATTTCCATTCCGCCAATCGCGGCAAGCGCTCGATCGAGGCCGATTTCGAAAATGAGGAAGGCCGCCGCATCGTGCACAAACTGGCGATGCGCTCGGACGTCTTGATCGAAAATTTCAAGGTCGGCGGCCTCGCCAAGTTCGGCCTCGACTACAAGAGCCTCGCGGCGGAGAACCCGCGGCTGATCTATTGCTCGGTGACCGGCTTCGGACAGGACGGTCCCTACGCCAAACGCGCCGGCTACGATCTGATGGCGCAAGGCATGGGCGGCATGATGGACCTGACCGGCATGGCGGACGGCCCGCCGACCCGCGTCGGCGTGGCGATCTCGGATGTCTTCACCGGCTGCTACTCGGTGATCGGCATCCTGGCCGCGCTGGCCGAGCGCGAGAAGACCGGCAAAGGCTGCTACGTCGATTGCGCGCTGGTTGATTCGACGGTCGGCGTGCTGGCCAACCACGCGCTCAATTATCTGGTCTCCGGCGACGTTCCCAAGCGCATCGGCAACTCGCATCCCAATATCGTGCCCTATCAGGAATTTCCCGTCGCCGAAGGTCACGTCATCGTCGCGACCGGTAATGACAATCAATACGTCAAATTCTGCAATGTGCTGGGCGCACCCGAGCTCGCGCAGAATCCTGCTTACAAGGACAATGTGGGACGGCTGAGCCACCGCAACAAGCTGGTCGGAAAATTGTCGGCGCTCACCAAGAAGATGAAGCGCGACGACCTGCTCGCCAAGCTCGAGGCGCAAGGCGTGCCTGCCGGCCCGATCAACAATCTCGAGCAGGTGTTCAACGACCCCCAGGTGGTCTATCGCGGCATGAAACTGAATCTGCCGAGCGCCGCCGCCAAGAGCGGCACCATCCCGGGCGTGCGCACGCCGATCGTGATGGACGGCTGGAAAGCCGCCTCCGAGCGTCCCTCGCCGCGCCTCGGCGAGCATACGGCGGAAATCCTGAAAGAGATCGGCGAAGGCTGACCTCGCCGGGCGACGAAATCAATCGATCGGAATGACTGCCGCTAGGCACTCGCCCGCGCCCTTGACGCGGGTGCGATGACCCTTGCTGCCGACGTCCTCCATGAACACGCTGTCGCCGGGACCGAAGCTGCGGGTCGTGCCGTCGCTTGCGGTCACCTTAAGGTGACCCTTGAGGCAGATCAGGAACTGTTTCTTCGGCACCTGGACCGAATCGGCGGCCCAGCCGGAGGGCAGCCGGATGAACTGCATGCCACTGCTCGGATAGGCGTGCGACACGAATAGCACCGGCGCCGGCGGACGGTAATCGGCTTCGTCGAGCTTGATCACCGCATCATCGATATGCGTGTTGCCGTTCTTGTCGGCATGCAGGCGGACATATTTCACGGGTTTGCGGTCCCTTCAGGCCCGGCAGTCGTCAATGCGTGCGCCATGATCAGACGCGCGTACGCAAACAGCATTGACGTGGGTCAAAGGCCGGCTGACGAGATTTCTACAGTTCTCTTCGACTATGCGACCGCGGTCGGCGCCAGCGCCTCGATGTCGGAGACGACGTCGATCACCGCCGGACGGTTCGCCGCCAGTGCGCGCGCCAGCGCCGGCGCAATGTCGCTGGCGCGCTCGACGCGGATGCCGAGCGCGCCCATGTCCTCGGCGAGCTTGGCGAAATTCATCGGGTTGTAGGTCCACAATTCCCGCGATTTGGCGGTCGGTTCGCCGCCATAGGCGCGGTCGAAGCCGCGTTTGCTCTGGTTGCCGCCGCCGTTATTGTTGACGATCGTCACGCTGTTGATCTTCCAGCGCACCGCCGTTTCCACTTCGGCGATATGGTACCAGAAGCCGGCGTCGCCGGTGAAAACCACGACCGGACGGTCGGGGCACGCCGCCTTGGCGCCGATGCCGGCAGGAAACGCCCAACCGAGATGGCCGGCGCTGCGCATGTAGCTTTGCGTCGGTTTGCGCAAGTCGTACATGCCGCCCATCCACATGCCGGCATGGCCGGTGTCGACCAGCACAATGCCGTCATCGGGTACGTGCTGCGAGAGTTCATGGCAGAGGCGCGCCGGATGGATCGGCACCGCGTCCGATTCGAGGTCGCCCTTGTATTTGGCGTACCACTCGGCGCGCAGCGCGGAAATTTCCTTGACCCAAAGCTCGCGCTTCTTCGCGCTCGTTTTGTCGGCCTGCTTGATCATCGCGGACAGCACCGCCTTGGCGTCGCCCAGCACGCTGGCCTCCAACGGATAATTGCGGCCGAGCGATTCCGGCTGGATGTCGATCTGGATCGCCGGCGTGCCGATCTTCGGCACCGCCCAGAAATGCGTGGTCATGCCGCCGGTCTCGGTGCCGATGAAGCAAACGAGATCGGCGCGGTTGACCGCGCGGTTGGCGCTCTCGCGCGAATAGCTGCCGACCACGCCGATCGACAGCGGGTGCGTGCCCGGGATGCAGTCCTTGCCGTTGAGCGAGGTGGCGACCGGAATCTGCAGCGCTTCCGCCAGCGCCACCAATTCGCGGCCCGCGCCCGAAGCGCGCACGCCGCCGCCCGCAACGAAAATCGGGCGCTCGGCCTTTTGCAACAGCTCAAGCGCGGCCTTGACGTGGGCTGCTTCCGGCTCGGGCCGGAACGGCGGCACGTGGGCGAACTGCGCCTCGACCAGCGCCTCCATCTCGGCTTCCTCGAGGTCGAGCTGTCCCTCGTTGCCGCGGAATTGCAGATGCACCGGCCCCGGCGCGCCCGAGGTCGCGACGCGGAACGCCTGCCGCAGCATGTCTGGAATGCGCGCTACTTCGTCGACAGTGGCGTTGAACTTGGTCACGGGCTCGAACGCCGGCACGTCGTCGATTTCCTGATAGACCTTGCGGAATTTGGTTTTCGGATCGCGCCCGCCGGTCATGGCGATGACCGGCGAATGCGCCAGATGGGCGTCGCGCAGACCGGCGGCGAGATTAAGCGCGCCGATCACCTGCGCCATGCAGATGCCGGGCTTGCCGGAGGCGCGCGCGTAGCCATCGGCCATGTAGGCCGCCGATTTCTCGCCGTGACAATGCACGCGCGCGATCTTGGTGCGCCGCTCCATCTCGACGAAGCTGCGGCGCAATACCGCCGGCACCATGAAGACGTGGGTGACGCCGTAGCCGGCGAGCATTTCGGCGACGACTTCGGCGCCCATCCGTTTGGTATTATGTCCGATATTGGTCATTNNGCTTCGCGGTCACTTGATCGCCAGCGGATTGACCGGCGAGCCGACCGCGCCGGTGATCGGAATGGCCGGCGCCACGAACAAAAATTCGTAGGTCTTGTCGGCGGCGCAATCGTCGGCGAGCTCCTTGAGCTCGAAGATTTCGCCCATGGTCATGCCCATGATCGGGATGGTGATCCAGTGCCAGGGCTGGTTGATGTTCTCGCCCTCGGCGACCGGATTGGGCCTCACCTCGCAGCCCCAGGTATCCGAGGCGAGCGCGGCGAGCTCGGTGTCCTTGACGAAATCGAGCGTCTCGAAGGCAAAGCCTGGCGCGTCGCCGCCCGGATAGCCGTCCCAGCTGCCGGCCTTCTGGCATCGTTCCATCATGCCGGTGCGCACGATCACGTAGTCGCCGCGCTTGAGCGCAACGTTCTGCTTTTTGGTGGTGCCGTAAAGATCTTCGTTGGTGATGCCGTAGCCGTCATCGAGCGAGTCGACGCCTTTGAAGCGCGCCACGTCAAGCAGCACGCCGCGCCCGACCATCTTGTTCTTGGTCTTCTCGATGCCGCACTTTTGCGCGCCGGCGCTCGTCACCTCGCGGCAGTCGTAGCCGTTCCACATGTTGTTCTCATAGAACACGTGACCGAGCCCGTCCCACTGCGTGCCGCATTGCAGCGGCATGGTGACGATGTCGTCGGCGGCGCGGATGCCGCGCTTGTCGAGCACGCCGGAATAGGCATCGGTGCCGGTGCGGATCATGGTGTGGATCGGATTGGTGCGGCCCATCGCCGGATATTTGCTCTTGGCGCCCTGCGGCCCGGTGTAATCGAAGTTGAGCGCAAGCGAGATCACCTTGCCCTTCTTCACCAGTTTGGTGGCGGCGATGATGTCGTCGGCGCTGGTGTAATTGAGCGTGCCGATTTCATCGGCCGGTCCCCATTTGCCCCAGTTCTTGTATTTCTCGGCGGCGGCGGACATGTCTTTGCGGGTGAGCTTGCGGGCCGTCATGGCAGCGTTCCTCTTCGGTTGTTTGCTGTTCGGCGAGGTTAAGGCACTGGCGCGGAGCGAAAGCCCGCCGCCAGGAACGGAATCATGTGATGCAGCGCGAGCTTGACGTCGCCCGGATCGCAACGGCCGTCGGTCAGCGATTGAATGCGTCCACTGTTGGCCATGGTGTAGAACATGGCGCCGAGCATGAAGTGATAGCGCCACTCGATCTCCTCGCCCGGCTGCTGCGGCAGCCCTTGCGCGATCGCATCGATGAATTGCCGGCTCGATTGGTCGAACGCCTTTGCCAGAATCTTGCGCGACATCATTTCCGGCTCGGTGCCGAGCCGCGCCCGCAACTTGACGAAGGCCGGTCCGCCGAATTGCGGCTGCACGCCGAGCGTCAGCGCCGGGCGCAGGAAGGCATCGAGAATCCGTTCCAGCGTCGGCGTCTTGCTTTCCTCGAAGCAGCGCGCCAGGAGGCGCAAGCGCTCCTGCGCGATCGGCGCCGCGCGTTGCGCGAACAGCGCCTCCAGCAGGCCCTCCTTCGAGCCGAAATGATAGGCGATCGAGGCGAGATTGACGCGCGCCGCGGCGGTGATCGCGCGCAAGCCGACGCCCTCCATGCCGTGCTCGGCAAACATGCGCTCGGCCACGACCAGGATGCGCTCGCGCACCGACAATGCCGATGCCACCGGCTTGCGCGCGCGGTGCGGCGCCGCGCTGGCCTTCGCTGGAGACTTTTTCAACGCGGAAGATCGGCGCACGCTTGACTCAGCTTTGGCGATTTGAGAGAAAACGAAGATAAACAGTCGTTTGTTTAATGTCAATCAGCGGCGTAGGCGCGGGGTAAAACGAACATGGCCGGCAGCAGCAAAAAGACGATTCTCACGGTCGCGGTGACCGGCAATCTCACCACGGTGCAGCAGAACTCTGCGCTGCCGTGCACGCCGGAGCAGATCGCCAATGCCGCGCTTGAATCGGCCAAGATCGGCGCCGCGGTCGCGCATATCCACGTGCGCCATCCGGACGGGCGGCCAAGCATGGAGCTCGCGCACTACCGCGAGGTGGTCGACCGCATTCGCGAGAAGAACTCCGAGCTGATCCTCAACCTCACCACCGGCCCGGGCGGCCGTTTCGTGCCGGGCAAGGACGATCCGCGCGTCGCGGGACCGGGCTCGACCCTCATTCATCCCCTCAAGCGCGTCGAGCACATCGTCGCGCTCAAGCCGGACATCGCCACGCTCGACCTCAACACCATGTGGTCGGGCAGCGCCGCCGTGATCAATCCACCCGACAACGTGACGATCATGGCCAAGGCGATCCAGGAAGCCGGCAGCAAGCCGGAACTGGAAGTGTTCGACTCCGGCGACATCCAGCTTGCGCATGTGCTGCTCGACCAAGGCGTGCTCAAGCACCCGCCGCTGTTCCAGATCGTGATGGGCGTGCGCTACGGCTTCGTCTCGACGCCGCAAACCTTGATGTACGCTCACTCGCTGCTGCCGGCCGACGCAATGTGGGCGGCCTTCGCCATCGGCCGCTGGGAATTCCCCATGCTGGCGGCGACGTGGTTCCTTGGCGGCCATGTGCGCGTCGGCATGGAAGACAACGTCTACCTCAGCAAAGGCAAGTTGACGCCGAGCAACGCGGCGCTGTGCGAAAAGGCCGTGCGCATCCTCGACGACATGGGCGCCGAGCTCGCGACCGCCAAGGAGGCGCGCGCGATCCTCGGCCTGCGGCCGTGACCTCGCGTCCCGTGTCGTCCTGGCCCGCGCATGGCCATCGAGTGGCGTAGCCCATGCGCATCGTCGACATCCGCGAGACCGCGGTCCCGCTCAATTCCACGCTCGCCAATTCGAGCTTCAATTTCAGCGAGATGACGACGTCGGTCGTCGCCGTGATCACCGACGTGATGCGCGCCAGCAAGCCGGTCTGCGGCTTCGCGTTCAATTCCACCGGCCGTTACGCGTGCGGCGCGCAAATGCGGGCGCGTTTCATTCCGCGCATCCTCAAGGCACCGCCCGACTCGCTGCTCGACGGCGCCGGCCATCTCGCGCCGGAAAAATGTCTCGCGGTCATGATGCAAAACGAAAAGTCCGGCGGCCATTCCGAGCGCTCTGTCGGCATCGGCACGATCGAAGTGGCGGTTTGGGACGCGCTGGCCAAGATTGCCGACAAGCCGCTGCACGGGCTACTGGCCGAACGCTTCAACGGCGGCAAGCGCGCGGAGAAAGTGTTCTGCTATGTCGGCGGCGGCTGGTATGCGCCGGGCAAGACCACCCGGAATCTGCAAGACGAGATGCGCGGCCATCTCGACGCCGGCTACACCATGGTGAAGATGAAGGTCGGCGGCATGGCGCTTGCCGACGATCTCGCCCGCGTCGAGGCGGTCCAATCGATCCTGCCGCGCGGCGCCCAGCTTGCGGTCGACGCAAACTCGAAATTCGACCGCAACGACGCCCTCGCCTATGCGCGCGGACTGGCGCCGTTCGGCCTGCGCTGGTTCGAGGAGCCGTGCGATCCGCTCGACTTCGGCCTGCTCGCCGAGATCGCTGGCGTGTACGCCCCGCCGCTCTCCACCGGCGAGAATTTGTTCTCGACCCAGGACGTAGAAAACCTCGTGCGCTTCGGCGGCCTCAAGCCCGAGCGCAACGACGTCATCCAGATCGATCCGCCGCAGGCCTACGGCATCGTGCAATATGCCCGAACGCTCGACATGCTTAAGCGCCACGGCTGGCCGCGCGCGGGCCTGTTCCCGCACGGCGGCAACCAGATGTCGCTGGCGATCGCCGCCGGCTTTGGCCTCGGCGGCGCGGAATCCTACCCCGGCGTGTTCGGCGACTTCGGCGGCTTCGCCGACGACGCCCGCATCGAAGACGGCTTCGTCTCGCTCTCCGGCCGCCCCGGCATCGGCTTCGAGGGCCAGGCGCGGCTGTACAAGATCATGGGGGAGCTGGCGGGAATTTGACGGCTACGCCATAAATTCCGCGCGGGCGGTTCGCACGCCAAACGGCAATCGGCTATCCTGACCGGGCGGCGTTCGCCGCCGCGCGCGACCTTGGATTTTGGGCATGGACACCGACACTCTCCGCCGCCTGCACTACGCCGCGGCCATCGCCTGCGGCGTGTTCGCGGCGCTGGTGGTGCACATCGTGTTCTCCGTCTTCGGCGTCGGGCTCGACGCGGTACTGCGCGACGCCGCCGCCGGCCACAGGCAGCAGCTCGCCTCGGCGCTGGCCTGGTGGGCGATCGGCGCCGCCGGCTTCGTTGGCGGCTGGGGCACCGGTGCCTATCTGATCGCGGCGGCGCGCGAACGCGATTTTGTCTACCGGCTGGCGCGCGGCTTCCTGATCGCGGTGGTGTTCGTGGCCGCCACCGCCGGCGGCATCGTCAGCAAATCCGAGAGCGTCGGCGGCACCGTCGACGTGATCGCTGATCTAACCGCGCTGGGCATCGGCATGATCTGCGCTTTCTGCGGCGCGCGGCTTGCTTACCTCAATGCCGAGCAGGTGTAGCGGCCGGATAAAAGAATGGTGCCCAGGGGCGGACCATGAGCGATGCGCTCGCCATTGTCGAGCTTCGAGAGCATCCTTTTGACCACGGTCTCGCTGACCTGTTTAGTCATCCCGCGTGCCAAGTTCACCGCACGCGCTTGCGTATCGCAAGCACCATGGCACAGGTTGTGACAATGTCGTCTATGCTGGCGCCGCGCGACAGATCGCTGATCGGACTGGCAAAACCTTGCAGGAATGGCCCAATTGCCTGCGCTCCACCCAGCCATTGCGTCAGCTTGTAGCCAATATTGCCGGAATCGAGATCCGGGAAAATCAGCACGTTGGCGTGGCCGGCCACGCGGCTTGGGTCTTTCACTTTCTTTTGTGCCACCGCTGGGACAAGCGCGGCGTCGGCCTGGAATTCACCGTCGACGGCGAGCTGCGGTTCACGCTGGCGGACCAAGCCGAGCGCTTGCCGCACCTTGTCGACGCGGGCATTCTGGGCGCTGCCTTTGGTCGAAAACGACAGCATAGCCACTCGGGGCTCCTCGCCGAGCAGGCCTTGCGCGCTGCGAGCCGAGGCGATGGCGATGTCGGCGAGCTGTTCGGCGCTCGGATCGGCATTGACCGCACAATCGGCAAAGATCAACGCGCGGGGGCCGGTGTTGAGAAAATCCGGCACCACCATCAGAAAATAGCTCGACGGCAGGGAGATTCCTTGGGCGAGACCGATCGTCATCAAGCCGGCCTCGATCACGCGCTTGGTCGGGTTGGCGGCGCCGGCGACCATGGCGTCGGCATCGCCCTGCCGCACCATCATGCCGCCGAAATACATAGGCTTCGCCACCAGCCGTGTCGCAATTTCCGAAGTCATGCTTTCGCGCACCGCCGCCAGAGCCTTACCGTAGGCTTGCAGCCGCGCGTCGCTGCGCGGATCGACGATCTCGATCCCATCGAGTGAGACACCGGCCGCCGCTTTGCCGACGGCGTCTGTGGTTCCCAGCAGAATCGGCCGTGCGATCTTCTCGCTTTTGAGCCTTGCCGCCGCCGCGACGATGCGCGCATCGTCGCCTTCCGGCAAAACGATTTTGCGATCGCCCCGGCGTGCGATATCAAACAAGCGGTCGAGCAATTCCATGCTTCTCACCGTGTGAGAATACGTCGCGTAACCGAAGAGGCTAGCAATGACCGAAACAAACGAAGCGATCAAGATTCATCGCGGCCTCACGGGTGTCTATTTCGACCGTTCACCCTGCACCTTTATCGACGGCAACGCCGGCGAGCTGCGCTATCGCGGTTATTCGATTCACGACCTCGCCGAACATTCCAGCTTCGAGGAGACCGCATGGCTCCTGCTCAACGGCGAATTGCCGACCAAGCAGCAGCTCGCAGGCTTCGACGCCGAGCTCAAGGCGGCGCGCAAGCTGCCGGCGCCGGTGCTCGATATCATCCGCTCGACCAAAGACGGCCATCCGATGGACGTGCTGCGCACGGCCGCGTCCGCGCTCGCAGCCTTCGATCCGGAAACGAGCGACAATTCGCGCGAGGCGACGTTGCGCAAGGGGATACGGCTGACTTCGCAAGTGCCGATGATCGTCGCCGCGCATGCGCGCATCCGCGACGGCCTCGAACCGGTCGAGCCGGACGCCACGCTCGGCCACGCCGCCAATCTGTTGTGGATGCTGACCGGCAAGAAGCCGAGCGCCGACGCCGCGCAATTGATCGACCGCGATCTCATTTTGCACGCCGAGCACGGCTCGAACGCCTCATCTTTCACCGCCCGCGTAGTGGTCGGCACACAAGCCAATCTGCACGCCGCGGTCACCGCGGCGATTGCCGCGCTGTCGGGGCCGGCGCATGGCGGCGCGGCCGAAGACGTGATGAAAATGGCGGAAGAGATTGGCGATCCCGCCCGTGCCGCCGATTACGTGCGCGACAAGCGCAAGGCGGGCGTCGCGATCACCGGCTTCGGCCACCGCGTCTATCGCGCCGAGGATCCGCGTGCGCGCCACATGCGCGCCGGCGTCAAGCGGCTGTCGAAGGAAATGGGCCAGCCGAAATGGTTTGAAATTCTTCAGGCCGTGGTAGCGGCGATGGCGCCTTACGCGCGCCACGGCGTCAACGTCAATGTCGATTTCTATTCCGGCGTCGTCTACCACCTGCTCGGCGTCAAGCGCGACCTGTTCGTGCCGATCTTCGCCATCGGCCGCGTGCCGGGCTGGGTGGTGCAGGTGCTGGAGCAACTTGAGAACAATATTTTGATCCGGCCACTCACCCTCTACAACGGCCCCGACGCGCGCGTGTATGTGCCGCTCACCCAGCGCATAGGCTGAGGAGCTAAGCCCGAAAGTCCTGCGGCCTGAGAAAAGCGCTGGCCCCCGCCGCTTTCTGCAGACGAAATCTCAAACTGCGAGACGGAATGGCTCAGTTCCCCCGTTGCAGGAGCGAGGTCGTCTGTTATCGTATTGAGAATGGCAGTCTCATTCAATGAGATTATAGCGAGCGGACTCAAACCCGCTGCGCCAGCATCCGGCAAGCAAAAAGTCGGAACGGCGTCCTGACCTGCGCGGCCGCGGGCAGACGAAAATCAAGCAAGCGGCCGTCGACAGGGAGGAGATTGTCCATGCGTTCGACCACGCGAAGCTTCGGATTGCTACTGGCGGCCGCCGTCGGCGCCGCGCTGTTCGGCGGCCATGCGAGCGCCGCCGGTTATCCGGAACATCCCATCAACTTCATCGTGCCATGGGGTCCGGGCGGCGGCGCCGATATTCTGGCCCGCACCGCCGGCAAGATCATGACCGAAGATCTCGGCGTGTCGGCGCCGGTGATCAACGTGCCGGGCGCGACCGGCATGACCGGCATGACCAAACTGCTCACCTCGCCTGCGGACGGCTATACGCTCGCGGTGCTGATCGGCGACACCTACGCGCTTTTGGCGGGGCCGCATCCGGCCTTCAGGCCGGACGAAGTGATTCCGCTTGCGATCATGATCCAGCAACCTTCCGGCCTTTGGGTGAACGTGAATAGCCCCTGGAAGACCTGGGACGACCTGGTCAAGACCGCTAAGGAACGCGCGCTCAAGGTCGCGGTGCTGGGCTTCGGCAGCGCCGATGACATTACCGTCAATTATTTGAAGACGAAGGGAATGAAGTTCGACGCCATTCCCTATGCCAACCCGAGTCTCCGCTACACGTCGATCCTCGGTTCGAACGCCGACGTTCTTTACGAGCAGACCGGCGACGTGCGCAGCTATTTCGACGGCAAAAAGATCCGCCCGCTGATCTTCTTCTACGACCACCGGCTCAATATTCCACAGTTCGCGAACGTGCCAGTGGGCAAGGAATTCGGCTACGACGTCACCCTCCCGCAATTCCGCGCCATCGTGGTCAAGGCCGGCACCGATCCTGCGATCGTGAAGCGCTTGTCCGACGAACTCGCCAAAGTGGCGCAAAACGCGGAATTCAAAACCTATCTCGAGCAGCAATACGCCGATCCGAATAGCTACGTGCCGATGGACAAGGCGCGTGGGTTCATGGACTCCTGGCTGGTACAGGCCAAGAAATTCCGGGCTGAAACCACGATGGAGGCGAAGTGACCCCGGGCGCCGCGACGATGCCGCTGCGCCGGCTGCAGGCGGCCGCACCCTATGTAGTCGTGCTCGCGGTCGGCATATTCTTGTACATCCAAGCGGACAACTTCGAGTTCGAACAGGCCTCGGGGCGGATCGGCCCCGGGGCATGGCCGAAGATCATCCTCGTCATGATGATGGCGACCGCGCTCTGGGGCGTGGTTTCCAGCGCGCTTCGCGCCGGTCACACCGCGCCCGAGGCGGTGAGCGAAGCCGAGCAAGACGAAGCTCTGACCCAATTGCCGGAAATCTATCCCGCGCTGGTGTGGATCGCCGTCGCCTTGACGATAGCGTATCTGCTGCTGCTGCCGATCTTAGGCTTTTTCATCGCGACCATAGTCTACACCTGCGTGCTCATGTATCTCGGCCACTATCGGCGGCCGTTGCGGGTCGCGCTGCTTAGCCTCGCCATCGCGCTTTGTTTCATGTTCATGTTCATGCGCGTGGTCTACGTCTCGCTCCCACCCGGCGTCGCGCCATTCGATCAATTGTCCTACGCCCTGATGGCGGCGATGGGCGTGCATTGAGGGAATCGCCGTGGCGTTGATCAATCTCGCACATGGTTTCGTTGAGGTCTTCCAGCCGTTCAACATGCTCATGCTGTTCATTGGGCTGGTCGTCGGCATGGCCGTCTCCATCATGCCGGGGCTCGGCCTGGTGATGGGCGTGGTGCTGGCGCTTCCCTTCACCTATCGGATGGCGATCGAACCATCGGTTATCCTGCTGACAGCGATTTATTTCTCCGGCACCTATGCCGGCTGCTTCTCGGCGATCCTCTACCGCATTCCCGGCGAGCCGATGGACGTGCCGATGCTGTGGGACGGCTACACCATGGCGCGGCGCGGTGCGCCCGCCAAAGCGCTCGGCTGGGCGCTGGTCGCCGCGCTGATCGGCGGGCTGGTCTCCTCGGCGGTGATGGTGGGGCTCGCAGGCCCCATGGGCGACGTGGCGTTGAAATTCGATTCGCCCGACTATTTTGCCGCGGTATTTTTCGGCCTGACAACGGTGGTCGCGCTGGCCGGGAAATCGATGGTAAATTCGCTGATCAGCCTGTGCGTCGGCCTGCTGGTGGCGACGGTCGGCATCGACAGCATCTACGGCACCGAGCGGTTCGCCTTCGGCGTGCCCATCCTGCGCGACGGCGTGCAACTGGTCGAAGTCCTGGTCGGCATGTACGGCCTCGGCGAGATACTCACCCGCATCGGCCAGGGCTTGCACATCGAGCAGCCGAAAGAGACCGCGCAAAAGGTCTCAACCCAGTTCCCGACGCTGCGCGAGCTGATCGACATCAAGGTCACGCTGTTCCGCAGCACCGTGCTGGGGACCGTGCTGGGCGTCGTGCCCGGCGCCGGCGCCACCATCACCGCCTTCATCGCCTACGGCATCGAGAAGCAATACGGCCGCCGGCGGCATCTTTTGGGAACCGGCGTACCGGAAGGCATCGTCGCTCCGCAGATCGGCGCCACCGCGTCGGTCGCAGGCCACATGATTCCGCTGCTCACCTTGGGTCTTCCCGGAAGCGGCGCGACGGCGGTGATCCTTGCCGCCTTCCTTTTGCACGGCGTGCAGCCGGGGCCAATGCTGTTCGAGAGCCCGGCCTCGATGCTCATGGTCTACACCATCCTTGCCTCCATGTTCGCCAGCGTCATCGGCATGTGCCTGCTCGGCTTCTTCTGGATCCGCGTCGTCATCAAGGTTTTGACCATTCCGCAGGGCATTCTGTCGGCGATCGTCGTGATGTTCTGCCTGGTCGGCTCTTATGCCAATCGCAACAGCATGTCCGACGTTTGGATGATCGTGATCTTCGGCGTGCTCGGTTACGTGTTCGAGAAATTCAAGTTCCCGATCTCGCCGATGGTGCTGGGCGCGATCCTCGGGCCGATCGGCGAGACCGCCTTCATGCAAAGCATGATCAGCAGCAACAACGACTGGACGGTGTTCTTCAAAGGGCCGATCAGTGGCACACTGATGGCCGGCTCGCTCTTGGCCTTAAGCTATCCGGTGCTGCAGCAATTCTTGGCCTCGCGGCGTCGGTGCGCGGCCGTCGCTTGAACCTTGGTTGGGTAACCCATGCGTAGCAATGTCGATCATAAAGTCCGCGGTGCAGACGTGCTGCCGGCGCCGGGGGGCGCGCGGCGCACGGTTGCCGAGGCGCGGCCGGACCTGCGGCCGGTCAAGTCCGCCAGGAGCAGCGAGCAGAAGCTCGGTGTCACCGCGCGGTCCTTCGCGATCCTCGAACACGTGGCACGTGCCCGCACGCCGGTCGACGTGCTCGACATCATCAACTCGCTCAAACTGCCGAAGGCGACCGCTTATCGACTGGTGGATTGGTTGATCACTCAAGGTTACCTATCACGCGAACCCGGACGCAAGCGGCTGATCGTCGGACCGAAGCTCGCGACACTGGCCTTTGGTGCCCTGTCGTCGTCGATGCGTCACGATGCCCCGCACGTGGTATTGCAGCGGCTTGTGCACGCGCTCAACGAGACCTGCAATATCGGCACCCTACTCAATGGTGAGGTAATCTATCTCGATCGCGTCGAGGCCGAGCATTGGCCACTGCGGCTGCAATACACCAGCGGCTCGCGCGTGCCATTGCATTGCAGCGCGATCGGCAAACTGTACTTGGCGCTGACACCAACGCCGCGCCGCCGTCGCCTGCTGCAAAGTTTGGAATTACGCCGCTTTACAGAACACACGATCACCGAAGGCGGCCGACTCGATGCCGAACTACGGCAGATCCGCAAGGAGCAAGTCTCGTTCGACCGCGAGGAATATCTCGCCGGCGTCATTTGCATGGCGGTGCCGGTGATCGGTAGGAATGGCGAACTGCTCGCCGCCGTCGCCATTCAGGCGCCGGAAGCCCGCATGAAAGTGCAGACCGCGCGGCGTTATCTGCCGACACTGCGCGACGCCGCCGCCGAACTTGCCGATATCTTTCAGGCCAAAGACTGAAGAAATACCGCGACGAAATCAGCGGAGCACGGAAAAAGGACGCAGCTATGAAGATGACGACGGAAGAAGCCTTCGTGAAAGTATTGCAGATGCACGGCATCGAACATGCTTTCGGCATCATTGGTTCGGCCTTCATGCCGATTTCGGACCTGTTTCCCAAGGCCGGCATCACGTTCTGGGACGTCGCGCACGAGGGCAACGGCGCGCTGATCTGCGACGGCTATACGCGCACCACCGGCAAAATCGCCATGGCGATCGCGCAAAACGGCCCAGGCATCACCAACTTCGTCACGCCGATCAAGACCGCTTACTGGAACCATACGCCGATGCTGCTGGTGACGCCGCAGGCGGCGAACAAAACAATCGGTCAAGGCGGCTTCCAGGAAGTGGAGCAGATGGCGCTGTTCCGCGACATGGTCTGCTATCAGGAAGAAGTGCGCGATCCCTCGCGTGTTGCCGAGGTGCTCAATCGCGTGATCACCAAGGCCAAGCGTCTGTCGGCGCCGGCGCAGATCAACATCCCGCGCGACTACTGGACGCAAGTCATCGACATCAACCTGCCGGCGATCATCGAATTCGAGCGTCCGGCCGGCGGCGCCCAGGCGATCGCGGAAGCGGCCAAGCTGCTGTCGTCAGCGAAATTCCCGGTCATCCTGTCGGGCGCCGGCGTCGTGCTCGGAAACGCGATCCAGGAATGCGTCGCGCTGGCCGAAAAGCTCGATGCGCCGGTCTGCAACAACTACCAGCATAACGACAGCTTCCCAGGCAGCCATCCGTTAGCCGTCGGTCCGCTCGGCTATAACGGCTCGAAGGCCGGGATGGAGCTGGTCGCCAAGGCCGACGTGGTGCTGGCGCTCGGCACCAGGCTCAACCCGTTCTCGACCCTTCCGGGCTATGGCATCGACTACTGGCCGCAGAATGCCAAGATCATCCAGATCGATATCAATGCCGACCGCATCGGCCTGACCAAGCCGGTCAGCGTCGGCATCTGCGGCGACGCCAAGCTGGTTGCTCAAGGCATTCTGACGCAGCTTTCGCCCTCGGCCGGCAATGCCGGCCGGGAGGAGCGCAAGGCGCTGATCCACACCACCAAGTCCCGCTGGCTACAGACTCTCTCCAGCATGGATCACGAAGACGATGACGAGGGGACCACCTGGAACGCGGACGCGCGCAAGCGCGAACCCGACCGCATGTCAGCCCGGCAGGCCTGGCGCGCCATCCAGGCCGGACTGCCGAAGGATGCCATCATCTCCAGCGACATCGGCAACAATTGCGCCATCGGCAATGCCTATCCGACTTTCGATAAGGGGCGGAAATATCTGGCACCCGGCCTGTTCGGACCGTGCGGCTATGGCTTCCCGGCTATCATCGGCGCCAAGATCGGCAATCCGGACACGCCGGTCGTGGGCTTCGCCGGCGACGGCGCCTTCGGCATCTCCATGAACGAGATGAGCTCGATCGCGCGCGAAGAGTGGCCGGGCATCACCATGGTCGTCTTCCGCAACTACCAATGGGGCGCCGAGAAGCGCAATTCGATCCTTTGGTTCGACGACAACTTCGTCGGCACCGAGCTCGACCCGCATCTCAGCTATGCGAAGGTTGCCGTGGCCTGTGGACTCAAAGGCGTGCAAATCAGGACGCCCGCCGAGCTGACCGAGGCGCTGCGCGTGTCCTGCGAAGCGCAAAAGAAACGGGTGACGACCTTCATCGAGGTGATCCTCAATCAGGAGCTCGGCGAGCCGTTCCGCCGCGACGCCATGAAGAAGCCCGTGGTCGTGGCCGGCATCCGGCGCGAAGACATGCGGCCGCAGCAGAACGCCTGAGCGGAGTTCTCGACGATGACCGTTGCAGTGAAATCGCCGGTGGATGCCAACGCCAAGGCGGTTGTCGACGAGCTGATGCGGCGCGCCCGCGCCGCCTTGGCCGTTTTCGCGCAGGCCGATCAGGCGCGCACCGACGAGGCGGTCACCGCGCTCGCCTGGTCGCTGTACAAGCTTGAGCATGCCAAGGAGCTGGCGGCGCTGGCGGTTGCCGACACCAAGCTCGGCAACGTGCCCGACAAGATCGTCAAGAAGCAGCGCAAGACCTTCGGCACTTTGCGCGATCTCCTGCGGGTGAAATCGGTCGGCGTGATCGAGGAAGACAAGAAGCGCGGCATTGTCAAATACGCCAAGCCGGTCGGCGTGGTATGCGCCATCACGCCGTCGACCAATCCCGGCGCTACACCGGTCAACAAGGCGATGATGGCGATCAAGGGGCGTAATGCGATTGTCATTGCCGCCTCGCCCGCTGGCCTGAAGACGACGATGCGCACGGTCGATTACATGCGCGCGGAATTGAAGAAGATCGGCTTGCCCGAGGACCTCGTTCAAATACTTCCGCCGCCGGCCTCCAAGGACATGACCCAGGCGCTGATGCAGGCGGCCGATCTTGTGGTCGCGACCGGCTCGCAGGACAACGTGCGCCGCGCCTATTCCAGCGGCACGCCGGCGATCGGCGTCGGCACCGGCAATGTGCCGGTGATCGTCGACGAGACCGCCGACTTCGATGACGCGGCTGCCAAAATCTGCGCCTCGAAAATCTTCGACAATTCAACCTCCTGCTCGTCGGAAAATTCCGTCATCATCGTCGACGCGGTCTACGAGCCGATGCTGGCCGCACTCGAGCGGGTCGGCGGCTATCGCGCCACGGCGACGGAGAAGCAGCAAATCCAGCGCGCCTTGTGGCCGGACGGAAAATTGAGTCGCACGCTGATCGCGCGCGATGCTGACGTGCTTGCGCGCGGCTGCGGCCTGCCGGCGGTTGCCGAATCGAAGAAATTCTTCATGGTTGAGGAGACCGGCATCGGCCGCGATTTCCCGTTCTCCGGCGAGAAGCTGTCGCTGGTGCTCACCGTCTACCGGGCCAAGGATTTCGACGACGCGGCGGCGCGCGTCAATACCATCCTCGCGCATCAGGGACGCGGCCATTCGGTCGGCCTGCACAGCAAGGACATGGGCCGTGCGCGCCGCCTCGCCGAGCAGACCGACGTGGTGCGCGTGCTGATCAACCAGGCGCACACCTTCGGCAACGGGGGCGGCTTCGACAACGGGCTGAACTTCACGCTGAGCATGGGCTGCGGCACCTGGGGCGGCAATTCCATCACCGACAACCTCAACTACATGAACTTCCTCAACATCACCCACCTCGTCACTACCATCCCCGAAGACAAGCCAAGCGAGGACGCACTGTTCGGCGCCTATTGGGCGAAGTACGGGCGCTAGGGGGAAGGTGGAATGAACTTCGAAGAACACGCCGCCAAATCGCTCGTGCTTGCACCGGCCGCGATTCCGGTGTTGCGCGCGATCCTGTGCCTGAGCGCAAAAGAGGCGGCGATGGCCGCCGCGCAGATCGGCCCCTGCGTGGTCAAAGCGCAGGTCCCGGTGGGGAAACGCGGCAAAGCCGGCGGCATCAAGCTTGCCAATACGCCGAAGGAAGCCGAGCAAGTGGCGGGGCAAATCCTCGACATGCGCATAGGCGACTACACCGTCGAGCGTCTGCTGGTCGAGCAGCAGGCGAAGATCGTGCGCGAGTTCTATGCCGCGGTACTGAACGACACGACGCTGCGCAAGCCACTGATCCTGTTCTCCACCGAAGGCGGCATGGATATTGAGGAGATCGCCGCCGAAAAGCCGAAAGCGATCCGCCGGCTCGCCGTCGATATCGACAAGGCGCCGTCGGCCAAGGATATCTCCAGCATGCTCGCCGGCCTCGACCTCGGCGCGGCGGAACCCCAAGTCACCGATATTTTGCAAAAGCTGCACGCCGCTTATCGCGCGCGCGACGCCGAGCTTCTGGAGGTCAATCCGCTGGCGCTGCTCGCCGACGGGCGCGTGGTCGCGCTCGACTGCAAATTCGTGCTCGACGATGCGGCGATCTATCGGCAGGCGGATATCGCCGTCGGCGGTGGCGCTTCGGCGATGACCGACCTGGAGCGGCGCGGCGCCGAGGCAGGCCTCAAGCTCATCCAGCTCGACGGCAATGTCGGCGTGCTGGCGAACGGCGCCGGCCTTACCATGACCACCATGGATGTGATCCGCCACTATGGCGGCAAGCCTGCGAACTTCCTCGAGATCGGCGGCGAGGCCTACACCAAGGCGGGGATCGCGCTCGACCTGGTGCTGTCCAATCCCGGCGTGAAAAGCCTGGTGATCAATTTCTGCGGGGCCTTCGCCCGCACCGACGTGATGGCGGACGGCGTGATCAAGGCCTGGGCCAAGCTCAGGCCGACGGTGCCGGTGTTCTTCTCCATTCACGGTACCGGCGAGGACGAGGCAGTGGCGCTGGTGCGCGGCGCGCTCGGCATCGAGCCTTACGATTTCATGGAAGACGCCGTGCAGGCGGCGGTGCGGGCGGCGCAATGATCGTCCGAAAAAAAGACCGCGTCGTCGTGCTCGGCATCACCGGTAAGCAAGGTACGTTCTGGACCGAGAAGATGATCGGCTACAGCACCAATGTCGTCGCCGGCATCAACCCGAAACGCGCCGGCGAGATGCATGTCGGCGTGCCGATCTTCGCCTCTCCCGCCGACGCCGTGCGGGCGGTCGGCGCCGATGTCGCCGTCATGTTCATCCCGCCGCCGATGGCCAAGGAGGCCGCGGTGTCGGCGGCGCAGGCCGGCATCAAGCTCCTCATCGTACTCACCGAGCACATTCCGGCGCAGGACGTGATGGCGATCCATGCCGCGGCGGCAAAGCACGGCACCCGCGTCGTCGGTCCCAACACCGCCGGGCTGGTGACGCCGGGCGAATGCTTTGTCGGCATCATGCCGGCCTTCGTGCCATCCGTATTCAAGCCCGGCCGCGTCGGCGTGATCTCGCGCAGCGGCAGTCTCGGCACGCTGGTTTGCCTCAACCTGACCCGCGCCGGCCTCGGCCAGTCCGCCTTCATCGGCATCGGCGGCGATCCCATGCTCGGCACCACCACGCGCGACGCGCTCGAAGCGCTCGATGCCGACGCCGGCACCGACGCTATCGTGATCGTCGGCGAGATCGGCGGCGATATGGAAGAGGCGGCGGCGGAATATGCCAAAGGTGTGCGCAAGCCGATGGTTGCCTTCATCGCCGGCGCCGCCGCGCCGCCCGGCAAAAAGATGGGCCACGCCGGCGCCATCGTGACCGGTAATACCGGCAGCTATGCCGGAAAGCGCAAGGCGCTCGAAGCGGCCAGCGTGATCGCCGTCGATGCCCCTTCGCAAATCGCCGCGGCGGTGGCCGCGGGCCTCAAAGGCGGTCGAACCGCCATGCAAGCCGCCGTCAGTCGGCAGTAAGGAAAGTTCTCGTGCCAGCAGAAAACTCGCAAGCCTTGCGGCCCTCCATGGCGATGGCCGTCGATTACGCCCCCGGTGTGGTCCTCTCGGCGATCGTCGCAGTGATCGGCTACGTGACCGCGCCCTATGTCGCGCATGTGGCGCCGATCCCCAACATGGTGATCGCGCTTGTGGTTGGCATCGCGCTCAATCCGATTGCCGCGCGGCCGGCGGTTCAGCCCGGCATGGCATTCTGCGTGCGCACGGTGTTGCGCTGGGCGGTGGCGCTGTTGGGCCTGCGTGTCGGGCTTGCCGATATCGCCGCGCTTGGGGCGGAGACGGCCGCGTTGATTGTCGTCGCCATGGTGGCGACCGTGGCGTCCGGCTTTATCATCGCGCGCTGGTATGGGCGCGGGCCCGGCTTCGGCGCGCTGGTCGGCGTTGGCACCGCGGTGTGCGGCGCCTCGGCGACGCTGGCATGCTCGACGGTCGTGCCGGATTATCCCGGCAAGCGGCCGGACATCGCCTTCGTCGTGGTAGCGGTCAATGCCCTCGCCACGCTGGCCATGCTGGTCTATCCGCCGATCTGCATCCTGCTCGGCTTCGACCCGCAGACCACCGGCGTGATGCTGGGCGGCACCATTCATGACGTCGCCCAGGTGGTCGGCGCCGGCTACGCCGTTTCGAACGCGGTCGGCAACACGGCGGTGATCGTCAAGCTGTTCCGCGTGTTCCTGCTGCTGCCGGTGGTGCTGGGCGTGAGCTGGTATTTCACCCGCATGGGCCTCAAGCACGGCGAAGCGCGGGTGCCGGTGCCGGTGTTCGCCATCGTCTTTCTGGTGCTCTGCGCCATCAACAGCGCCATGCCATGGGTGCCGTCACTGCTGCCGATCTATGCACCGATCAAGAGCGCGCTGGTTGAAGCCTCGACCTGGGGGATGCTGCTGGCGATCGGCGCGCTCGGTCTCGGCACCTCAATCAAGACCATCATCGGGCTTGGCTGGCGGCACATCACCACGGTGCTCGGCTCGACTGCCGTCATCTTCGTGATCGTGACCGGCGGCCTTGCGCTGATGCGAATCCTCTGATCGTTCGGGCGGGTGTCTTAGTATGAAGTCTACCGGTAACCGCGCACCCGCTTCCGAACTGCTGTCGCGCTTCGCGGCCATCGTCGCCGAGAAATACGCCGTCACCGATCCGGCCGTGCTCGCGCCGTTCCTGGTCGAAGGCCGCGGCTTCTATCAAGGGCGCTCGGCGATGCTGCTGCGGCCCGGCTCGGTCGGGGCGAGGTAGCGGCAATCCTCAAGCTCACCAACGAGACCGGAACGCCACTGGTGCCGCAGGGCGGAAATACCGGTCTGGTCGGTGGACAGATTCCGCTCGACGGCGAGTTGCTCCTCTCGCTTACCCGCCTCGACAAAATCCGCGAGGTCGATCCGGCCTCCAACACCATGACCTGCGAGGCCGGCGTGGTGCTGGCGAAGGCGCAAGCTGCCGCCGCTGATGTCGATCGACTGTTCCCGCTGTCGCTCGGCGCCGAGGGACGCTGCACCATCGGCGGCAACCTCTCCACCAATGCCGGCGGCACAGCCGCGCTGGCTTACGGCATCGCACGTGACCTGATGCTCGGCCTGGAAGTCGTGCTGGCCGATGGGCGCATCCTGCAGCTGCTGCAAAAGCTGAAAAAGGACTAGGTTTCGTTTTCAGATTTTTTGCTACCGTCCGGTATCGCCGCCTAATGCGTCGCCACCCCGCCACGCGTCTT
>PMAF01000133.1 GCA_003152455.1 Hyphomicrobiales bacterium
CCGATCATGTAGATCGGCGGCAGCTGCAGCGGGTCGTCGCTGTCCCAGGGCAGCGGATAATGCGCGAACACCAGAACGGTCGCGCAGGCCACCGCGAAGGCGCCGAGCATCAGCGTGAAACGCGGCGGCAGCGCGGTCGCCGACAGCAGCACCGGGCCGAGGAACAGGAAGGCGAAGGGATTCTGCAGCCCGCCGGTCAGGTACAGCAGAACAGCGAGTTCGGCGATGTCGAAGGCCAGCAGCCAGGCGGCGCGGTCGGGCTCCAGCCGCTGCGTCATGTGAAAGCGCAGGCGCAGCGCCACGTTGAGCCACGCCGACAGCGCGATGACGGAAAGGCAGGCCCAGATCGGCAGCGTGAAATCGAGCCCGTAGTTGACCACCAGCACCGCGGTCGTCTGGCCGATAACGGCGAGCCAGCGCAGCCGGACGAGGGTGTCGAGCCGCACATTGCGGCGCGGATGATCCTGGGCAAAGCCGAGCGAGGGCATGGCGGGCAGTCTAGGGGCTCTATCCGCCGCATTGAAGCGCATTCGCAGATTGGCGGGGCTTGCGCTTCCCGCGGCGGAGCGGCACATCTTGCGCCATAATGGACGCGCAGATTACGTCAGCCATTACCGTCGATCGCCTGGTCAAACGCTACAAGACCGTGGCGGCGGTCGATGGCATTTCGTTTCGCCTGGCGCCGGGCTCGATCACCGGACTGCTCGGCGGCAATGGCGCCGGCAAGACCACGACGATCGCGATGATCATGGGCCTGGTCACGCCGACCTCCGGCACGGCCACGGTGCTGGGCGCGCTGATGCCGAAAGAGCGCTATCGCGTGCTGCACCGGATGAATTTCGAAAGCCCCTATGTGGCGCTGCCGATGCGGCTCACCGTGCGGCAAAACCTGTCGGTGTTCGCGCAGCTTTATGCGGTGGCCGATATCGACGAGCGCATCGCCGACCTCGCCGCCGATCTCGATCTCGCCGAGTTCCTCGACCGGCCGACCGGCAAGCTGTCGGCCGGCCAGAAGACCCGCGTCGCGCTCGCCAAGGCACTGCTCAACCGCCCCGAAGTCTTGCTGCTCGACGAGCCGACGGCGTCGCTCGATCCCGATACCGCCGACTGGGTGCGCGGCCGGCTCGACCGCTATCGCCATGCGCAGGGCGCGACCGTGCTGCTCGCTTCGCACAACATGACCGAGGTCGAGCGGTTGTGCGAACGCGTCATCATCATGAAGCAGGGGCGCATCGAGGACGACGACACGCCGGCCCGCCTGCTCGACCGCTATGGGCGCGAGACCCTGGAGGACGTGTTCCTCGATGTCGCGCGCGGCCGCGGCGGCCACCGCGAGGTGGCGCGATGAAAGGCAGCGACACCGGCCTCGACTTCTCGTTCAATCGCGTGCGCGCCATGGTGCGCCGCTACTGGTATTTGCTGCGCTCGTCCTGGCCGCGCGTGCTCGACCTGATCTATTGGCCGACCGTGCAGATGCTGATGTGGGGCTTCCTGCAGCTCTACGTGTCGCAGAATGGCGGGCCGTTCGTGCGCACGGCCGGGGTCTTCATCGGCGCGGTGCTGTTGTGGGACATTCTGTTTCGCGGCCAGCTCGGCTTCTCGATTTCGTTTCTGGAGGAGATGTACGCGCACAATCTCGCCAATCTCATGATGTCGCCGCTGCGCCCGGTGGAATTCATCGCCGCCCTGATGATCATGAGCGTGGTGCGATTGCTGATCGGCATGATCCCGGTGACGCTGCTCGCGATTCTCTTTTTCGGTTTCAACTTATGGTCGCTCGGCTTCGCGCTCGCCGCGTTCTTTCTCAACCTGATCCTGACCAGTTGGGCGATCGGTATTTTTGTCGCCGGCCTGTTGCTGCGCAACGGCTTGGGTGCGGAAAGCATGGCCTGGACCATCATGTTCCTGTTCCTGCCGCTGACTTGCGTCTACTATCCGGTCACGGTGCTGCCCGGCTTCCTGCAAGTTGTTGCGTGGGCGCTGCCGCCTACCTACGTATTCGAAGGCATGCGCGCGCTGCTGATTGATCACGTATTCCGCGCCGACCTGATGCTGGAAGCTTTCGCGTTCAACGTCGTGCTGTTCGCGGCTGCGTCGTTTGCCTTCCTGAAGCTGTTGCAGAGCGCGCGGGCGCAGGGCTCGCTCCTGCAGACTGGTGAATAACCCGAAAAGTCCTTTATTTTCGGTAGGTTACGAGCTTATTTCCGGGCATAAACCGGATGCGAAGGACTTATCGCTATGTTGACGATATGACGGAAAAGCGACACGGTGCTGCGGCGCAGCAAGAGCCGGGGACGAAGTCTATGCCAATTGGCGAGTTCGACGGGGCAGCCACGCTGCCCGGTGACAACGGCATTTTGCTGTCGACGCCGATGTATTGGCTCTACGAGATGGGCCACGCCGCGCTCAATCCGTCGCGCGCCATCGCCGACGCCACCCGGCTTTTCTTCAAGAACCCGGCCAATCCGTTCGCGCATACCACCTATGGCAAGTCGGTCGCCGCCGCGGCCGAGTTGTTCGAGCGCTCCACCCGCCGCTACCACCGTCCGGAATGGAGCCTCGATCAAGTGACGGTCGGCGCCGAGCACATACCGGTGCACATCACGACCGTCTGGGAGCGCCCTTTCTGCAAGCTTCTGCATTTCGAACGCGCCTTCGCGCGCGCGCCGCGCCGCCCGCAGCCGAAACTGCTGATCGTCGCGCCGATGTCGGGCCACTATGCGACGCTGCTGCGCGGTACGGTGGAGACGTTCCTGCCCAATCACGACGTCTACATCACCGAATGGTCCGACGCGCGCATGGTGCCAGTGGCCGATGGCCGTTTCGATCTCGACGATTACATCGACTACGTCATCTCCATGCTGCACGCGCTTGGCGGCGACGTGCACGTCATCGCGGTCTGCCAGCCCTCGGTGCCGGTGATGGCGGCGGTCTCCATCATGGAGGCCGATAAGGATCCTTACGTGCCGCATTCCATGGTGCTGATGGGCGGGCCGATCGACACCCGCATCAATTCCAATGCGGTCAACAAGCTTGCGGAAGATCGCGGCATCGAGTGGTTCCGCAACCACGTCATCACCAAGGTGCCGTTCCCGCATCCCGGCTTCATGCGCGACGTCTATCCGGGATTTTTGCAGCTGCACGGCTTCATGAGCATGAATCTGGACCGCCACATCGAGGCGCACCGCAATCTGTTCACGCATCTGGTCAAGGGCGACGGCGACTCGGCGCAAAAGCACCGCGAATTCTACGACGAATATCTCGCGGTCATGGATCTCTCCGCCGAGTTCTATCTGCAGACCGTCGATACGGTGTTCATCCGCCATGCGCTGCCTAAGGGCGAAATGACCCATCGCGGCCGCCGCATCGATCCCTCGCAGATCAAGCGCGTCGCGCTGCTGACGGTCGAAGGCGAGCACGACGATATTTCCGCGGTCGGGCAGACCGAGGCCGCGCATACTTTGTGCCCGAATATTCTGGCCGAGGACAAGGCGCATTATCTGCAGCCGGCGGTCGGCCACTACGGCGTATTCAACGGCTCGCGCTTTCGCGCCGAAATTGCCCCACGCATCTCCGATTTCGTGCTGTCGCATAACGGCGGGCGCGGTGCGCAACGCGGTCCCGCCAAAGCGGTGTCCGCGCGCTGAGGATCGGCATTTTGCCGCCGCGCCACGCCGACGGCCGTTTGTGACAGCGTAAGCCCTTGCGTAGCAGCGGCATTTCCGGCCGCGCAAAACCGCGTGGCGAATGGCTGTGAATATGGCACTATTTCCGCGACGATTTGCGATTCCGCGGACTTTACGAATGCCACTGCGCGCGCTGCTTTATCGCCGGCCGAGCGAGCCGCCGGCCATCAGCATTACCTTCGAGCGTGAAATCTATCTGGTGCGCGTGCGCCGCCACCGGCAGGCGCGGCGCTACACGCTGTGCATCCACTCCGTCACGCGCGAAGTGGTGCTCACCATGCCGCCGCGCGGCAGCCTGAAGCAGGCGCACGAATTCGCCCAGAAGCACGGCGGCTGGATCGCGGCGCGGCTCGGCCGCCTGCCCGAACCGGCGCCTTTCGCGCATGGCGCGACGATCCCGCTGCGCGGCGTCGATCACCGCATCGTGCACCGGCGCGGGCAGCGCGGCACGGTCTGGGTCGAAGCCGGCGAAGCGGGCGAAATGCTGCTCTGCGTCGCCGGCGCCGAACCGCATGTCGCGCGCCGGGTGTCCGATTTTCTCAAGCGCGAGGTCAAAAGCGACCTCGAGGCCGCCAGCGCCCGCGCGGCCGAAACGCTCGGCGTCACGATCAAGCGCGTGTCGATCCGCGATCCGTCGAGCCGCTGGGGCTCATGCTCGACCACCGGCGTATTGTCGTATTCATGGCGGCTGATCTTCGCGCCGCCGTTCGTGCTCGACTATCTCGCGGCGCACGAGGCCGCTCATCTGGTGGAGATGAACCACTCGCGGCGGTTCTGGCGCGTGGTCGAGCGCATCTGCCCGCACGTCGCGCGCGCCAAGTCCTGGCTCGACGCCCACGGTGCCGATCTGCACCGGTACGGCGTGCAGAGCGATTGACAGCCATGCCGTGAGGCGCTGGCGCGGCGCGCGCACTTGCTGTAGTCACCCGTCCATGCTGCGTCCCGGCACTTTTGCGCTGACGGTTCTGCTGGCGGCGTTGAGCGCGATCGGGCCGCTCACCACCGACATGTATCTGCCGTCGCTGCCGGACATCGCGCGGCTGCTCGGCGCCTCGACCGCGCAGGTGCAGCTCACCATCTCGTCCTATCTGATCGGTTTCGCTGTCGGGCAGATTTTCTACGGTCCGCTGGCCGACCGGCACGGCCGCAAGCCGGTGCTCATGGGCGCGATGGCGCTTTATTGTGCGGCGAGTCTCGCTTGCGCGCTCTCGACCTCGATCGAAATGCTGATCGCGGCGCGCGCGCTGCAGGCGCTCGGCGGCTCCGGCGGCATCGTGCTGGCGCGCGCCATCGTGCGCGATCTGTATTCCGGCGCGCGCGCGGGCCGTGAATTGTCGCTGATCGGCGCGGTGATGGCGCTGGCGCCGGTGCTGGCGCCGCTCGTCGGCGGCGTGCTGCAGACCGGCTTCGGCTGGCGCTCGGTTTTTTTCACGCTGGTCGGCGGCGGCTTGCTCGGCGCGGCGATCGTCTGGCCGTTGATGCCGGAAACGCTCGCTTTGCGCGCGGCCGAGCCGGTCTCGCCGGCCACCATGCTTAGGTCCTATCGCGTGGTGGCGCGCAATGGCGCCTACCTCGCTTATCTCGGTCTCGCCTCGACCAGCTTTGCAGGACTGTTCGCCTGGATCTCCGGCTCTTCCTTCGTGCTGCAATATCTCTACGGGCAGTCGCCAATCCAATTCGGCGTCGCCTTCGCGATCGGTTCGGTCGGCTACATGGTCGGCACGACGTTGGCGGCGCGGCTGGTGATGCGGCACGGCGTCGACTCGACGCTCGGCGTCGGCGCGGCGGCGATGGCGGCCGGCGGGCTCGCGATGTTGTTGGCAGTTGCGTTTGGGCTGACTTCGGCCGCCTCGCTGGTGTTGCCGATGGCACTTTATCTCGCCGGACTCGGCATGGTGCTGCCTCAGTCGATCGCCGGCGCCATGACGCCGTTTCCGGAGCGGGCGGGCGCGGCCTCCGCATTGCTCGGCTTCGTGCAGCAAAGTTTGGCGGCGCTGTGCGGGGCTGCGGTCGGCGCGCTGCTCGGCACCAGCGCGTGGCCGCTGGCCGGCGCGGTGGCGGGGATGGGCTGCGCGACGTTGGGCTTATGGATTTTGACGCGCGCGCTGCGCGCGCGAGCGGCGGCGCGGCACTAATTTCTGGCGCGCCCGAACAGATTATCGAGCAGCCAGCCGTCGAGACTGGAACCGCGCGCGCCCGGCGTATTGCGGGCCGATTGGATGGGTGCCGGCGGCACCGGCGCGCTACCGTCCGTAGTGGCCGGCGCATTGCTGCTGAACAATCCGGAGAACATTCCGCCGGCCGGCGGGCCGGGCAGGGCGGCGACCGGAACGCCTTGATGGGCGCCGCGCATGAAACGGCTCCAGATTTCCACCGGCAGCCCGCCGCCGGTGACTTTCTTGGTCGGCGTGCCGTCGTCATTGCCGAGCCAGACGCCGGTGACGAGATGGGCGGTGTAGCCGACAAACCAGGCATCGCGGAAATCTTGGGAGGTGCCGGTCTTGCCGGCCGCCGGCCAGCCTGGCAGCGCCGCCTTGTGCGCGGTGCCGATCGCCAAAGTCTGCTGCATCATCTCATTCATCATCGCCACATAGCGGGCGTCGACGATGCGGCCGAGCGGCTGATCGTTGTGCGCATAGAGCAGCTTGCCGTTGCCGGCGACGATGCGCTCGATCACGTGCGGCACCACCGCCAGCCCGCCATTGGCGAACGGCGCATAGGCGCTGACCAATTCAAGCGGCGAGACTTCCGAGGTGCCGAGCGCAATCGAGGCGTTGGGTTCGAGCTTTGAGGCGATGCCGAGCCGGTAGGCGGTGCGGATCACCGCCGCGGGCGAAAATTCCATGGTCAGACGCACCGATACCGTATTGAGCGATAGCGCCAGCGCCTTGGTGAGCGTGACCGGCCCGTAATATTCGTGCCCGTAGTTTTCCGGTTGCCAGCCTTTGATCTTGATCGGGGCGTCGACGCGCACGCTGTCGGGCGTCAAGCCATGTTCAAGCGCGGTGAGATAGACGAACGGCTTAAAGGCCGAGCCGGGCTGGCGCTTGGCGGCGACCGCGCGGTTGAACTGGCTTTCGCCGTAGTTGCGGCCGCCGATCATGGCGCGCACCGCGCCGTCCGGCGTCATCGCCACCAGCGCGCCCTGGCTGACGCCGTTCTTGTCGCCCTTCTGCGCCAGTTCTTCGGTGAGCGCCTGCTCGGCGCCCGCCTGCAGGCTGCTATCGATCGTGGTCCGCACCACCAGGTCCTCGTCGACATGGCCGAGCACGTCGTTGATCGCGTCCATGACCCAATCGGCGACATAGTTGATCGAGCCGTTGCCGGCCTGCGCTGCAATGTGCGGCGGATGCGCGAGCGCGATCTTCTCGCTAGATGACGAAATGAAGCCGAGCGAGGCCATGGCGGCGAGCACGATATGCGCGCGTTGCTCGGCGCCGTCGAAATTGCGCGTCGGCGCAAGACGGGAAGGCGACTTCACCAAGCCGGCGAGCAGGGCGGCCTCCGGAAGGCTCATCTCCTTGGCAGGCTTGCCGAAATAGCGCTGCGCAGCCTGTTCGATGCCATAGGCGCCCGCGCCGAAGTAAACGCGGTTGAGATACAGTTCGAGAATCTGCGTCTTGGAGAATTTGCGCTCCAGCCAGATCGCGAGCATCGCCTCCTGCAGCTTGCGATGGATGGTACGCTCTTGAGTTAAGAAGAGATTTTTAGCCAATTGCTGCGTGATGGTGGAGGCGCCTTGCGCCACGCCGCGGTACAGGATGTTGGCGACGGCGGCACGCGCGATGCCCCAGGGGTCGACGCCGTAATGCTCGTAGAAGCGCCGATCCTCGATGGCGATGAAGGCCTTCGGCACATAGCTCGGCAGTTGCTTTAGCGGCAGCACAGCGCCGCCATTGTCGCCGCGGGTGGCGAGCGTACGGCCGTTGGCGTCCACGATCTGGATCGACGGCGGCCGCTTGGGAATTTCCAGCGATTGGATCGGCGGCAGATGCGCGCCGGTCCAGCCGATGACGCCGACCGCGCCGATGAGCAGCCACAGCCCCAGCACCAGGCTCCAATAGACCGCGCGGCCGGTCAGCGAGCGTTTTTGGCGCGCCTTGCGCGCTTTGCGGGGCCGTTTTTTTCTTGCCGGCGGTTTGCCGCCGCCGCCCGGACGGTCGCCCGCGTCGACGCGCAGCTCGGGGGAGCTGTCGAACACCGGCTCCCGGCGCGCGCCCGATCGTCCGTTGCCCTGCGCCATCGCGACCCGACTCGACTACGCCGGTGATTCCGCCGGCCCCGCGGGCACGCTAAACGGGGCGGTTTAAGGGGCCGTTAAGCGTTGATTAGTGAGTAAATACGGGACTTTGCGGAAACGGCCGGGTTCACAATTTGCCGTGTTCGCGCAGCACTTCGGCGGCGATGCGGTGCGCCTCGTTGGAGGCCGGGATGCCGCAATAAAGCGTCAGCAGTAGAAGCACTTCCTGGATCTGCTCCGGCGTGGCGCCGTTCTTTACGGCGCCGTTGAGATGAACCCGCAATTCGCTCGGATGCCCGGCCGCCGCCATCATGCCGACCATGACCAGCGATTTGGTCGCCGGCGGCAACGCCGTGCGGCTCCAGACGTCGCCATAGGCATAGGCGTTGATGATGTGCTGCAGCGGTTTGCCGAACTCGCCGAAGGCGCTCATGCGCTTTTCGACGGCCTCGCGGCCGAACATATTGATGCGCAGCTTCAGGCCGCGCTCGTGCTGATCTTTCTCGTCCATTGCTTGCTTCCTTTCGATGGCGCAGCGGGCGCGATTTATTGCTGTGGAATGTTGGCGGCCTCGCGCACTTCATTCCAGCGCTTGTATTCGCTCGCCAGGAATTGGCCGAACTGGTCCGGCGTCGAAGTCTTGACCACGACGCCGACCGCGGCCATGCGCTTCTTCACGGCCTCGTCGGCAAGACTTTCGTTGAGCGTCTTGTTCAGCTTGGCGACGATCGCCGGCGGCGTGCCGCGCGGCGCGAACACGCTGTACCAGGTGGTGACATCGTAGCCGGGCAACACGCCCGAATCGGCGGCGGGCGGCACGTCCGGCACGGCGGGAAAGCGGTCCTTGCCGGTGACCGCCAGAGCCTTGAGCTGGCCGGATTTCACCTGCCCGATCAGGGCCGACACCGTGTCGAACAAAATGTCGGCGTGCTTGCCGAGGACGGCGTTGATGGCTTCCGGCGATGTCTTGTACGGGACATGCAGCAGGTCTACTTTCGCGATCTGCTTGAACATTTCGCCGGCGAAATGCTGGGTGGCGGCAAAGCCCGGGCTGGCGAACACGACTTTGCCGGGATGGTCCTTGGCGTAGGCGACCAGTTCCTTGACGTTGCTGGCCGGGAAATCCGGACGCGTCACGATCATCAGGCTGGCGGTGGCGACCTGGCCGACTGGGGCGAAAGCGGCGTTGGTGTCGTAGGGCATGTTCTTCTTGGTTACCGCGGCGATGATCTGGCCCGCGGTCATGATGCCGAGCGTTTAGCCGTCGGGCGTGGCCTTGGCGACCACGTCATTGCCCAGGATGCCGCCCGCGCCAGGCTTGTTTTCGACAATCACCGGCTGGCCGAGTTTGCTTTGCAGCGAGTCCGCCAGAATGCGGCCGATGATATCGGCGCCGCCGCCCGGTCCGAACGAAACGACGATGCGGATCGTGCGTTGCGGCCATTCCTGCGCCGACGCGGAATTACAGATGCCGGCGCTCACAAGCAGTGCAGCCGCGAACGCGAGAAAAAGCTTCTTCATGACGTCCTCCCTTTGATGTTGCCGTGCCGCTCAAGGTTTCGCCCCTCGGCGCCGGACTTCTTCTATGATGACGCTGTTATCCAAATCGGCTTCGCCGGCGCGGACGCAGGCTTCCAGCACCGCGGCGTGCACTTCGAGCATCGCCAGCTTTTGCCCGACGCCGGCTGCCTGACCGAGCATAAGTTGAACGTCCTTCAGGGTCTGCTTGGCGCGGCCTTCCGGCGAGAAATCGCCGCTTACCATTTTCGGCCCTTTGGTCTCCATCACCTGCGAGTAGGAGGCCGAGCCGCGCGCCACCTCGAGGAAAGCGGCCGGATCGAGCCCGAGCCGCTCGGCAAAGACGAGGCCCTCGGCCAAAGCGAGACGGTTCAGGCCGAGGATCAAATTGACCGCCAGTTTGGCGCGGGCGCCGTCGCCGATCTTTCCGACGTGGAAACGGCGCGCGAACAGCGCGTCAAACACATCGGTAACCTCGCCGGCGATCGCGCTGTCGCCGCCGATCAAGGCGACGCCGTTGCCGCGCCGCACCTGCTCGCTGGTGCCGGACACCGGCACATCCAGGTAGCGGATGCCGCGCGGCATCACGCGGGCGGCCAGCGCCGCCACCTGATCGGGATCGCAGGTGCTCATGCACAGCACGATCTTGTTCGAGCCGTCGCCGAGCGCCGGCAACAGATGGTTCTCGATCACGTCCGCGACCTGATCGGTATTGAACACGGCGATGATGATGCAGCGCGCCGGCGCTGCCAGTTCGGCGATGCTGTTTACGGCGCGCCCGCCTATCTCGTTCAGGCGCGCGCGCCGGGCCGGGTCGATGTCGAACCCAACGACGGGGATTCCGGCGTCGAGCAGCCGCTTGGCGTAGACTTCGCCCATAAGCCCAAGACCGACAATGGCAACGGGGGAATTTTTCATCGCGCCTCGTCTAGCGCATGATCCGGAAAAGCGGGAACCGGTTTTCGGTAAAGATCATGCGCCCATAAAATGCTGCGGGCCGAGGTTACGCCTTGGCGTCGCTTTGGGCTTTGCCGTGTTTGGCTTCCGCTTCCTGCGCCGTGAACAAGGGGATCAGCGCGCGCTTGATGGCGGCCTGGCGGGTCGGCGAGGTGATCTGCGCGCCCATCAAGTCGGTCACGTAGAACACGTCCACTACCCGCTCGCCGAAGGTGGCGACGTGGGCGGAGGCGATGTTGAGGTTGAGCTTCGACAACGTCGCGGTCATCTCATAGAGCAGGCCGGTACGGTCGAGGCCGGTGATTTCCACCATGGTGTAGCGGTGCGACCACTGGTTGTTGACGACGACCGTGGGCTCGAGGGCGAAGGCCTTGATGCGGCCCTTGGGGGCGGCGCGCGTTCCCACCGTGTCGGGCAGCCGCAATTCGCCGCGCAGCGCCTTCTCGATCGAATCGGCGATGCGATCGGCGCGCCGCTTCTCGTCCTCGTCGCGCTCGAATTCGCGCGACAGCGAAATGGTGTCGAGCGCGCGCCCGTCGGTGGTGGTGAATATCTGCGCGTCGACGATATTGGCGCCGGCCATGGCGCAAGCGCCGGCGATGATCGACAGCAGCCAGGGATGGTCGGGCGCCAGCACGGTCAATTCGGTCACGTTGCCGCTGTCGTAGCCGATGGTGGTGGCAAGCGATTTTTCGGCATCCTCGGCCGCGCGCAAGAAATTGGCGTGCTCGATCTTGTGCGGCAAATCGACCTTGAGCCAATAGGGCGCGTAGTGCTTCGCGACATAGCGCTCCAGCCGATCCGCCGGCCAATCCGTCATCGCCTCGCGGAATTCGGTCTGCGCCATGGCGACGCGCTGGGCGCGATTGACTTCCGAGAATCCGCCGGTGAGCACCGGCTCGGTCTCGTAATAAAGCGTGCGCAGCAACTGCGCCTTCCAGCCGTTCCACACGCCGGGGCCGACCGCGCGGATATCGGCGGTCGTGAGGATCGCCAATAACTTTAGCCGTTCGGCCGACTGCACCACCGCGGCGAAGTTCTCGATGGTTTTGCGGTCGGACAGGTCGCGCGACTGCGCCACGCTGGACATCACCAGATGATTCTCGATCAGCCAGGCGACGGTCTCGGTGTCGGCCGGGGAGAAGCCCAGCCGCGGGCAGAGCCGCCGCGCCACGCGCGCGCCGGCGATCGAATGATCCTCGATGCGGCCCTTGGCGATGTCGTGCAGGAACAGCGTGACGTAGAGCACGGTGCGGTTGCCGGGCAGCAGCTTATGAATCAAATCGTTGGCGAGCGGCGCGTCCTTGCTGCCGCCGGTTTCGATCTCGCGCAAGATGCCGATGCAGCGCAACAGATGCTCGTCCACCGTGTAGTGGTGGTACATGTTGAATTGCATCATGGCGACGATCTTGCCGAAGGCCGGCACGAAATGGCCGAGCACGCCGGCTTCATTCATCCGCCGCAGCACGGTTTCCGGGTCGTTCTTGGAGGTGAGGATTTCCAGGAACAGTCTGTTGGCTTCCTTGTCGTCGCGTAGCTTGGCGTCGATCAGCTTGAGCGAACGGGTGATCGCGCGCATGGCGTCGGGATGGAAAGCGAGATTGTGCTTCTGCGCCAGATAGAAGACGCGGATCAGGTTGACCGGATCGCGCTTGAGCACATTGGCGGCGGCAACCGTGATGCGGTTCTTGTCGACGATGAAGTCGTCGCTTTCGGCGAGCTTGCGCCGCTTCAGCGGCCGGAACTTCGCCATCACGCGGCTCAAGACCGGCACGCTCTTGGCGTGGCTGTCCTCCAGATCCGCGCACAGGATGGCGGTGAGATCGCCGACGTCCTTGGCGATCAGGAAGTAATGCTTCATGAAGCGCTCGACGTCCTGCTGGCCGGGATGCTCGGTGTAGCCGAGCCGCACGGCGATCTCGCGCTGGATGTCGAACGACAGCCGCTCCTCGGCGCGGCCGGTGACGAAATGCATGTGGCAGCGCACCGACCAGAGGAAATCCTCGCAGCGGCGGAACAGCTGATATTCCTGCTTGTCGAACACGCCGCGCTTGATCAGCTCGTCCGGCTCGCGCACGCGGTAGACGTACTTGGCGATCCAGAACAAGGTATGGAGATCGCGCAAGCCGCCTTTGCCGTCCTTGACGTTCGGCTCGACCAGGTAGCGCGATTGTCCCGAGCGGCGGACACGATCCTCGCGCTCGGCGAGCTTGGCGGCGACGAATTCGGTGGCGGTGTTGCGCACCACTTCGTTGTCGAAGCGTTTCACCAGTTCGTCGAACAGCTGCTGGTCGCCGAGCAGGAAGCGCGCTTCCAGGATGGCGGTNNCCGGTGTCCCACAGGCAATAGAGAATCGCTTCCGCGATCGACTCGCCCCAGGCGGTCTGCTTGTAGGGCAAGAGGAACAATAGATCGATGTCGGAACCGGGCGCCTGTAGCCCGCGGCCGTAGCCGCCGGTGGCGATCACCGCCATGTGCTCGGCCTCGGACGGATTCTGCGACGGGTAAAGATGCTTGCGCGCGAATTCGAACAGCAGCCGGATGATTTCGTCTTCCAGCCGGCACAGCCGCTCGGCGCAAGCCCGCCCGTGCCGGTCCTTGAGCAAAAGTTGCTCGGCCTTGGCGCGGCCTTCGATGAGGGCGGCCTTCAGCCGCTGCGCCAGCGCGGAACGCAATTCGCGCCCGCCGCCGCTGTGGGTTTCGGCGAGGCTTTCCAGGTCGGCGGCGACGGCACGGAAGTCGATCAATTCGCCCGAGTTCCGGTTCGGATACTCGGGTCCTGGATGCGTACCGGTTTCGAGGGCGAGCGAGGCCATGGGGGCATCGGGATAGCGGAGTGCGGCGTTCAAGTCACCCGCTCCCGGCAAAGATATTCGTTTAGGCCGGCAGGGGCGCGGGCGGCGGCCATTTTTTCGGCATATTGCAACTGCGAAAGCGCCGGCCGCCTGCACCGTGACGAACGGCGCCGGGTATGGTTCCCTGCGCCGTCGGCAGAAGTCCGCCAGCGTTCGAAACGATTCGGGAGAGAGACGCCAATGCGTATGTTCCAGGTCTGCGTTTGCGGACAGCCCTTGCAGCTCAACCAGCAGCCGACGCCGCAGCCGAAGGGCACCGAGGTTCTGCTCAAGGTCTTGGCCGCCGGGGTCTGCCACAGCGACCTGCATCTCGCCGACGGCTATTTCGACCTCGGCGGGGGCAACCGCATGAGCCTGCAGGATCGCGGCATGAAGCTGCCGGTGACGCTCGGGCACGAGAACGTCGGCGAAGTGGTGGCCTTCGGCCCCGACGCCACTGGCGTGAAGCTCGGGGCCCGTATGCTCGCCGATCCGTGGATCGGCTGCGGCAACTGCGCGGCCTGCCGGCGCAACGAGGACAACCTCTGCATGGCCATGCGCAGCCTCGGTGTGTTCAGCAACGGCGGGTATGCCGATTACCTGATGGTGCCGCACCCGCGCTATCTGTTCGACATCGGCGATCTGCCGCCGGAACGCGCCGCGCCGCTCGCCTGCTCGGGCGTCACCACCTTCGGCGCCTTGAAGAAGGTGACGACGCTCAAGCGCGAGCCGACGGTGATCATCGGCGCCGGCGGGCTCGGGCTGATGTGTCTCGCTCTGCACAAGGCGATGGGCGGTCACAGTGCCATCGTCGTCGATATCGATCCGGCCAAGCGCGATGCCGCCAAGCGGGCGGGCGCCGCGGCGGTGGTCGACGGCAAGACGGCCGATACGGTCGAGCAGATCAAGACGCTCACCAAGGGTGGCGCCTGGGCGGTGATCGACCTGGTCGGATCGTCGCAATCGGCGCGGCTCGGCTATGACAGCCTGATTAAGGGCGGCAAATATATCATCGTCGGACTCTATGGCGGCGATCTCACGGTGTCGCTGCCGCCGATCCCGATGCGGGCGCTCACGATCCAGGGGTCTTATGTCGGCAGCGTGCCGGAGATGACCGAATTGATGGAGCTGGTCCGCCGCACCGGGCTGCCGGATGTGCCGGTGACCACGCGCCGGCTCGACGACGTCAACGCGGTGATGGATCAACTGCGCGCCGGCAAGGTGGTCGGCCGCGTGGTGCTGACGCCAAATTAGTTGTCATTCCGGGGCGCGGCCGTAGGCCGCGAGCCCGGAATCCATAACCCCTGCGCTGCGGAGTATGGATTCCGGGTCCGCCGCTGCGCGACGTCCCGGAATGACGATACATACGGAGGTCACAATGGATGCCAACGAACTGCGCGCCCTGCAGGCGCCGATCAAGGATCGCTATCGCAGCGATCCGCACGCCGCCGTGGTCACGCTGAAGGCCAAGGGCACGCTCGACGATACCAATGTCGCCTGCAAGATCGGGACCGGGCGCGCCCTCGCCGTCGCGGGCCTGCATCCGGCGACCGGCGGCTCCGGGCTCGAATTGTGTTCGGGCGACATGTTGCTCGAAGCCTTGGTCGCTTGCGCCGGCGTCACGCTGAAGGCGGTGGCGACCGCGCTCGATATTCCGCTCAAATCGGGCCGAGTGTCGGCGGAAGGCGATCTCGATTTCCGCGGCACGCTTGGCGTCGCCAAGGACGCGCCCGTCGGTTTCGCCAATATCCGCCTGCGCTTCGATCTCGACACCGATGCGCCACAGGACCGGCTCGACCAATTGCTCAAGCTCACCGAACGCTATTGCGTGGTGTACCAGACCATAAAGGCCGGTCCGCCGGTCGCGGTGACGATGGCGCGGGTATCTGGAATTTAATGTCCCCCGATCTTTATTTCGCGCTCATGCTCATCGTCAAAATGGCCGTCACCGCGGCGTTTCTGCTGGCGGCGACGATCACGGCCGAGCGCGCCGGTCCGCTGGTCGGCGGGCTGGTGGCGACGCTGCCGATCAGCGCCGGGCCGGTTTACATCTTTCTGGCGCTCGACCACGACGCGCATTTCATCGCGCAAAGCGCGCTCGGCAGCCTGGTCACCAATGCCTTCAACGTCGTGTTCGCGCTGACCTACGCGTTGCTCGCGCAAAAGCGCAACCTGTCGGTCAGTCTGGCCGGCGCCTTCGCGGCCTGGTTTGCGCTGACCTGGGCGAGCGGGGCGGTCGCCTGGACGCTTGCCACGGCGATCGCGCTCAACGCCGTCACGATCGGCTTGGCATTTTGGCTGTCGGCGCCGTTGCGCCACGCGCCGATGCCGCGCGTCACGACGCGCTGGTACGACCTCGTGCTGCGCGCGGCGATGGTGGCCTTGCTGGTCGGGACGGTGGTCACGCTGAGCTTCCGCATCGGGCCGACCGCGAGCGGCAATCTGGCGGTGTTTCCGATCGTGCTCACCAGCATCATGATCATTCTGCATCACCGCGTCGGCGGGCCGGCCACGGCGGCGGTGATGGCCAATGCCGTGATCGGGCTCGGCGGATTCGGCATTGCCGTTGTCGTGCTCCATCTGACCGCCGACCGCCTCGGCTCGCCGGCAGCGCTGTCGCTGACGCTCGCGGTCTCGCTCGGCTGCAACCTGCTGCTCTATTTCGTGCGCCAGCGTTCGATGACGAAATGACGATGTCGCCCGAACTGGCGTTCCTGCTCGGCCTGCTGCTGAAGATCGCGATGACCGCGACCATCGTGGTGGCGGCCTCGGTGGTGGTCGAGCGCTCGGGGCCGTTCGTCGGCGCCTTGATCGCGTCGCTGCCGACGGCAGGCGGCGCCGCCATGATCATTCTGGCTATGGAACATCCGCCGGCGTTCGTCGCACAAAGCGCGGTCGGCAGCATGGTATCGAATGCCGTGTGCGGGATTTTCGCGCTCACTTATGCCGTGCTGGCGCAACGGCGTTCGCTCGCGGTCAGCCTGGGGCTGGCTCTGCTGGTGTGGTTTGGCTGCGCCGCGCTGACACGGCTGGTGGATTGGAGCGCAGCGAGCGCTGCGCTGTTGAATGCGGTGGTCTTTCCAATGGCGATTCTCGCCGGCCGCGGCTTTCGCGCCGACGGTGCGATCAGCCGTGTGAAATTGACTGTGGACGATCTCGTCTGGCGCGCCGGCGTCGTGACGCTCTGCGTCATTGTCGTCACCGGGCTGAGCGCCGCGATCGGCTCGTTCGCTTCCGGTCTGTTTGCGTTCTTTCCGGTGGCGATGGGATCCTATTTCGTCATCTTGCATCCGCGCATCGGCGGCCGGCTTCGGCCAGCGTGGCGGCGCATGTGTTGGCGCCCTTGATCGGGTTGGGCTTGAGCCTCTTGGTCGTTCATCTCTTGGCCGAGCCGATCGGCGTGTGGTGGTCCTACGCGCTCGGCTTAAGCGTCGGCATCGCCTGGAACGCCATGCTGTGGGGATTGCGGCAGTGGCGGCGCCGGCCGGCGTAAGGCGTTACTTCTTTTCTGTTTCCGCCAGCTTCGCCTTCAGCAGATAGAGAGCTTCCATCGCCTCGCGCGGCGACATCTCGTCCGGGTTGAGCGCGGCGACGGCGGCGGCCATCAGCGCGAAGGCGGTGTCCTGCGTTTCCTGCGGCGGCTTGTAGGGCGCCGCGAACAGCGGCAGGTCCTCGAAGCCTTTCGGCTTCGCCCGGTCCTCCTGCTCCAGTTTGGCGAGGACCAGTTTGGCGCGCTCGATCACGCTCGCCGGCAGGCCGGCGAGTTTGGCGACCTGGATGCCGTAGGAATGGTCGGCGGAGCCGGCAATGACTTCGTGCAGGAACACCACGTCGCCCTTCCATTCCTTCACTTTTACCGTCGCATTGTGTAGCCGGCCGAGGCGGGCGGACAGCGCGGTCAATTCATGGAAATGGGTCGCGAACAGCGCGCGGCATTTATTGACGTCGTACAGATGCTCGACGGTGGCCCAGGCGATCGACAGCCCGTCGAAGGTGGCGGTGCCGCGCCCGATTTCGTCCAGGATCACCAGCGAGCGTGGACCGGCCTGATTGAGGATGGCCGCGGTCTCGACCATCTCGACCATGAAAGTGGAGCGCCCGCGCGCCAGATCGTCGGCGGCGCCGACGCGCGAGAACAGTCGGTCGACCACGCCGATATGGGCGGACTTCGCCGGCACGAAGGAGCCCATCTGCGCCAGGATCGCGATCAGCGCGTTCTGCCTTAGGAAAGTGGACTTGCCCGCCATGTTGGGGCCGGTGATCAGCCAGATGCGGCCGGCCAAAATCTCGGACTGGTCGTCTTTCGGCGGCGACAGATCGCAATCGTTGGCGACGAACGACGTGCCGTCGCGCGCCAGTGCCTGTTCCACCACCGGGTGGCGGCCGCCGGCGATGACGAAGTCGTGGCTGTCGTCGACCACCGGACGCGCATAGTCGCGCTCGGCAGCGAGGTGGGCGAGAGCGCTCGCCACGTCGAGGCGCGCGAGCGTTTCCGCACATTCTTTGATCGGCGCAGTTTGTGCAATCACGCGCGCCGACAGCCGCTCGAAAATCTCCAGCTCCAGCCCGAGCGCGCGGTCGGCGGCGCTGGCGATCTTGGCTTCCAGCTCGCCCAATTCGCTGCTGGTGAAGCGCACCTGGCCGGCCAGCGTTTGGCGATGGATAAAGGTGGCGTTGAGCGGGGAGGCCGTGAGCTTGTCGCCATGCTGGGCGGTGACCTCGACGAAATAGCCGAGTACGTTGTTGTGGCGGATTTTCAGGCCGCGCACGCCGGTTTCTTCGGCGTAACGCGCCTGCAAGGCGGCGATCACGCGGCGCGATTCGTCGCGCAACGCGCGCGTTTCGTCCAGGCTCGCGTCGTAGCCCTCGCGCACGAAGCCGCCGTCACGTTTGAACGCGGGCAACTCGGCGGCAAGCGCGCCCGACAGTTCGGCGGCCAGCATGCCGTCGGGGCGGCGGCAGGATTGCAGCGCATCGGCGATGTCCGCCGGCATATCCTTGACCGACGCCAAAGCGCGGGCGAGGTCGGCGGCCGCCAGCACGCCGTCGCGGATGGCGGCGAGATCGCGCGGTCCGCCGCGGCCGACGGCCAAGCGAGCTAGCGCGCGCGCCAGATCGGGCGCCGCCTGCAGCCGCGAGCGCGTATCGGCGCGTGCCGCCACGTCATCGACGAAGCTTGCGACACCATCGAGCCGCCGCCCGATGGCCTCGGGATCGGTAAGCGGTGCCGACAATCGCTGCGCCAGCAGGCGCGAGCCGGCCGAGGTGACCGTGTGGTCGATCGAGTCCAGCAACGAGCCGCGCCGCTCGCCGGAAAGCGTGCGCATCAGTTCGAGATTGCCGCGGGTGGCTTGGTCGATGGCGATGGATGCGCCCGCGCTTTCGCGCAATGGCGGCGACAGCGGCGGGCGTTTGCCGATCTGCGTGCGCTCGACGTAGGTGACGCAGGCCGCGGCGGCGGTCAGTTCGAGCCGCGTGAGCGCGCCGAAGGCTTCGCTGGTCGCCACCGCGAAGAACGCGGTCAGCCGCCGCTCGGCGCTGGCGCTATCGAACACGTCGCGGGGGAGCGGCGTCACCGCCGGCAGCGCGCGCCAATAGGGCACGAGGTCGGCGTCGGCAAACAGCGCGTCGGACACGATGATCTCGCTCGGCTCCAGCCGCGCGACCTCGGCCGGCAGCGACAGCCGGTCGCATTCGGCGATGCGGAATTCGCCGGTCGAGATGTCGATCCAGGCCAGCGCGAAGCGGGCATCCTCGTCGGCCGACGAGAGCCGCGCGCGCGCGACAGCGAGCAGATAATTGTTGCGCTTGGCGTCGAGCAGCGTGTCTTCTGTGAGCGTGCCGGGCGTCACCAGCCGCACGACGTCGCGCCGCACCACGCTCTTGGAACCGCGCTTGCGCGCTTCGGCCGGGTCCTCGAGCTGCTCGCAGACCGCGACGCGGTGGCCGAGCGCGATCAGCCGGTGCAGATATTCGTCGGCGCGCACGACGGGCACGCCGCACATCGGGATGTCGCGGCCCTGATGCTTGCCGCGCTTGGTGAGGACGATGCCGAGCGCGCGCGAAGCGGTTTCGGCGTCGTCGAAGAACATCTCGTAGAAATCGCCCATCCGGTAGAACAGCAGGCAGTCCGGATTGGCGGCCTTGATCTCGATGTATTGCTCCAGCATAGGGCTCGGGCGCCCGTTGCCGTCGCCGGGCGGCGGCGGCTCGGGTTCGTTGAGGCCGATGGGTTGGGTGAGCGCCATGGTCGGGAAGGTTAGCAGAAGGCCAAATGCGGTGCCACGAATGCGCGCCGCCTCTCCCCGAATTGCGGGAGGGGGAGCGTGTCCGCGTGCGGCCTAACCCTTTATCGCGCCGGAAACTTCACGCCGGTGATTGCCTCGAGATTGCCGTGCAAGATTTTATCCTTGTCGGCCTTCGGCATGTCGATGCCGTCGAGAATGCGCAGCGTCTCGCGCGTATACATGGTGCCTTTCTCGGGGTCGAACGGGCAGTCGGAGGCGAACACGATCTTGTCGAGGTCGTAAAAGGCAAGCCCCGCGTGGGTTGCCGGCACGCCGCCGAACACCGCGGTGTCGGTATAGAAGCTGTGCTTGAAATAATCGATCGGGTGCTTCTTCAGGCGTTTGAGCACCAGGCTCAAGTCCTCGTCCGAGGTGCGCGCGCCGAGTTGATCCCAGCCCGGGCCGATGCGGCCTTCCAGCATGGGCGCGATACCGCCGAAATGGTGGGTGATGATCTTCAGGTTGGGGTATTTGTCCATGATGCCGGAGAACACCAGCCGCGCCATCGCCGCCGTGGTCTCGTAGGACCAGCCCAAGGTCCACCAGATTTCGTATTTCGATTTTTTCTCGCTGAGATAATCGGGGAAATTGGCGGCGCGCGCCGGATGCAGCCAGATCGGCTTGCCGAGCTTGTTCATGGCGGCGAAGAACGGGTCGAACTCGGGATCGTCGAGCGGCTTGCCGGCGATGTTGGTGTGGATCTGCACGCCGAGCGCGCCGTTTTGGATCGCGCGTTGGCACTCGCGCACGCCGGCGTCGGGCGCGGCGAGCGGGGCTTCCGCCACCCAGCCGGGGAAATAATCGGGATATTTCTCGCAGATCTCGGCGAAGCCGTCGTTGATCAGCTTGGCGTATTCCTCGACCTCCGCGCCCTTGGCGAGCGACGCCAGCGGCGGCATCGGATAGGACAGGATCTGCGCATAGTCGTCGAATTGATCGACAACCTGCCGGCGCGCGTCGAGATCGTGGATGCAGGGGATCTCGCGTACCCGTTTGCCGATATCAGCGGGGCCGCTTTCCACGATCTTTTCGAAAAATCTCGCCGGGATGAAGTGGGTATAGGCGTCGACGCGCATGAAGTTTTCTCCGTACCGGAAGTTTCTTGTGTGCAGGCTGACTGGTTCAATAGGGCGTGATGACGTTGAGCAGCGCCTGGCGGCGCCCGCTGACGACGGCCTCGCGGGCGCGCAGCAGCGCGTTGGGCAGGTCGGCCGGCTTCTCGACGCGTTCGGCATAGGCGCCTTGCGCCATCGCCATCGCCTCATAGGCCGGCGACGCGTCGAGATCGGCGAAGGTGCGGCCGTCGTTCTCGCCGGCGGCGCCGTCCTTGAACATGGACAGCGTGGCGTTTCGCACGGCGCCGTAGCGACTGTTGTTGAACACCACGGTCAGGATCGGAAGATTGTGGGTGGCGGAAACCCAGTGGCCGACGGTGGGATTGGCAAACATGTAGGCGCCGTCGCCCAAAGTCGCGACCACGAAGGCATCGGGAGCGGCGAGCTTGGCGCCGAGCGCCGCGCCGAAACCCCAGCCGAGTCCGCCGGCCGGCCCAAGCGCAAAAAAACTGCCGGGCTTCTCGCGCGCGCAATGGTCGGGCCGCAGCGGATATTCGTTGAAGATGATGGCGTCGTCGCCGACGGTCTCGCCGATGACGCGCGACAGATAGGCCGGCGAAATTGTTCCGCCGGCGGCGGAATCCTTGGCCAATTGCGCGCGCCGCAAGCGCATGCGCTCGGTCAGACGGGCGCGCCGCGCCGCGATGCGCGCATCCGCCATTTGCAGGCGCGGCTCGACCGCCTTGACCAGCGCGTCCAGCGCATTGATGCAGCCGGCCTGCACGGCGAGATCGCTCGGGAAACTGCGCATCGGATAGCGCACGAAGAACGGATCCTCGGCCACATGGGCGACACGGCAGCCGGCCGGCGGATGCTGCAGATGCGGAATCCATGGCACGTCGGATTCGAGCACGATCACCAGATCGGCGTCGGCGAGCAGGGCGCCCGGCTCGAAGCCGAAATGCATCGGATGGCTCGACGGCAGGCAAACCGTGCGCGAATTATGCATGACCACCGGAATGGCGCAGCGCTCGGCGAGATGGGCGAGCAGCGGCACTGCTTCGGGAAGCAGCAATGACGCGACGATCAGCGGACGCTCGGCGGCGGCGATCCATTCGGCGAGCGTCGCGATCGCCTGGCCGTCGGGCTGCACCGGCGCGGCCTGCGGCCGCGGCTTAATCGGCGCGATCGGCTCGGTGAGCGGCGCCGACAGCGGCTCGCGCGGCAGCATCAGGTAGACCGGCCCGCGCGGATGCGCCATCGCAACTTCGGCGCCGCGCGCGACCACATCGCCGACTTGGCCCGGCATGCGCAATTCGTAATCCCATTTCACCAGTTCGCGCACCATGCCGGCCTGGTCGAACATTTCCTGGCCCCATTGGATCGGACGGGTGCGCGAACCGAACGAGCCCTTCTCGGTGATCGGCGTTCTTCCCGCGGCGAGGATCAGCGGCACGCGGTCGCGCGAGACGTTGATGAGATTGTTGATGGTATTGGCGGTGCCGACCGTGGTGTGCACCATCACCGCCTGCGGGCGGCCGGTCATCAAGTAGGCGCCGTGCGCCATGCCGACGGCGAGGTTCTCGTGCGGCACCAGGATCGGCTTGGGCACCTTGGCATTGGTCTTCTTGGCGCGGCCGAAGGCTTCCACGATCGGCGGAAAGTCGGTGCCGGGATTGCAGAAGAAATAATCGACGCCGTGGTCGGCGAGCGCGCGCAAGAACGCCTCGGCGGCGATCGCGGGCTGTTGCCCTGTCGGTGTGACGGCCATGCGCTTCGCCCCGTATAGCGCCCGCCTCGATGCGGGCGCGGTTATTGGTTTTTCATGTTTTACGCGACGGGGCAGGGGCTGACAACGGTGGGCGGACTTACTCCGCCGCCACGCGGAACTCCGTTTGGCCCGCGATCTCGGCCAGGCATTTGGCGAGGCTTTCGCCCTCCGGATCGACCAGAGCGGCGGTGCGCGCGCTGGCGAGCGCGTCAACGGCGCGTTGCAGCGGGATGGTGCCGGCCAGCGCCGGGCGGATCACGCGCGCCTCGATGGTGCGGTAGTTCGCAAGCCCGCGTGCGTGGGTGTCGCCATAGCCCTTGATCAGGCGGGCGCATTCGGCGACTTCAAGCGCCAAGGCGCCGGAGTGCCGCGCGGCCTCGGCGATCAGGCCGAGCCAGGATTCGATCTGCGCCTGTTCCTGCTTGAAGCGATGGCCGTAGGGGCGAAGCCGGCGCAGCTTGGCCAGCATCAGGAAGCGCAGATAGCCGGTGATCGAGGTAGCCTCGATCTCCATGCCGAAATAGACGCGGCCGAGCCAGCCTCGACGCTCGCTCAGCGAGAGGATCGGGCGCGCCAGGAACGGCGGCAAAAGCTGGGTGAGCTCCTCGATGCCGGGCTTGAGGAAATCGTGTACCGAGAACGGCTCGTCCGTCACGCGCAGCTCATCGCGCGCGATGCGGCGCATGCGCTCCGGCGCGATCTTGGCCTGCGCCACCCGCACCACGTCCTCAAACGACATGCGCACGGCAAGCTGGCGCGCGACCTCCTTGAGCAGCTTGCCCGGCGCGCCGCCGGCGGCGTCGGCGTCGAGCAGGGCGCGTAGCCGGTCGAGATAGAGCTTGGCATAGCCAAGGCCTTGATAGGCGATGAGCCGCCTGATGCCTTCGGTGGCCACCGGCTGCGCCAGCGCGGGTAGCGAATAGGTGACCTCGTGCTCGAGCAGGTCGGGCGTGGTCGGGGCCCGGCGCTTTTGCTCGGGTTGTTTCACCGGCGGCAAATTCGCGCGCGCGGCGTCAAGCCCGGCGCGGAAGCCGCGCAGGTTGCTGTCGACCGACTTGCCGTCGGCGCGGATGGCCGCTTCCAGTTGCTCGGCGGTCAGCGGCAGGCGCTGCGATCCGGCGATGGCGCCCAGCATGACCGCGTTGACGATCGAGCCGCTTTGTTTGGCGAGCGCGTCCATGTCGATGAGCAACGTGCCGCGCGCGTTGTCCTTGACGGTCTTGATCAGCCTGTCCTGGTCGAAGCGGCCGTCGCCCATGGCGATCTTCTCGTCCATGGCATAGAAGCGGCTGAGCGAGCCGATGACATGGGTGCGGCCGGGCGTAACGAAGCCGCCCGCCACCACGCGGCCGGCTTCGAGCAATTCGCTCGCCACCGCCACGTCGATATCGCCGACGCCGGGCGTGAGCGCCAGCACCGGGCGCTTGCCGCCGAGTTCGCGCGCCGGGACCGGGAAAATCTCGATGTAATAGGTGGTGGCGCCGGTGCGCTGGGCGACGCCGGGGATCGAGGTGCTCTGCACCGGGAATCCGGCCGCTTCCGCCGCCGTCACGATCCAATCGGTCAGCACGCCGCCGCCTTCGCCGCCGAGCGCGGCAATGAGCAATGTGATCGGCCGCGTCGCGCTCATAGGGCGGCCTTTGCGGTTGCCTCGCCGCCATAGCCGCCAAGCCAGCCGATGACTTTCTGCCGGATGCGGAACGCGATGCGATCGCGCCAGGTGGCGTTGCGCACGATTTCGGCGCGGTAGAACGACGGGCACAGCACCGCGGCATGCGCCACTTCACCGCACAGCCCGCAGCCGACGCAACTCTCGATCACGGTGGCCACCGGATCGCTGCGCAGCGGATCGGTCGACGGCTTCACCGTCAGCGACGGACAGCCGGACAGCCGGATGCAGGAATGATCGCCGGTGCAGATCTCGTCGTCGACGCCGTAGCGCGTCCTGGTGACGCGCTCGCCGCGCTCGAGCTTGCCGGCATCCTCGACGCGCACGCGGCGCTGCCGCGCGAGCTGGCACTCGCCGTCGGCGATGATCACCTTCAGGCCTTTCTCGGCGGTCTTCATCGCCTCCTTCAGCGTCTTGACCATATTGGCCACGCCGTAAGTGTGCACCGTGCGCAGCCATTTGACGCCCATGGTGCGCAGCGTGTTTTCGATGTCCATGCCGGGCACCGCGCCGTCCCGGCTGGTGACGCTCGAGGGTATGTATTGCTGGCCGGTGGCGGAGGCGTAGCCGTTCTGCATCACGATCAGCACGCCGTCGCCTTTGTTGAACAAATTCGACGCCACGCCGGTGATCAAGCCGTTATGCCAGAAGCCGCCGTCGCCCATGATCGCGATTGGGCGCTTTGCCATGTTGGGCGTGACCGCCGCGGCGCTGGCCAGCGACATGCCATAGCCGAGGATGGAATTGCCGAGCGAGAACGGCGCGAAGGTCGCGAACGAATGGCAGCCGATATCGGTGCTGATATGGGTCGGTCCCAATTCGCGCTGCATCAGTTTGATGGCGGAAAACACCGGGCGCTCCGGGCAGCCGGTGCAGAAGGCGGGCGGGCGTGGCGGCAACGGCCCGAGCGCTTCCGCCGTCTTCGCCTTGTGCGCGATCAGGCCGCGCGCCTTTTCCGCCACGGCGTCGGCGTCGAGGCCGTTCGGCTTGGCGTCTTGCAGGAAAGCCGCCAGGCCCTCCAGCAGCACGTCGGAAGTATATTCGCCCGCCTGCGGCAGCGGTCCCTTGCCGAGCACGCGGGTCTGGATGTCGGCGCGGCGCAATTCGACGTTGATCGCCTGCTCGATGTAATCTGGATGGCCTTCCTCGACCACCAGCACGGCGCGTTTGCCGGCGCAGAATTCGCGGATTTCCTCCGGCACCAGCGGATAGACCACGTTGAGCACCAGTAGCGGCACGCGCGAGGCGCCGAACACGTCGGCCAGCCCCATGCGCTCGAGCGCGCGCAGCACGGAATTGGTCAATCCGCCCATGACGATGATGCCGATATCGGCGAGGTCGCCGGCGATGAACTCGTTGAGCTTGTGCTTGGCGATGAAGGCGCGGGCCACCGGCAGGCGTTCTTCGACTTTCAGCTTTTCCTGGCTGAAGGTCACCGGCGGGTGCGACAGCCGCGCGTAGTTGAAGCGCGGCGGCCCCGCCAGCTTGTCCAGGCCGGAGACCGCGCCCTTGCGATTGTCCTTGGCGACAAATTCGCCGGTGGCGTGGCAGGCGCGGATGCGCAACTCCAGCATCACCGGCGCGTGGCTCGCCTCCGACAGCTCGAAGCCTTTCTCGACCGCGTGCACGATCGACGGCAGATCGGGACGCGGATCGAGCAGCCACATGGAGGACTTGAGCGCGTAGGCATACGAGCGCTCCTGGATCACGCTGGCGCCTTCGCCGTAGTCCTCGCCGATGATGATCATGGCGCCGCCGATCACGCCGGGCGACGACAAATTGGAGAGCGCGTCGGCCGCGACGTTGGTGCCGACGATGGACTTCCAGGTCACCGCGCCGCGTAAGGGATAGTTGATCGAGGCGCCCAGCATGGCGGCCGCCGAGGCTTCGTTCGCGCAGGTCTCCAGATGGACGCCGAGCTCGCCCATGATGTCCTTCGCGTCCACCAGCACGTCGAGCAGATGGGAGACCGGCGCGCCCTGGTAGCCGCCGACATAGGACACGCCCGATTGCAGCAGCGCCTTGGTGACGGCCAGGATGCCTTCGCCGCGGAAGGTCTCGCCGTCGCCCAGCCGGAGCGCCTGCACTTCCTTCGTGAACGAACGTTCCATCGCCGGGCCTCGGAGAGATAGTTGGGGTCCAAACTATATTAGCAAATCGGCGCTACAAATGCGAGGGCAGCCAAAGCGCGATTATCGGGAAGGCGATCAGGATCACCAGTCGGATCAAGTCCGTGATGATAAAGGGAATAACGCCCTTGAAGATCGTCGTGAAACTGACGTCCTTTACCACGCTTTTTATGACGAACACGTTCATGCCGACCGGCGGATGGATCAACCCCAGTTCCACCGTCATCACGATGATGACGCCGAACCAGATCGGATTGAAGCCGAGATGGGTGATGACCGGGAAGATGATCGGCACGGTCAGGATGATCATCGCCATCGCATCCATCAGGCAGCCGAGCGCCAGGTACATCAGCATGATCAGCGCCAGCACGCCGTAGGCGCCCAAGCCCAGCCCGGTGAGGAACTCGGTGACCTTCTGCGGCGTCTGCGTGACGGTGAGGAAATAGCCGAAGATCAGCGCGCCGATCAGCACGGTGAACACGGCGGCGGCGGTGCGGGTCGCCTGCAACAGAGACATCAGGATTTTGTCTTTGTTGAGCCGGCCGGTGAACACCCCGATCAGGAACGCGCCGGTGGCGCCGACGCCGCCCGCTTCGGTCGGCGTGAACCGCGGCAGGAACGGCAAGCCGTACAGTCCGCCGATGACGAAAACGAACAGCAGCAGCGGCGCCAAGACGTCCTTCAACGCGGAAAATCGCTGCCGCCAGGCGATGCGCGGACCGGCCGGCAGGAAGCCGGGACGCACCTGGCCGATGACGAATATGGTCGTGAGATACATCACCATGGCGAGAACGCCGGGAGCGATGCCGGCGATGAACAGCTTGCCGATGTCTTGCTCGGTAATGATGCCATAGACCGCGAGCACGATGGACGGCGGCAGCATGGCGCCGAGCGTGCCGCCGGCGGCGATCACGCCGGTGGCGAAACTTTGCGGATAGCCGAACCGGCGCATTTCCGGATAGGCGACGGCGGAAAAGGTCGCCGCGGTCGCCACCGACGAGCCGCAGATCGCGGCAAAGCCGGCGCAGGCAACCACCGTGGCAAAACCCAATCCGCCGCGCAAATGTCCGACGAAACCGTTGGCGGCCTTGAACAGATCGCGGCTCATGCCCGAATTGGACATGAACATGCCCATCAGCAGGAACATCGGGATGACGCCGAACGTGTAGTCGGTCACCGTGCGCATCGAGGTCTGGCCGACCAGCTTCAGCGCCGGCGCGCCGCCGACCAGGTAGCCGAAGCCGCTGACGCCGACGAGGCCCATCGCCATGCCGACCGGCACGCGCAGCAGCATCAGCGCAAACAGCGCGACAAAGCCCAGGATGGCGACGGCGTCCGTGCTCATGCCGCCTCTTTCACTCGACCGGTTTGATTTTGGCTTCGCGCATCAGCTCCGGCTGGAAGATCAGCCGGTAGGTGCGGACGGCGATCAGCAGTACCGCCGAGAAATCGCCCGCCCAGGCCACCGCGAAGAACGGCCAGGTCGGCAGGTGCAGGTCGAAGGTGAGCACGTTGTCGTAATAAGTGCCGCGCACCTTGTCGAACAAAGTGTAGGTCTGCACGCTCACCACGAACAACAGCACCAGCGTCGCGAACACGTCGATCATGCGCTGGTATCGCGGCGACGCGTTGGCCCAGACCAGATCGACGGTGATGTGGCCGCCGCGATAGGAGGTCGCGGCGATGCCCCAGAAGATCAGGATGCCGAGCAGCAGGCGGCCGAAATCGAAAGCGTCGGGAATCGAGTAGGAGAACAAATTGCGCAGCAGCACGCCGAGAAAGATATTGGCGGCAACGATGCCGACGAAGCCGGCGGCAATCCATTCGATCGTGTCGATGAAACGATCCATATAGATGCGTTTCATATCGGCTCCCGCGGCCTAGCCTTCAGCGCGATCGGCGGCGGGAGAACCCCGCCCCCGTCGTTCCAGAATCGCGCGGCGTATCCCGCGCGGCTACTTTGCCAGCGCGTTGAATTTGCCGAGGTCGGCGCGCAGGCTCTTGAGCGCCACGTCCGGATCGACGCCGACTTTCTTGACGCCTTCGGCCCAGCTGTTGACCAAAGGCTCGCTCGCCTTCTTCCACGCCGCGGTCTGCTCCGGGGTGAGCGAATAGACAACCTGTCCGGGCTCGGCCTTCACCTTGGCGACGCCGGCGTCCTCGAACTCGCCCCACGGCCCGCCGACGCGGCCGGCCGCCTCGGTATTGCAGTTGTCGTCGATCGCCTTCTTCTGGCGCGGCGACATCTGGTTGTATTTGTCCTTGTTGAGGACGAAGGCGAAGGTCGTCACATAGAGCGGCGCTTCCATATGGTACTTCGTCACCTTGTCGATGCCGAACAGCACCAGCGACCCCCAGGGGAACGTCACCGCGTCGGCCACGTGGCGCTCGATGATGTCGCGCACTTCCGGGGCCGACGACTGGACGTTGGTGCCGCCGAGCAGCGTCACCAGATTGGCCATGGTCGCGTCGGCGGGACGAACCTTCATGCCCTTGATGTCTTCGGGCAGCACGATCTTCTTGGTGCTCGAATGGAACGAGGAGGGCGCGTGGATGAAGGCAAGGCAGAACTTGACGTCCTTCATCTCCTTGACGGCGTATTTGCGGTACCAGGCGTCGAGCGCCATCGAGCCGCCTTTGGCGCTCGAGATGAGGAACGGCAATTCGCCGGCGGCAATGATCGGGAAGCGGCCGGGCTGGTAGCCGGGATTGATGTAAGTGAGGTCGGCGATGCCGTCGCGCGCCATGTCGTAGTGGTCGAAGGCCTTGCCGAGCTGCTGGGCCGGATAGACCTTGTAGTGCAATGTGCCGCCCGACTCTTTCTCGACCGCGGCGCCCCAATCTTCCAGCGCCTTCTGCAAGGGATGCGACGCCGGCACCCAGTGCGAGAGCTTGAGCTCGAAGGTTTTTTCCTGGGCGAGCGCGGCGGTGGGGGCGCCGGTCAGGGCGGCGAGCGCGACCGCGGATATGCAAGCGGCGAAACGGGACATCATGGTATACCTCCCTCGGTTTACGTGTTGGCTATGCCGCCAACTTTTCTTATTATTCAGCCGCATGTCGCGGGCGTTGTAAAGGTTATAGTTTGATATCAAACTATGTGGCGGACCGCCGCTTTGGCGCGGTCGGGCGAGGACGATAGCTGTGCGAAAAGTCAGCGGCCGGGTGCGGCGCGGCAAGAACGGCGAAGCCATTGCCGAATCGATCAGATTCGGCCCGCTCGAGTATTGGGTCGGGTTCAATCTGCGGATGGCGCAGGAGCACGCCTTCGAGGCGTTTTCGCGCCGTTCGCAGGAGATCGGCGAAAGCCCGGGGCGCTTTGCCACCCTGACGCTGATCGCGCGCAATCCCGGCATCAGCCAGACCGAATTGAGCCACGCCAACGGCCGCGACAAATCGAGCCTCACGCCGGTGGTCGAGGATCTGGTGCGGCGCGGCCTGGTCGAGCGCAAGCGCATACGCGAAGACCGCCGCACCTACCGGCTGAACGTGACGCCGGCCGGCAAGAAGGCGCTCACCATGCTCACGCGCTGCGCGCGCCGGCATGAACGCGTGCTCGACGGCATCATCGGTCAGCGCGACCGCAAGCGATTTCTGCAAATCCTGAAGAAGATCGCGGCCGAGATCGAGTAGCCGCCTGCGTTACGGCAGATTGAACTTGGCCCGCACCGCCTCTGGAACCGGCTGCGACTTGTAACTGGCGGGATCGGCGGGATCCTGCACCACCCACACCCGCGTCTCCGAACACTCGACACAGGTCAGTCCGTTGTGGCTGAGGCGGTGTTCGATGTCGAAGCTGGCATGGCCGAAGGTGACGGCCGTGTGCACCGTCACGTCGTCGCCGTAGCGGGTAGGGCGCATGAAGCGCGCGCGCGTGCGCGCCAGCGGATAGCCGGCAAAATTGAAAGTCTTGAGCGACTGAAACAAAGTGAGCCCGAGCGCGCGCTCGAACAGCGCCGAGGTGCAGGCGTCGAAGATCTCGAAATAGCGCGGATAGAACACGATGCCGGCCGGATCGCAGTCGGCCCACTCGATGCGCACGTTGCGGGTATTGCTGAGCGTCGTCACGGCAACATGCTTCAGCGCGGCGCCATGCGCAGCGCGCCGTCGAGGCGGATCACCTCGCCGTTGAGATAACCGTTGTGGACGCAGTGCAGCACCAGCGCGGCGAATTCGCGCGGCTCGCCCAGCCGCTTGGGGAACGGCACCGCGGCGCCGAGCGAATCCTGCGCCTCCTGCGGCAGCGCGCGCAGCATCGGCGTGCCGAAAATGCCCGGCGCGATGGCGAGCACGCGCACGCCGAACTGGGCGAATTCGCGCGCCGCCGGCAGCGTCAGCGCGGCCACGCCGCCTTTGGAGGAGGCGTAAGCGGCCTGCCCGATCTGGCCCTCGAAGGCCGCGACCGAGGCGGTCGACACGATCACGCCGCGCTCGCCGTCGGCCAAGGGCGCCAGCGGCTGCATGGCGTCGGCCACGAGCCGCATCATGTTGAAGGTGCCGATCAGGTTGATGCGGATCACCTTCTCGTAATCCTCGAGCGGCATCGGCCCGTCGCGGCCGACGATGCGCTTGGCCGGCCCGATGCCGGCGCAATTGACCAAAATGCGCGCGGGGCCGTGGCCGGCGGCGGCCTGCTTCACCGCCGTCTCGGCGGATGCGGCGTCGGCCACGTCGCAGGTCACCGCGATGCCCTGGATGCTGGCGGCCACCTCGGCGGCGCCTTTCTGGTTGAGATCGAAGATCGCCACCTTGGCGCCGCTGGCGGCGAGCGCGCGTGCGGTGGCGGCTCCCAATCCCGATGCGCCGCCGGTGACGATGGCCGCTTGTCCCTTGATTTCCATGGCCTCGAATCCTTTAAGCGGCCTTGATGCCGATGACGCGAGAGGATAGCGGCGCGGCATAAAGCTCGTCCACCAGCGCGGCGCGGTTTTTCAAGACCGCGCGCTGATTGATCGAGCCCTTGTCGGTCATTTCGCCTTTGTCCATGGAGGGCGGCTCCGCCATCAGGACGACGCGCATCACGCGCGTCGATGAGCCGGGGCTAGTCGCCGCCAGAGCCTCGAGCACCGCGGCGAACTTGCGCCGCACCCGCACGTCGTCGAGCACGGCCGCCGGCGCCGCGTCGGCGGCATGTTCGGGCGCGAGCTTGCGGCAGGCCGCGAAATCTGGGAACACCAGCGCCACGATATCGTCGCGGTCGGGGCCGGCGAACACCACGTCGCGCACATAGGGCGCGCAGGCATCGATGAAGCGCGCGCGCAACGGCCCGACGCTGACCCAGGTGCCGGTCGACAGCTTGAAGTCCTCGGCGATGCGGCCGTCGAACAGGAAGCCTTTGCCGGCGTCGGCGGGGTCGGCGAATTTCAGCGCGTCGCCGATCCTGTAGAAGCCTCCTTCGTCGAAGGCCTCGCGCGTGAGCTGCGGCTGGCGCCAATAGCCGGGCGTGATGTGCGGGCCGCGCAGGCGCGCCTCCAGCTTGCCTTCGTTCGGCACCAGCTTGAGTTCGACGCCCGGCGCCGGCAGCCCGATATTGCCCGGCCGGTCGAAATCCCAACAGCAGGCGAGCGCCAGCGGCGAGGTTTCGGTCGAGCCGAGCGACGACAAGAAGATGATGCGCTCGCCGGTGGTCTCGATCGCGAGCTGGGTGAGGTCGTCCCAGGTGGTCTGGTTCAGCCCGGCGCCGGCATAGAACAGCACCTTCAGCCGGCTGAAGAAGTTCTTGCGCAGCGCCTCGTCGGCGCGGAAATGCGGCACCAGCGCTTCGTAACCCTTGGGGACGTTGAAATAGATGGTCGGCGCGATCTCGCGCAAATTGCGCGCGGTCTTCGGCACGCCCGGCGGCGTCGGATTGCCGTCGTCGATATAGAGCGAGCCGCCGTTGACCAACACTATGTTGAAGTTGTGGTTGCTGCCGAAAGTGTGGCTCCACGGCAGCCAGTCCACCACCACCGGCGGCTCGTCGGTCACGAAGGCGAAGCCGGCCGCGATCATCGCCTGGTTCGAGCACAACATGCGGTGGCTGTTGATGACGGCCTTCGGCGTGCCGGTCGAGCCGGAGGTGAACAGGAATTTCGCAATCGTGTCCGGCGTGACTTGGCGCTGCGCGGCCGCGACGCCGGCGTCGTCTTCGGCGCCGATCAGGTCGGCGAACATTGTCGTCTTGCGGTCGCCCAGCGGATTACGCGTCACCACCAGCTCGATATTGTCCGGCACCGTCGCATAAAGCGCGCGCGCGAACGGCAGCCCGTCATTGGCGAACACCAGGCCGGGCGTGAGCAGGTCGATAATGGCGCGCAGTTTTCCGAAATCGCTCGACAGCAGCGAATAGGCCGCCGAGATCGGCGCGTAGGGAATGCCGACATTCATCGCCGCCAGCGCCAGCAGCGCATGCTCGATGTCGTTGCCGGAGACGATCGCGATCGGCTTGTCGGGGGACAGCCCGCGCCGCAACAGCGCCGCGCCGATGCGCCGGGTCAGCGCCAGCACTTGCGAATAGCTCAGCGTGCGCCAGCGGCCTTCTGCGTCGCGTTGCGCGAGAAACACGCGGTCGGGCGCGGCCTTGGCCCAATGCTCGAGCGGCTCGCTCAGCGTGGCGTGATAGGGTGGCAGCACCTGTGCGGTGCGGATATGGATGACGCCGCTTGGCTCGCGCTCCAGCATGACGTCGAAGGCACCGAGCCGCACCGGGCGCAAGGGCGCCGATAGGTGCCGTACCGATGCCGCCGCTCCGTTCATGTCGGACCGCGCGTCACCTTGGGCGCGCGCTTNNCCGCCGCCGGATCCATTTCGGCAATGCGCGGCAGTGCGTGCATGACCGCGAAATTTGTCAGCGGCGTGTTGGAGGCGATGCGGGCGGCGAGGTCGAGACCCTTGGCGAAGCCCGCGCCCGGCTCGGCCAGATAGGTGGAGAGCCCTATGGCATGGCCTTCCTCGGCCGAATAGGTGCGGCCGGTGAGCATCATGTCCATCATGCGCGCGACGCCGATCAGCCGCGGCAGCCGCACCGAGCCGCCGC
>PMAF01000183.1 GCA_003152455.1 Hyphomicrobiales bacterium
GCCGCGCGACTTCATGCCGACGAAGCGGTTCTCGACCAGATCGAGCCGGCCGATGCCGTGCTTGCCGCCGAGCTCGTTGAGCGCAGTCAGCAGCGCCGCCGGCGAGAGTTTCTTGCCCTCGACCGCGACCGCATCGCCCTTGGCGAATTCGATCTCGACATATTGCGGCTGATCGGGCGCCTGTTCCGGCGCCACGGTGCGGCTGTAGACGAATTCCTCCGGCTCGTGCCAGGGATCTTCCAGCGCCTTGCCCTCGGCCGAGATGTGCAAAAGATTGGCGTCGGTCGAGAACGGCGCCTCGCCCCGCTTGTCGCGCGGAATCTCGATCTGATGCGCCTCGGCGTATTCGACCAGCTTGGTCCGCGAGTTCAAATCCCATTCCCGCCAGGGCGCGATCACCGTGACGTCGGGCTTCAGCGCGTAATAGGCGAGCTCGAAGCGCACCTGGTCGTTGCCCTTGCCGGTGGCGCCGTGGGCGACCGCGTCGGCGCCGACTTTCTCGGCGATCTCGATTTGCTTCTTGGCGATCAGCGGCCGCGCGATCGAAGTGCCGAGCAGATACTGCCCCTCGTAGAGCGCGTTGGCGCGGAACATCGGGAACACGTAGTCGCGCACGAATTCCTCGCGCAGATCCTCGACGAAGATATTCTCGGGCTTGATGCCGAGCAGCAACGCCTTCTTGCGCGCCGGTTCGAGCTCCTCGCCCTGGCCGAGATCGGCGGTAAAGGTGACCACCTCGCAGCCGTAGGTGGTTTGCAGCCACTTCAGAATGATCGAAGTGTCGAGCCCGCCGGAATAGGCGAGCACGACCTTCTTGATGTTCTTTTTCGCTTTGCCGTCCGGCATATTCGTACTTTCTGCCAATGTCGGGACGCGCTTAGCTTGCGGCCCGGCAGCCATGCTCCCCCGTGTTGAACTCAGGATGGATGCCCGGGTCAAGTGCGGGCGGACCCGCGCCGCAGGCTACCCTGTCACGTCCTCATAGACGTCCATATCGGCGCTGCCGGCCAGAATGGCGCGCCAACCTTGCAAAAAGGTACGCACCATGGGGTCGCTCGCCGCTTTGTGGCGATTGAGCTCGAGCGCGGCGTGGGCCGCATATTCGATCTCGATCAGAATCTGCGCCGGGTCGTCGACATTCTGCAGCAGGCGAAAGTCCGTGCCGCCGAGCGCCCGGTAGAACGGCGCGGCGCTGCGGATGAGCGCGAGCACCTGCGCAGGCTCGCCCAGCGCCCGCATCTTGATTTGCAGCACCCGTTTGAGGTTTTCGTCAGGCTCGGTCACAGTGCCCTCCCGGCGCGAATCGAAGCAACCTTAGCATTGTGACGGCCGGCGCTGTCACGGCAGCGTGCCCCAAGGGACAATCATCGCCGCCTTACGATCATCGGCAGGCCCCCGCTTGGCCGCAAGGTCGCCCGATGGATTGGCGAGACCACGTGACCCGGCGCCAGTTCCAAGGCGAAGTGCCGCAGGACGGCCGCCACAACGATCGATGCCTCCTGCAAGGCCAAGCTGGCCCCGATGCAGATCCGCGGGCCAACGCCGAACGGAAGATAAGCAAAACGATCGATGGCCTCGCGCGCGTCGCCGAGGAAGCGGCGGGGATCGAAGCGATCGGGATCGGCCCATAAGGAGTGATGCCGGTGCAGCACGTAGGGCGCAATGACGACCATGGTGCCGCGCCGGATGGGCTCGCCCGCGAGTTCGTCGGGCCCGAGCGCGGCGCGGCTGATCGCGGCGATGGGGGGATAGAGCCGGTTCGACTCCTCGATCACGGCGCGCGTCTCAACCAGCCGATCGGCAAGTCCGCCGATGTCGCCGTCGAGCTCGCGGTCGGCTTCGGCCTGGACGCGGCTGCACCATTCGGGCGACTGCGACAGCAGAAACAGCGACCAGGTGATGCTGTTGGCGGTCGTTTCGTGGCCAGCGGCAATGAAGGTGAGGATATTCGCGCGTACCTCGACTTCGATCAGGCCCTCGCCGGTTTCCGGATCTCGCGCTTCGAGCAATAGCGTGAGGATATCGCGCGGCACGCCGGCCGGATCCTCGGCGATACGCCGGCGTCGGGTCGATACAATGGTATCGATCGCGGTTTCGAAAAGGCGAAGCATCGGCCGCACTTTCCAGCGGCTGAGCCGCGGCACCACGGACGATAAGCCCAGCACGTCGAACGGATCGAGACGCCCGATCGCCTCGAAATAATGTTTCATGGCGACGCGGATTTCCTCAGCGCTGCGGCCGAGCCCGTCGGCGAACATGGTTTTCTCCAGCACCTCCAAAGTCACGCGCGTGACCTCGACCGCCATGTCCTCAATCTGCCCGTCACGCGATTTCAGCCGCTCGACCATGGCCGCCGCGACATCGATCATGGCGGCGGTGAAACTGATGACGGTCCGGCGCGCGAACAGCGGCGCCAGCGCGCGGCGCTGCATCCGCCATTGGTGCCCGTCGGCGGTCAGCAGTCCGTTCGACAGGCCGGCCGACAGCACGCGCCGTTGCAGCCAATCCTTGTGGTAGTTCTGGGTGTTGTCCATCAACACCCGGCGGATCGCCGCCGGGTCGTTGACCAGCGCGACCCGTCCGATGGACAGGCCGCCCATGACGATCGGCTCTTCGAAATGCGCTTTGGTCCAGGCTTCGAGCGGGGTTGCGCGCGAGCACGCGCAGCAGCGCCAGCGGACCCAGCGGCTTGAGCTGGGGCACCGGAACTGGCGGATAAAACTTCGCGGCCGAGTCGAGCAATATCTACTCCGACCGCGATAGCGCCGTGGTTCTTTTCATATGCATGCAGCCCCCCGTAACGATGCCCCGACGGGAATAATAGATCCCAATATTCGCGGGCGCAGCCATTCGGCCAAACGCCGGTCGCGGGTAACGTTATTCCGTTAGAGTTCCGTCTTTTGCTTCCGCAGCAATCCGACGATGAAATCTTGGGCAGGCCGGGCGACCCGCTCGATGGCGCGGTCTACACCTTCGTCAGTGAACCGCGTGCGCGGCCAGCGATAGATCAGGCCATGCACCACCCAGATGATCAGAAAGGTGAACACCCCGGCAAATACGGTGTCGGTGAAAAAATGCCCGCCCGCCATGATGCGCAAGGCCGCCATCCCTGCCCCCAGCGCCAGCGCCGCGCCATAGGCGAGCCCCCGCCACGGGAGTGGCACCAGCGCCGCCGGCGCTATCGTCCAAAACGCGCCGGAGACGTCGCCGGAGACGAAGGAGCAGTTGCCCGGGCAATCGCCGCGCGGATCCCACCAGGCGACGAAATGCTGATCGCCGCCGAATTGGGTCACGTCGATCGGCCGCGGTCGGCCCCAGTGATCCTTGAGAATGACGTTGGTCAGAAGGCCCGGCCCGAGCGCAAGCGTCGTCACCAGGAACACGACCGCGCGGCCAGAGATCAACAGCCTACGGCGCGGCAGAAGCAATTTGAGCGCGAGCGCGGCCAACACCGGTACGATCACCGCGACGCCCACCCAGAGCCCGAAATCGCGGGCGAGCATCAGCGGCGAATAGGCGCGCGTATAGAAATTGATGTTGTTCTCGACCATCGCGTTAAACGGCGCCGAGATCATCAGGTCGAGCTGCGGAAAGAGCCCGAAGATCACGCCGACCACGGCGGCCAAGCCAAGCGCAGCGAACAATCCGGTGCGGTTCATGCGCGCTCGTCTAGCCGAGACATGGCAAAATGAAAAGCGTAGGCGCGCAAAGCCGCGATAATCCGGCTGGAAGCGGCCCTAGCCCGGGCGAAGTGCTAGGTGACCGCGCCCCGCTCATTCCCGCGCCAACGGCCGGCATTGCGGCCGGCGATCAGCCAATAGGTGAATCCGAACACCACGCCGACCGCGGCCGCGATCTCGGCTTCGCGCGAAATCGGCGGCGGCGGATGATCGATCGATTCCTCATAAGTGCCGATGAAGCCGGCACTGTAATAGCCGAGCAGCAGGATCGCGGCGCCGGCCGCCGCTTGGATCAAGAGCGAGCGGATCGAAAACGCTTCCGCCAGCACGACGGCGATCAGGATGGGCAGGAAACCGACGATGACGGTGGCGCCGGAGGCAAAGGCCGCGGTACCCCAGAAGAACACGTGCTCGACCGGATCGGCGCCGAGCATATGCAGTTCGGCGCCGAGCAACGCGATGGCGGCGGCGATGCCGGCAGCCGCCGTCGCCATGAACAGAGCAAACAGGATGACGATGATGCGGCCAAGAAGCGCCACCGGCTAATCCGTCATCGCCATGGCGCGCAGCGCCATGCGCTCGCGCGCGGAAAGCTTCTCGGTCGCGCTCTTGAGCTGGCCGCAGGCGGCCAGAATGTCGCGCCCGCGCGGCGTGCGCACCGGCGAGGCATAACCGGCGTCGAACACGACTTGAGAAAATTTCTCGATCTGCTCCCAGTCCGAGCACTCATATTTGCTGCCCGGCCAGGGATTGAACGGGATGAGATTAATCTTGGCCGGGATGCCCTTGAGCAGGCGCACGAGTGCCTTGGCGTCGTCGATAGAATCGTTGACGCCTTTCAGCATGACGTATTCGAAAGTGATGCGCTTGGCGTTGGAGACGCCGGGATAGTTGCGGCAGGCTTCCAGCAATTGCGCGATCGGATATTTGCGGTTGAGCGGCACCAATTCGTTGCGCAATTCGTCGCGCACCGCGTGCAGCGATACCGCCAGCATGCAGCCGATCTCGGCGCCGGCGCGTTCGATGTTCGGCACCACGCCGGATGTCGAGAGCGTGATACGCCGCTTGGAAATGGCGATGCCGTCGCCGTCGGCGACGATCAGCAGCGCGTCGCGCACCGCATCGAGATTGTAGAGCGGTTCGCCCATGCCCATCATTACGATGTTGGAGATGCAGCGGTTGCCAGTCGGCACCACGCCGTCGGTCGGCCGCGTGGCGCCCGGCCAGTCACCCAAACGATCGCGCGCCATCATCACCTGGCCGACGATTTCGCCGGCCGTGAGGTTGCGCACCAGGCGCTGGGTGCCGGTGTGGCAGAACGAACAGGTGAGCGTGCAGCCGACCTGGCTGGAGACGCAGAGCGTGCCGCGGTCGGTATCGGGAATGTAGACGCACTCCACTTCGTGTGGCCGTTCGCCAATCCCCGTGCCTTGCGTCTCGCCGGGCAAACGGAGCAGCCATTTGCGCGTGCCGTCGACCGAGACTAGTTCGGCAACCACTTCGGGCCGATCGAGCGTGAAGCGCTGCGCCAGTTCCGCGCGCAACTCCTTCGAGACGCTGGTCATGGCCTCGAACGAGGTGAGGCCGCGGAAATAGATCCAGTGCCAGAGCTGCTGCACGCGCATCTTGCGCTGGGCTTCCGCCACGCCGACGGCGCCCAGCAGCGCGGCAAGCTGCGCGCGCGTCAGCCCGACCAGCGACGGTTTGTCCGGCGGCACATAGCGCTCGAGCGGCGCCTTCTCGATGAAGGGCACCGCGGCCGGTGCGTTTTCAATCGTGGTTGTCATGGTCTCCGGCCGTCATATCCGCGCGCGGCGGCATTGACGACAATATAGGGCGCGGACGTCCTACTTGCACTCCTCCGCCACCTTGTCGAGCGCCTGGGCCAAACCCTTCAGGGAATAGGTGTCGGTGGTCTTGGTGCCATGGGCGGACACGCTCTTGATCACCAGATCGGCGCCCTTGCGCATGGTGCCGACCATTTGCGCTTCCTCGGCGGCGTTCTTCACCCAGGCGCCATCGTTTTGGGTGTACATCACGTAGCTTGCCGAGCCGACGGTGGCGGTGGCGTCGGCGCCTTCCTTCTGCGGATAGCCGACGATCATCGACACTTCGTCTTTCACCTTCTCGGCCGGGCGGGTCGAGACGAACGCATAGGACGGATCGCGCTTGCGCCCCGCCGGTTCGGTTTCCGCCTTGGTCGGCTTCGACAGCGCGAAGCAAACCTTCTTGCCGCCCGGCGTCGCCCTGTAGGCGCCCCAGTCGCCGAACTGGCCGAGCAGCACCGCCTGTTCGGTGGGCTCGGACTTGGCCGGTTTCTTCGGGGTCTGGGCATAGGCGGCCGTGCACCAAACCGCGGCGGCGGTCAGCAGTACGATCGTGCGGCTTTGCCAAAGCATCTTGGTCATCGGGCCCTACCGGTTGAAGTGAATGACGGCATTTACACCGCCCCCCTAAAGAACAACTGGATATTAGCCCATTAGAGGCGAATATCGACAAGGTGGAGGCGACAATCCGTCGCCCCCCGTGAACTATAGGCCGAAACCCTACCTCGCGTAGCAGGCCGGCCACCATGCGAGATGACTTTGCCGCGTCAGGATTAACGACCGAGCCGCCATGAAAGCCCTGCTCTGCACCCATTACGGTACGCCAGACGACCTTGAACTTGCCGACATCGCCGAGCCGGTGCCGAAGCCCGGCGAAGTGCTGGTGCGCATCAGGGCGGCGGCGCTGAACTTTTTCGACACCCTGATCATCGCCGGCAAATACCAGCACAAGCCGCCCTTCCCGTTCTCGCCCGCTGCCGAGTTCGCCGGCGAAATCGAGAGCGTCAGCGCCGGCGTCACCGGGTTTGCGCCCGGCGACCGCGTCCTGGGTAATATCGGCTGGGGCGCCGCGCGCGAGAAAGTCGCCGTTGCCGCCGATCAGCTTGTCGGCATACCGGCCGGCCTCGATTTCGATCATGCGGCGGGCCTCACCGTCACCTACGGCACCACGATGTATGCGCTGAAGGACCGGGCCAAGCTCAAGCCCGGCGAGACGATGGCCGTGCTGGGCGCCGCCGGGGGCACCGGCCTCTCCGCGGTCGAATTGGGCAGACTGATGGGCGCGCGCGTCATCGCCTGCGCATCGTCCAATGACAAGCTGGCGTTCGCGCGCGAGCATGGCGCCGACGACGGCGTCAATTATGCCACCTCCGACCTCAAGGAGGCGCTGCGCGCGCTCACCGGCGGCAAAGGCGTCGATGTGGTTTACGATCCGATCGGAGGCGCGCAGGGCGAAGCGGCGCTACGCGGCATGGATTGGGGCGGGCGCTACCTCGTCATCGGCTTTGCCGCCGGCGACATGCCGAAGCTGCCGCTCAATTTGGTGCTGCTGCGCAGCTATGACGTGCTCGGCGTCTACTGGGGCGCCTGGACGCAGCGCGACCCGCAAGGGCATCGCGCCAACATGACGCAAATTCTCGATTGGTGTGCGCAAGGCAAATTGTCGCCGCATGTGCACGCCGTCTATCCGCTGAGCGAGGCAACCACCGCGCTCAAGGCGATCGCCGCGCGTCAGGTGATGGGCAAGGCGATTCTGCGGCCGTAGCTTCCAGCGCTACGGCGCCTTGAACTCCGCCAGCTTGTTCTTCGCCGCCTCGCGATGCACCGGGCGCATATGGCTGGTGACCAACTTGATCGCGGTCGCCAGCACGGCGGCATCGTCGGTGAAGCCGATGACCGGTAGCACGTCCGGAATGGCGTCGACCGGCAGCACGAAATAAGCGAGCGCGCCGACCAGCGTCGCCTTCACCGGCAGCGGCGTGTCGCGGTCGAAGGCGCAGTAGTAAGCGGCCAGAAGATCGTCGGCGAACGGGATATGCGCGGCGACGCGGCGCGCCTTGCGCCAAAAGCTGCGGCGCAGCGCCCTATCGTCGCCGTTCTCCTCGCGTCGCCAAAACGCCGTGCGTGCGAATGCCATGGCCGCTAGATGGGCGTCGGAAACGGCTGCCGCAAGGCGCTAGGCGGCGCGCGCAATGAGCCGCTGGATGGTGCCGCCGGCCGCCCGCGCCACCGTGCCATCAAACAGAATCTCGTGTCCGGCCAGGGCGCGGCGCACATGATCGCCAACATAGGCCGTGAACAGCCGGCCATCCTTTTCGCGGTGGTCGGCGTTCTCGGTTAGGCGGAAGCTCATGTAAATGACGCCGCCCGGCTTGAGGATCTCCAGCATGCGGGCGACGGCCGGCGCGATTTCCTCGCGCGGCAAATGCATGAGCACGGTCTCACAGCACACATTGTCGAAATGTCGCGCCGGAATTCCGCTCAACTCGGGCAGCGCGGCTTTTTTGAATTCGATGTGTGGAAAGCGGACGCGGGCTTGCGCCAAAAGGCCCTCCGAGAGGTCGTAACCAATGGCCGGAAAGCCGTTGGCCGCGAGCCAGGCCGCGTCGCGTCCGCTGCCTGAACCGATATCGGCGGTGAGCCCCGGCCGGAAAAATTGCCGGAACAGCGCATACAAGTCGGCCGGCTCATCCTCGGTGAGCCAGCGCTGCACAAAGGCCGGCGCGGCCGCGTCATAGACGGCAAGCGTTGTCTTATCCATGGTCAGCCGGCGAGCCTGTCCATCGCCTCGGCGAGCTTGACGTCGAGTTCGCTCAAGCCACCGGCGTCGTGGGTCGACAGCGTCACCTCGACCGTCTTGTAAACGTTGAACCATTCGGGATGGTGGTTCATTTTTTCGGCGACCTCGGCCACGGCGGTCATGAAGGCAAAAGCCTCCTTGAAATCCTTGAAGGTGAATTTGCGCGTGATCGCATCCCGGCCGGACGCTTCCGACCAATGGGTGAGCTTGGTCAAAGCAGCCTTGCGGGCTTCCGAAGTCAGTTTTTGCGCCATGTGATCCTCCGCTGCAGCAACGCCGCGACCCTCGCAAAGGGTCCACCGCGATATTACGTCTCAGGCGACGGCCCCGATCATATGAGGCTTTTGATGTCCTGGTCATTGAATATCGGCAAGGTAGCCGGCACGGTCGTGCGCATCCACCTCACCTTCCTGCTGTTTCTCGCCTGGATTTTCGCCGCCAGCTACAGCCAGGGCAGCGCCGCGACCGCCTGGAACAGCGTCATCTTCGTGGTGCTGCTGTTCCTGTGCGTGCTGCTGCACGAGTTCGGACACATCTTCACCGCGCGCGCCTTCGGCGTGCCGACGCCCTATGTGACTTTGCTGCCGATCGGCGGCGTGGCGCAGCTCGAGCGTATCCCGGAAGAGCCGGGACAGGAATTTCTTATCGCCATCGCCGGGCCGCTGGTGAACGTGTTCATCACGATCCTGCTGGTGGCCGTCGGCGGCGCAACGCTGCAGACAAGCGCCGCGGCCGGTCTCGACAACACGCAATTTTCCATGATCGACCGGCTGGCGGCGGTCAACTTGTTCCTGGCCGCGTTCAACATGATCCCGGCCTTTCCGATGGACGGCGGCCGCGTGCTGCGCGCGCTGCTGGCGAGCCGCATGGGCTATGTGCGGGCGACCGAAGTCGCCGCCGCCATCGGCCAGTTCGTCGCCTTCGCACTCGGCTTCATCGGCTTGATGTACAACCCGATCCTGATCTTCATCGCCATCTTCGTCTATCTCGCGGCCTCGTCGGAAGCGCACATGGTGGCGTTGCGCGCCGCCTCGCGCGGCGTGCCGGTGAGCCACGCCATGGTGACGCATTTCGAGACGCTGACGCCCGAGGAACATCTGGACGCGGCGGTGCAGACTTTGCTGCAGACCGGCCAGGGCGAATTCCCTGTGGTGGACGCCGGCGGCAAGCCGGTCGGCGTGCTCGGTCGCCGCGATCTTATCCGCGCCATCAAGCAGCACGGTCCCGACGCCCGCGTCGCCGACGCCACGATCGCCGTCATGCCGATCGTCGGCCACCGCACGACCTTGGAGCAGGCGTTCAAACTGCTGCAGATGAAACAGGCGCCGGCGGTCGGCATCACCGATGCGAGCGGCAAGCTGATCGGCTTGGTCACCGGCGAGACCATCGCCGAGATGGTGATGCTGTCGGAAGCGATGCCAAGGGGCGCCCAAAGTGGCCTTGGGGCCGGCCGGCAGGGGCTTAAATGGGGTTAGCCTCGTTCCAGCGAAGGCCCATCCAACGGTTGCTTCTGGCGGCTTCGTGACTATATTGCGCCGCAATAGGTCGCGTCGCGGATCCCAGGATTGCCATCCGGCAATCCTGTTGTTTTTTGCGGATTTCATTCGGAAATCCTTTCGGGCCCGCAAGCTTCGATTTTTGGAACCCTAATGAACATTCGCAATATCGCCATCATCGCCCACGTCGACCATGGCAAAACCACCTTAGTCGACCGGCTGCTGCAGCAATCCGGCGTTTATCGCGAGAACCAGCGCCAGGTCGAGCGCGCCATGGATTCCAACGATCTCGAGCGCGAGCGCGGCATCNNATGGTGGACGGCGCCCTGGTGCTGGTGGACGCCGCCGAGGGCCCGCTGCCGCAAACCAAATTCGTGGTGTCGAAGGCGCTGCGCATGGGCCTCAAGCCCATCGTCGTCATCAACAAGGTTGACCGCCAGGACGCGCGCCCGGTCGAAGTCATCAACGAAGTTTTCGACCTGTTCGCCGCGCTCGACGCCACCGACGAGCAGCTCGATTTTCCGATTCTCTACGGTTCAGCCAAACAAGGCTGGATGGCGACGTCGCTGGAAGGCTCGCACGACCACGGCATGCAGCCGCTGTTCGATCTGGTGCTCAGCCACGTCAAGGCGCCGGTGGTGGAGCACGGGCTGTTCCGCCTGCTCGGCACCATCCTGGAAGCCAATCCCTATCTCGGCCGCATCGTCACCGGGCGCATCACCTCCGGTTCGGTCAAGCCGAACCAGGCAGTTAAAGTGCTCGATCACGACGGCAAGCTGATCGAAACCGGCCGCATCACCAAGGTGCTGGCCTTTCGCGGCATCGAGCGCGTGCCGGTGGACGAGGCGGAAGCCGGCGACATCGTCGCGCTGGCCGGACTGCCGAACGCCACCGTGGCGATGACGATCTGCGATCCCGCCGTCGAAACGCCGATCCCGGCGCAGCCGATCGATCCGCCGACCCTGGCGATGACGTTCCGCGTCAACGATTCCCCGCTCGCCGGCTCCGAAGGCTCAAAGGTCACCGGCCGCATGATCCGCGACCGGCTGCTGCGCGAAGCCGAAGGCAATGTGGCGTTGGGCGTGCGCGAGTCCGACGACAAGGACGCCATGGAGGTCGCCGGCCGCGGCGAATTGCAGCTCGGCATTCTGATCGAGACCATGCGCCGCGAAGGCTTCGAACTGTCGGTGTCGCGCCCGAAGGTGCTGTTGCGCGAAGACAAAAAGGGCGAGTTGCAGGAGCCGATCGAGGAAGTCGTGATCGACGTCGACGAGGTCCATTCCGGCGTCGTCGTGCAGAAGATGGCCGAGCGCAAAGCCGAGATGATCGAAATGAAGCCATCCGGCGGCGGGCGCGTGCGCATGGTGTTTTACGCCCCGACCCGCGGGCTGATCGGCTACCAAGGCGAGTTGCTCACCGATACCCGCGGCACCGCGATCATGAACCGGCTGTTCCACGCCTATGCCCCGCACAAGGGACCGATCCAGGGCCGCCGCAACGGCGTGTTGATCTCCAACGAGCAGGGCGAGGCAGTCGCCTACGCGCTTTGGAACCTGGAAGACCGCGGCCCCATGATGATCGAGCCGGGCTGGAAGGTGTACCGCGGCATGATCGTCGGGGAGCACACCCGCGACAACGACCTGGTCATCAACGTGCTCAAAGGCAAGCAGCTCACCAATATCCGTACCACCTCGAAAGACGAAGCGGTCCGCCTTACCCCGCCGATCCGCATGACGCTGGAAAAGGCGCTGGCCTATATCGAGGACGACGAACTGGTCGAAGTGACGCCGAAGTCGATCCGCCTGCGCAAAAAGCTGCTCGACGAGACCGACCGCAAGCGGGAAGACCGCGCCCGCAGCGCCGCCGCCGAAGCGGTCTGAACTACCGCCGTTCGGCCCGCGCGCGGGCGCGGATGCTGTCCTGTATTGGGACGATTCGATTCTGAAAAAACGAATCGCGTGCCGCGCCGGCGCCGCGCGACGCGCATTACAAACAAAGGCACATTGCCGAGCTTCACGCGAGGAGCGCGATTTTTCAGCAGCGCCAGCGTGTTCTCGCCGACCTGTGGCCAGTAATCCACACCAGTAACGTATCATTAATTATGGGCTTGAAGGCCGCGGGGTTCGTTGCTTCTATTCTGAAATGAGTACGACCCTCGTTCCTCGCGGACCATCGTCAGGGATGTCAGGGGTAAAGCGCTCATATGGCCAGCAAGAGAGAACCTGCAGAGATCGTCCTCAGAGCAGCCGTTCCCGAAACACCGCTTGATATTGATTTAAGTCCGCGCCTTGTTCTCTTCGGCAGCACGAAGCCGCTGAAACTCGATACGCATCTCGCTAGGCTCAAAGGTATTAGGATTGTGCGTGCTGATAACCCAGAAGATATTTCGCTTGCCTGATTACCGCTAAGCCATGAGAGTGTTGTTCTGGATGAAGGCGCAACGCGGTTCTGGCAGAGGCAATTAAGCCGGATATCTGCGGGTAGATTTGTGGGTAAGCTGCACGCGCTTACGAAAACATAGCTATTAACAATCGTTTAGTGCTGGTATTGGCGGAGGCTGTCTCCGCCTTAATAGAAGTGCCGGCGTCCGCCACACTATAGCTTGGCCCATTGAGTCCTGCTTGCAGCCAAACCGAAGTCGATCAACAAAGCCATCTTGGCGCGCATCAGGACGCGACTTGTCGCGGAGTCAGGGCGCCAAGCGCGAGGCGATGGTCGCTATGGCAAAGGAGCTTTTCGACGTCGTTCAGTCGGGCGCGGTGAAGATCAATATCAACCAGACCTATCCATTGAAGGACGTGGCTAAGGCACATCGCGACCTCGAAGCGTGCAAGACAACCGGCTCGACGGTGCTCACGATCTAGGAGATTGCCGATATGGGGCGGCACCTCGATGAGGGGCCGCGCGGCTCAGGTGCTCAAGTCACCACAGTTCTACATCAGCCGCT
>PMAF01000142.1 GCA_003152455.1 Hyphomicrobiales bacterium
TAACTGAAGACAGGCCCTAGCAAATAACAGGGAAAAGCTCTTCAATTTCCCAATCCGATCCTTGTTCCCTTTATCGTATATCAGCCCATCTTTTGGCGTGGCGAAATCGATACACCAAGGTGACTTACAAGGGCTATGACATGACCACCGGCGTCTTTCCCTACAACGTCCAGATCACGGCGGATGGTAGGCTCGGCCTGGTCAACAACACCGGCTATAATGGACTCGGTGACGGCCAGGTCGACACGGTCGCGGTCATTGACATGGAGTTGAACCCGCCGCGCGTCGTCGATCAGGTGGCGGTTGGTGATTCTCCGGAGGGATTGGCGATACGCCCGACCGGCGGCTATGCGGTGTCGCTCATGACAAACGGTTCCGGCGACAGCGCGCCAAAGAACGCCTTTTACCACCACGACCATGCGGTCGCCATGCTGCTCAAGATCGAAGGCAAGAAGGTGCGCAAGGTGGGGGAGACCGAGGTCGGCTCATTGGCCGAAGGTATCGCCTTCAGCCCTGACGGCAGATTTCTGTATGTCGCCAATAACGGAGACAGCGACCTGAGTGTACTGCGAATTGTGGGCAACAAGCTGGTGGCGGTGGGATCGCTCAAACTTCCCGGCCACCCCGCCTCAATGCATGGTAGCACGCCCTGATCCGAGCCGCGGCCGATCTTAGGACCACTCGCAAGTCCGGCGTGAATTAGCGGTTGAAGACAGTGGGGCGCGCTGCCAAAGCGCGCTCCAATTGCATCTAATCTGTTATTTCAGATGCTCATCCGCAAGCCTGCCACACCGCCGTGGGGCGTCAACGATGTACCGTTCAACCAAGGGGGACCCTCCAATGACTCACCACATCGCATTTCTCGGCACTGGCATCATGGGCGCGCCGATGGCCGCGAACCTGATCAAGGCCGGCTTCACGGCCGCCGTCTGGAACCGCACACGCTCCAAGACCGACCCGCTCGCCGTGCAGGGCGCACGGGTCGCCGACGGCCCGGTCGACTGCGTTAAGGGCGCCGACTACATCCTCTCCATTCTCGACAGCGGGCCGGTAGTGCGCGAGGTGTTCTTCGACAGCAGGGCGGCAGATGCGATGAGGCGCGGTGCCGTGTTCATCGACATGGCCTCGATACCACCGAAGATGGCCCAGGAGCACGCCGCTTGGCTCAAGGAGCGCGGGGTTGGCCATCTCGACGCCCCGGTCTCCGGCGGCAGCGTCGGCGCCGCGGAGGGCTCGCTAGCGATTATGGCCGGCGGCGAAGAGGCCGATTTCAACCGCACCGAGCGCGACGGGGTGTGGAAGCCGATGGGCCGGGCGAGCTACATCGGCCCCGCTGGCAGCGGCCAGATCGCCAAGCTCGCCAACCAGATCATGGTCGCCTGCAATATCGCCAGCGTGGCGCAGGGCCTCCTATTCGCGTGCGCCGGCGGCGCCGACCCCGCCCAAATCCCGGTGGCGCTAGCTGGCGGCCACGCCGACAGCCGTGTGCTGCAAGAACACGGCCGGCGCATGATCAACCGCGANNCACGGCCGGGCAGATTGGCCTGCCGCAGCTGCCGATCGTCAAAGCAGTGCGCGACGTGTTCAAGGCGCTCTACGATCAGGGCCACGAGCGCTGGGACCACAGCGCCTTCTTGCTCTATCTGGAGAAAATGAACGCGCCCGCGCGCCTTGGCGACAAGGCCAACACGCCACCCGAGCACTGAGCCGTCGGCAAGATTACGTCCACAAATATACAAGATCCGGACCGGTTTAGGCCAAACCCGGCCGTCGCGGCATATCGGCGTTGATTCCGCCTCTCCTTGGCACGGCAGTTTTGTGTCACGATCTGACATTCTCCTTAAATACTATTTGGCCCGATCCGCGCTTGGTGGGTAAAATCAGCAGCATTTTCAACCCCAAACCCTGCTTTATTGAATATCGGACTTGCTTTTCTGGTAACGATAGTCCGATGATTTCAAGTGCATTGCGAAACGCATGCGGAACAACGGCGTCTCGTGCGGCATGGGTAAGAAAATTTAAGAAAAATGCTTGGGCTGGTTTCACCAGCCGGGAGGAAACTAGTGGCTTCGGTCGAAATCCGCGAGGTGCGGAAAGCATTCGGCTCGACAAGCGTCATCCACGGTGTTGATGTTTCGATTCGCGACGGCGAATTCGTAGTGCTGGTCGGCCCTTCAGGATGCGGCAAAACAACACTTCTGCGAATGATCGCGGGTCTTGAAAATATTACCAGTGGCGAAATCTCAATTGGTGAACGCGTCGTCAACAATTTACCGCCGAAAGAGCGTGACGTCGCGATGGTCTTCCAGANNTGGTCTTTCAGAACTACGCGCTGTATCCGCATATGACTGTCGCCGCCAACATGGCATTCTCCATGAAACTGCGCCGCGCACCACAAAGCGATATCGATACGCGTGTCAATCGAGCGGCCGAAATACTTGGGTTATCGCATTTGCTCGCGCGGTTTCCACGCCAGCTATCGGGGGGGCAACGCCAGCGTGTCGCGATGGGCCGCGCAATTGTGCGCGATCCGCAAGTGTTCCTGTTCGACGAGCCGTTGTCCAATCTCGACGCCAAGCTGCGCGTGCAGATGCGCACGGAGATCAAGGAACTACATCAGCGCCTGAAGACAACTACGGTCTATGTCACCCACGACCAGGTCGAAGCGATGACGATGGCCGACAAAATCGTCGTGATGCATGACGGCCGGGTCGAGCAAAGCGGCGCGCCGCTCGAACTCTACGACAAGCCGGACAATCTGTTCGTCGCCGGCTTCATCGGCTCGCCGGCCATGAACATGATCAAGGGCCGCATCCGCGCTAACGGCACCGTCGGTTTCGAAGGTCCCGCCGGCGTCAAGCTCTTGCTTAGCGGCGCCCCCGCCGGTAGCGACGGCCGCCCGGCTATCTATGGGGTACGACCAGAACATTTTTCCCTGTCGGACGATGGGGCCGAAGTCGTGGTTAAGGTGATCGAACCGACCGGTTCCGAGCTCCAGGTGGTCGCCAAGCTTGGCGAGCAGGAAATCGTCGCGGTGTTCCGTGAACGTCATAATTTTAAGCCGGGCGATAGGATCCGCCTCAGACCGGACCCGCGGGTTGTACATCTTTTCGACGAGACGACGGGAAAGCGTCTCAGTAACTAAAAGCTCAAACGGAGGAACTGCCATGAGGGACTTTACTCGCCGTACTTTGGTGAAGGGCGGCACAGCCGCCACCGCGGTCGGTGCGTTGACCGGCCCTGCGCTGCTCAATTGGGCCAAGGCCTGGGCGCAATCGTCGCCCTTTAAGCCGGAAGCTGGCGCACAGCTCTCAATGCTGCGCTGGAAATACTTCGTTCAGTCGGAAGACGATGCTTTCGTTAAGATCATGGAAGCCTTCACAAAAGCGACCGGTGTGAAGGTGACGATCTCGCGCGAATCCTACGAAGACGTGCAGCCGAAAGCCTCAGTCGCCGCCAACACTGGTGCCGGGCAAGACATGTTCTGGGGACTTTACTCGCTGCCCTTCCTGTTCCCGCAGAAAGTACTCGACGTCTCCGACGTCGCCGACTATCTCGGCAAAAAATACGGCGGCTGGGTGCCCAGCGCGCAGGTTTACGGCAAGGGGACCGGTGGCAAGACCTGGCTGGACATTCCGGTCTGCTACAGCGGCAGCTTGATGAACTACCGCATTTCGTCGATGGAGAAGGCGGGCTTCAAGGAATTCCCCAAGACCACCGACGAATTCCTCGCCTATGCAACCGCCTGCAAGAAGAATGGCACGCCCGGTGGTTTCGCACTTGGTCACGCCCCCGGAGACGCCAATGCCTGGGCGCATTGGTGTTTGTGGGCGCATGGTGGCAATCTAGTCGATAAGAACGACAAGGTGGTCATCAATTCGCCGGAGACTGCGAAAGCGCTCGAATACAGCAAGAAGCTCTACGAGCAGATGATCCCCGGCGTGCTGTCATGGAACGACGCTTCCAACAACAAGGCGTTTCTCGCCGGCGAAATTCACTGGACCGATAACGGCATCTCGATCTACGTCGCCGCGAAAAAGGATCCGACCAAGCAGGCAATCGCTGCCGATATGAACCACGCCTATTATCCCATTGGGCCGGTCGGCAAGCCGACCGAATTCCACCTGATGTATCCGCTGTTAGCGATGAAATACACCAAGTATCCGGACGCCTGTAAGGCCTTGATGGCGTTCATGCTGGAAGCGGATCAATTCAACGCCTGGCTGATAGCCTCGCAGGGTTACCTCACCCACACGCTTAACGCTTACGACAAGAACCCGGTGTGGACGATGGACCCAAAAACCGCGCCGTTCCGCGACGTCGCCAAGCGCACGCTCACCGCGGGCGGTCTCGGCTCGGTCGGCGAGCAGGCGGCGACCGCGATCTCGGAGTTCGTCGTGGTCGATATGTTCGCGAGCTACTGCGCTGGCCGTACCGATGTGAAGGGCGCGATGTCCGACGCAGAACGGCAGGCCAAGCGCATCTATCGGTCGTAAACCGCCTGCCTTCGTGTCCCGGGCCTGCAGAACGGGCCCGGGCATGAGGCTGAATGCTCATGACACAAATCGCACTAGAACAGCCGCCAGTAAAGCAAATACGCGACGCTACCGCGTGGGCCCGGCTTAAGGTCAACCGCGATTGGCTCGGCTTTTGGTTCATGCTGCCGGCCGCAGCGATCCTCATTCTTTTTCTCGCCTATCCGCTCGGCCTGGGCGTGTGGCTCTCGTTCACCGACGCGCGCATCGGCCGTTCGGGTACTTTCGTTGGCCTGGAAAACTACGAATGGCTCTGGGGCGACAATGTGTTCTGGCTCTCGGTGTTCAACACGCTGCTCTACACGACCGTCGCCAGCACTATCAAATTCGCGGTTGGCCTTTATCTTGCGCTGCTGTTGAACGAGAACCTGCCGTTCAAGGCAATCCTGCGCGCGGTCGTGCTCATCCCATTCATCGTTCCGACCGTGCTCTCGGCCATCGCCTTCTGGTGGATTTACGACGCGCAATTCTCCATTGTTTCATGGTCGCTCAAGCATCTCGGGCTGATCCACGAAAACATCAATTTCCTCGGAGATGTGTGGAACGCACGCTGGTCGGTGATCTTCGCAAATATCTGGCGCGGTATTCCCTTCGTCGCCATCACGCTGCTCGCCGGCCTGCAGACAGTGTCGCCGTCGCTGTACGAGGCCGCCACCATCGACGGCGCCAGCGCATGGCAGCGCTTCCGCTACATCACCTATCCGCTACTGACACCGATCATCGCGGTGGTAATGACGTTTTCGGTCTTGTTCACCTTCACCGACTTCCAGCTTATCTGGGTACTCACGCGCGGCGGGCCGGTCAATGCCACACATCTGATGGCAACGCTTTCCTATCAGCGCGCGATTCTGTCCGGCTATCTCGGCGAAGGCTCCGCGATCGCAACTGCGATGATCCCATTCTTACTCGCGGCCATTCTCATCTCGTGGTTTGGTTTGCAGCGCAGGAAATGGCAACAAGGCGAAAACAATGACTGACGCACTCGCCGCAAAAGCCGCCGATCCGCGCTCCGTGCTAACCGGTTCAATCGCCGACCACAGCGAGGGTATGAGCTATCTGGAAACGCTGCCGCGGCGGCTGGTGACGGTCTATCTGCCGCTCTCGATCATCATGCTTGTGCTGTTATTTCCATTCTATTGGATGCTGCTCACATCCATCAAGCCGGACGACCAATTACTCGAGATGGACAAAGTGAGCCCGTTCTGGACCACGGCGCCGACGCTTAAGCACTTCTACAATCTACTGTTCGAGACAAACTACCCACTGTGGCTATGGAACACGATGTTTGTCGCGGTGTCGGCGACGATCGTGTCGATCATCGCCAGCGTGCTAGCGGCTTACGCTATCGTGCGTTTGCGTTATCGCGGGGCTGCGTGGGTCGGCGGTGCGATCTTCCTCGCTTATCTCATTCCGCCGTCGATCCTGTTCATTCCGTTATCGACGGTAGTGTTTCAGTACGGGCTATTCGACACTCCGTTCGCCCTCATTCTCACTTACCCGACCATCCTAATCCCATTCTCGACCTGGCTGCTAATGGGTTATTTCAAGACCATCCCGTTTGAGCTCGAGGAATGCGCGCTGATCGACGGTGCGAACCGCTGGCAAATCCTGACCAGGATCGTGCTACCGCTGGCAGTGCCGGGGCTTATCTCGGCCTTCATTTTCTGCTTCACGCTGTGTTGGAACGAATTCATATACGCGCTGACGTTTCTCTCGACCACCTCGCATAAGACAGTGCCGGTCGCGATCGTCAACGAATTCGTCGACGGCGACATTTACCGTTGGGGCTCGCTAATGGCTGGCGCAGTGGCAGGCTCTTTGCCATTGGTTATTCTTTATGCCTTCTTCGTTGAACACTACGTTGCGGCAATGACTGGCGCGGTGAAGGAATAACTCTGGCTCGCTAATTCAGGTTGGTAGCCCAGTCATACCGTCTCGCCTCTGATCCACTCGGAAACCGGGATTTGGGGGGCGAGTTCAAGCATGGAAAGAACTGCCAGCTCCTTGCTACTAACTATCGAACAGGTTTGAACTCACGCTCGCGGCCCGATGTCGCAGATGGGTCAATCGCGTCATAGCAATCCCGCGCCAAAATCGACCTTTGTCCGTTGTTACCCCGATAGCGACCAAAAATGGTGCACCGCGGCGAACGCAACGGTGTGCCATCAACGCTGAGCATCCCGGTTCGCCGTTGATCGGATTGCACTGGCTGTGATTCAAGGCCCCAAAATAGGAGCCTCGAATCATGCGCTACGAACTCACCGATTATGAATGGACCGCCATCAAGCCAATGCTGCCGAACAAGCCGCGCGGCGTGCCGCGCGTAAATGACCGGCGCGTCCTCAACGGCATCCTTTGGGTTTTGCGCTCGGGTGCGCCGTGGCGCGATCTGCCGGAGAGCTACGGGCCTCCGACTACCTGCTACAACCGCTTCGTTCGCTGGCGGCAGGCTGGCGTTTGGGACCGGCTTATGAATGCGTTGGCCTCAGGCCATGATGCGGCCGTGCAGATGATCGATACGTCAGTTGTCCGCGTGCACAGAATGTCCCTATAGCTCTCCAATATTACTCCGATTTTCCACAGCACGTGCAGGTAATGCGGGCCGTCCTTTGCTTTCTTAAAATGCGCCAAATCGTCGTTTGACATATCCGAATTAAACGCGTCTTCGACAACATCTTTCGTAATCATGATGCGTGGGTATTTCACGACCGTGGCTTCAAGTGCGTGCGCATTAATGAGAGCCTCGCCAAACACCATCTGATCGTCCTGGTGCAAAAGTCCTTTGCAGATCGCGCCACGGGTAAAGAACCCCTCATGAAGCAGCGCCACCGTAAGGTCTTTGAGCTTGCGGAGTAACTGGGGCATCGTGATCTTGCGCTGCTTCGCGCCACCAATGACTACCGACAAAGGCTCCAGCCGCTACTAACATTAAGGCGATTCCCACCTCGTAGACCGCCAATTCCAGCTTGATGACCTGCGGCGCTATTGCGATCCGCCATTCATCATCAGTCTTGAATGTGAGTTCGGGCATTCTTAGCCTCCCATGCCTCTAGTGCATCCACGATATCACTGATCTCCCAAAGGCGCTTGGTCACGCCAGCGCGCCATAGCCGGGGACACTTTCAACGTTTGATGAACACACACAAAATTGTAGTAGAGGAAATGGAGCGCCATCGCGCACGCATGATTTTCAAGCTTCTTTGAAAATGCATTAGTCAATCGCGTCATGCGGCTCGAGTGCATTCTAATATTTAGATTGTTACGTTCGGCAAATGATGTGCTGATATGAGCCGGGGCTGCTGGCGGCAATGATGGCGATTGTGCCGGACTTGACAGAGGCGGTATTTCCGTTCTGCGGGTGCCATTCGGGATACGATCCCGTAGAGGGGAGTAATGAATGTCCCGCAAATCGATTTTTGCCATCGTTGGATTGGTACTTGGGACCGTCCTTTGGCAACTTCTTAAAGAGACCTATTTGGCAGTCGCAGTGGAAGCTGCGACCGAGCGCGCTGCCCAATCTCTCCACATACCAAAACCAGAAATGATGGCCGGCGCAGCACCATATACGGCAGCTTTGCTGGTGATTGCCGTAGCCTTTTCTATCGCTTATCGCATTGGCGAAAGAGACCGCAAATCACGGCCATCTCTTGAGATTCTGTATGAGTTGGACAACCCAAAACATGTAGAAACAAAGGATGGTTTTTATAAAGAGTCCCCATCCAGCACCCGCTATTACGTTGAGATATTTAACAGAACTTGGGACAAAACGATTGCCGATGTTGAGATAACCTGGGACCAAACGCCATTCACTGAATTTATTGATACTGAGATTCGTCGCAGCTCACTTCAAAATCCAATATCAATACACCCACAAGAAAAGTTACGCGTTTATCTGTTTGGTATTGATGACGTAATTCAGGCTGCCCCAACCGACAGTGACGTTGTTGGTCATGCAAGTACATTTATCGTGCGTGCACGAGGTAAAGACGCACCGGAAATTACGGCTGAATTTGAATACTCCCCACTTAAATTTCCTAAGCTTACGAGGCTGCGATGAATTTAGCAGCTGTCGGTTCCGAAAACTCCATCCGTTGGATTCGCGATCGCCGGCGAATCAGAACATGATTGCTGGATGTTCGC
>PMAF01000050.1:0-10913 GCA_003152455.1 Hyphomicrobiales bacterium
GCCTGCCGTTGAGCTTCTTGCTTTGCTGCTGCCCGGGCTTTCTCCTCAGCCGCGCGGCGGGCCTCTTCATCAGCCTGCCGTTGAGCTTCTTGCTCTGCTGCTACCCGGGCTTTCTCCTCAGCCGCACGGCACCTTTTCTCTTCAAATCTACGCTGGCGCTCTGCGCCTTCTTGTCGCTCAAATCGGCGGTATACTTCATTTTTTAGGCGGGACTCCTCCGCTTTGCGCCGCGCCTCTTCATTGCGCCGCGCTTGCCTCACTACGCGTACGATGAGCAGCGTGATAATAGATGCGATCACGAAGCTAAGCCCACCGATGGTCAGGAGCATCTTCATGATTGCGAACAATTCCTGCCGATCACTATATCATCACAAGCTTCAGAGCTCTTACTCGGATTGCCCACTCGGCACTCGATCAATAGCTAATCTCTATTTCAATTAATGTATCGACTTGCCGCGGCTGTCCCGTCACACGATCAAAAACTCTAGCGTCTCCCTTAACGTTGCCACTTCCCTCAGCCTGCTCGTAAAGCAGGCTGGCGGCATCTTGGTGCTCCTTCCAATCCATCTCAGATTACGATTGTCATTTTGCGCGTGTCTTTATCGCGTCTAATAAAGCTTGCAGTCGATTTGGAGCGCCTACTTCACATTCCCAAATGGTCAACGATTCCCAGCCCATCTCGCGTAGAGCTTTTTTGTTTCGGCGATCGCGCTGTCTGTTTCGCAATATCTTGTCAGTCCAATATTCGGAATTTGATTTTACCTTCCTTTTCCCATCGACGCATTTTTTGCATCCGTGCCAAAAGCAACCGTGGACAAAGACGGCGACTTGACGCGATGGAAAGATAATGTCTGGCCTGCCCGGAAGTGTTTTTGCATGTAAGCGGAAACGCAATCCATTCCGGAACAAGAACTGCCGCACCGCAATTTCAGGTTTCGTGTCCTTCGAGCGGATAGCTGCCATATTGGCCCGCCGACGAATCGTCGATATTTTGTCCATCCGCCTTCCACCGCTAGCCTCAAATCCCGTGACTCTGACACCAACTATCTGATCTTAATCGGTTTTTTACTTCATACCGTCAAAATTGATGCCTCGTCACCGACACTATACGATTAGTTGTACGTACTTGGCCGCAAGCGTCCCCTAGGGATCAATTCTGCATTACGCGCGAGATTGAAATCTTATGGCTAAAAAGACGCGATCCTCGCGGGCTAGAGGCAAATCGAAACGTAAAGCTTCACCGCCACTCCCAAAAATAATTAGTCTTTTTTCCGGGGCCGGCGGCCTCGATCACGGATTCAGGGCCGCCGGTTTCGAAATCAGTGCCGCGTTCGATATTTCAGAAGCGGCAATCAAAACGCACAAACGCAATTTCCCAAATTCAATCGCGATTGCGGATGACTTGATAACACTTCGTCCGACAGGCGTTTCAAAAATTGTCGCCAATAATCTGAACAGAGGTTCGCGAATAGGGATTATTGGGGGGCCTCCGTGTCAAGGATTTTCCCGTGCAAATACCACAGCGACGGCTGCGGACCCACGAAATGAATTGCCTAAACTGTACATCGACATAGTTCGCAAGCTCCAAAAGACTTTCAAAGTCGAATTCGTAGTCTTCGAGAATGTTCTGGGAATGAAAGATAAAAAACATTTCGCTGCGTATCAGAATTTGATGAAAGGCTTGCGTAAACTTGGCTTCGACGTAACGGAAAAGGAATTATGCGCTACAGACTTTGGTGTGCCGCAAACCAGAAGGCGAATTGTTCTGTCAGCAATGCGCGCGGGACAAAAATATGAGGCAATTCGTCCAAGGCGGAGAAAAGGCCCTTTCAGTGTTCGCGACGCGATAGGTAAACTTCCCCGTCCGAAGTTTTTCTCGCCTAATCTCGACGGAAAGGATATTCCACACCATCCAAATCATTGGACGATGAATCCGGTTTCGCCGCGGTTTCGAGCGAAGGCGGTGGCACATGGTGGCCGCTGTTTTAAGCAACTTAATTGGCAGAAGCCAAGTCCGACGATTGCGTTCGGCCATCGCGAAATTTATGTCCATCCAAATGGCAAGCGGCGTCTAAGCATCTTTGAAGCAATGCTCTTACAAGGATTTCCGAAATCCTTTGTACTTGAAGGGAACCTTTCCGAGCAGGTCGAACAAGTTTCCAATGCTGTACCTCCCCCATTAGCAAAAAGCGTGGCCTCCGCGATAAAGCGCACGCTGGCAGGTTAGCGATGGCCCCGGAAATCATTCACCAGACAAACCATGACGAAGCTGAGCTTGTCAGCAATATTCCTAGAAGCGAAGATCGTAATCACATCGTACAAACTATTCTGCAAACAAATGAACAAGTCATAGCCCGTGTAACTGATGGCATTTAGGGCCCGACAGCGATATGGCGTACATCACGACATCCTCGAAGTTGTCGGCTGAGCATGGGCGCGCTCTCGGGATCCCACGGGAATCAATCAAATCAGATATTTGCGGCGCCGATCGCCGTCGGGATCCCACACCGAAACACATCGGGCACCGCGACCGTCTCCGTGATCAAGCCTTTAGCAATTCTTTGATCAGCGTTCTCGATTTCTTAATGTGGACCTCGATCAGCGGCGGCTTACTCACCCTCGAAGATAGCAACAAAAGTCCGCTCGTAATTCCAGGAACGTTGGCACCGTAGTAGTTTTTGACCAGCTTCCGAAAATTTGTTNNAGTTCCGATGGGCAATATGATTGCGGATATAGCGAATCTCGGTGAAGTGGGATCCGAAATTACGAACCACGGTGATACAGTGTTCGGCCGGGTCGACAATATGCTCGACGCCTTCCCTGATGCTTGGGCCATCGTTCCAGCTTACATTTATCGGCTTTACCCTGTTCAGGTTCTTCATTGCAGTCACCGCCGCAGCGGCTGACCTTTGCTGAACCAAGAGCGCCGGCGCGGACCCGTCAACGTACGTCGTACCGCAGCAGAGCTTGGCGAATATGATCTGCATATGATTTTCAAGCAGGATGGCAAGACGCAGATGAACGATCTCGGCGATCACTTTTCGATGCAGAAAAGCCATGGCGGTTATCGAAGACAGAAGCGCCAGCAGGCGATCCGTTTCTTCAGTGAACGTCCTCAACTCGGGATCCAAACGGGCCATGGGAGTGAGTCGCTATGCGAAGGCCTCGTTCAGGATATCCTGCCTGATCTGCCGCGATTTGATGCGATGCAGGTTGCCGCCGGTGTAACCGGCCAGCAGACGCGGGTCGGAGTCGGTCGGATCCTCAATGGCGTCGGTCACGCCGGCATCGAGCCCACGAATGACATCGCGAATCTTCTCGACGGAGGGCATCGCAGCCCGCTTCAAGTCAAGAACGACTATAAGACTGAAGGCGATCTGCGCAGAGCGGAAGATGGTATCCGAAAAGTCTGTCGGATTGAGTGACGCCAGCCGCTGAAAGACGGCCTCCAGACGTTTCGCAATATCCTCCTCCTGCGGGAATTCCTCATCGAAATCTTTGAAGTATTTTTTGATCTTTGCCGGATTGTAGTCGATCAGACCCTCGATCAGGTTGATGATCAGGTCAGCCATGAACTGGACCTCCTGCATCCGGGAGATCTCGTTTGCATTGAAGAGGCCCGTGGTACGCCACAGGGGCAACCGCGCGACCGCCTGGTTCAGACAAAACTGCTTGAAGTCGCCGCTGAAGAGCGCGTTCAACTTTTCCATCGGATTGAGCGTCTTCGAAACCGAGTTGATGCGACCGAAGATCTCGATGACGTCCTGATCGTTGGCACCGATCAGATACCCGACCGACAGCGACGTCGACAGCAGGCCGCTTTTTTGTGCTGACGTAAGCTGCGAATATTTCACCCGCCCCTTGTGATTGGGGTGCTTGGCCGCGAACATATCGGCACGATATTCGATGATCGTTCGCACCCGCTGCTGGCCATCGACGACCTCTTTCAGGCTTTTCTCGTTCTCGATATCGATTTGTTGCCGGATGTAGATGCTCGGGACCGGCTTCTTCTCGAAAATTGTGTTCATGAGGTAAGCCTTTTGGGGGGCCGACCACACAGAGCGCCTTTGGTACCAAGGGTTAATGTCGAGCGACTTCGCGTTGTAGAACCCCAACAGGTCCGAAATGATCAGAGATTCGTAGTCGACGCGTTCCATATTAGCCCCTATTCGCTTTAACTCTTTTGACGATAGCACAGGCAGCGAACCACAAAGGTTATCGAGACGGTTTACCGAACTGAACGCCGTCCCATCCTTAAGGGATCCTAGCCCTTGGGGGCCGGTCGCTGATTCCAATTCGGCCGCACGGCCCGGACAAAGCAGAGCAGTACAAAGATTATGCGCTGATGTTAGGCGATTGCTTCAGCTAATCAATGCGGATGAAGTTTTCGGTACACACAGGCCTTGGGCGAGGCCTTAAGCAGCTTATCCATCCACGGATCGTAATCGGCGCCGTTGAGGATGACGATCTGCGCGTCGGTGATTTGCCTGACTATGCCCGGCGTGGTCTCGAACAGATGCGGGTCCTGGTCGGGATTGCTCATGATGCTCGCGACCGCGACAACATCACCGCCAATTTGGCGGGCAATGTCACCGTAGAAATTCTCCGCCGCCACGACGCTGAGCTTGCCGTCGGCGGCGCGGGTGGTCGGCGCCGACGTGAGGATCAATCCCACCGCGAGCACCAGTCCGATGACTGTTCTCATGACCCGGAATCCTTCCTGATTGTGCAGCAGAGGCACCTCTTCGCGGAACGTGGTTGACATCGAGAAATTAATGTAATGTTATAATATTACGTTTCGCTGTCAAGGCGTTCGAGAAGTTCCATGTCGTTGGGTGTTTATCGGGTCCCGCTTCGGGCGGCCTTACCGTTTGTACTCCTGGGCGTATGGCCCGGCCTGGCGGATGCACAGGAGGTGCTTCCGGAGATTGTCGTGCAGGCGCAGCGCCCGGCGGCGCTAAAACCTGTCCAGCCCACCACCACCACCGAGACGCCCGAAGCCATCGCGGCGCGCCAGCTGGCGGCGAAGACGCAGACATTCGATACAGCGCGCAGCAATTTGTACACGACCATCGGCACCACCTCCTACGGAATCAGCCATGACGACATCGAGTTGCTTCCGCAAGGCACCTATACGCCGGTCGAGCGAGTGCTGTTGCAGGCGCCCGGGGTCTCGCAGGATTCCGCGGCAGACGGCCTGCTCCATGTGCGCAACGATCACGCCAATGTGCAATTCCGAATCAACGGCGTCATGCTGCCTGACGGCGTCACCGGCTTCGGGAGCGTCTTGCAAACCGGCATGATCGGCGATGTCTCGTTGGTTACCGGCGCGCTGCCGGCCGAGTTCGGATTGCGCACGGTCGGCCTCGTTGACATTACGACCCGGACCGACGTCTTCAACAACAGTGGCAGCATCGGAATTTACGGCGGCAGCCGGGGAACTATCGAGCCGAGTATCGAATACGGTGGCACGTTCGGGAGCAACTGTGGATCGACCCTACCGGCTCCCGGGACGTCGGCGAAAACATCGCCGTCATTGGCGAACGCGAATTGCTTTCCGGGAGTCCAATATTTCTTCACCGGCCGTTATTTGCAGACCACGGAGGGAATAGAAAATCCGACACCCAGCCTGAACCCCATCCATGATTTCTCCCCGCAGGAAAAAGGCTTCGGCTACATGTCGACGTTTATCGACGACAGCACCCGCCTGAGCCTGATCATGGGAACCGCAATCGCTAAATTCCAGATTCCCAACGTGCCCGGCCAGCCGGTCGGGCAGATGGGAAATCCCCCCGTCACCAATGCGTACGGAATCACCAACTTCAATTCAGCGCTGCTTAATGAGAACCAGACCGAAGTTACCCATTACGGCGTACTGGCGCTCCAGAAATCGGTGAACGGCTTCGACGGGCAGCTCTCTTATTTCACCCGCTACAACGATCTGCACTTCACGCCGGACACGGTCGGCGACCTGCTGTTGAACGGCATTGCGTCGGACATTACTCGCAGATCCTACACCAACGGCATCCAGGGCGACGGCTCGTATCAGATCAACGCGGCCCATACGGTTCGCACCGGCTTCACGGTCAGCGGCGAACAGGCCTCCGTTACCAATTCGTCGATCGTCGAGCCCTGCACAATCTGCGACGGCACCGACAACGGACCGCCCGAGGGGATATACGACGCGAGCTCGAAGCTCGGCTGGCTCATGGGTATCTATGTCCAAGACGAATGGAAAGTCACCGACAAGTTCACGATCAATGGCGGTCTGCGTTTCGACCAGATGTATGAATATGTCAACGCCAACCAGCTGAGCCCGCGCATCAGCGCCACCTACAAGCCGTTTGAGAATACGACCTTCCACGCCGGGTATGCGCGCTACTTCACACCGCCAATACTGGTGGAGGCCGCGCCGGCCAATATCGCCTTGTTCCAAAACACGACCGGAGCGCCGGCCGCCGGCCAGGGAAATAGTCCGGTGCTGCCGGAGCGGTCAAATAATTACGATGCCGGCGTATCGCAAAAGATACCATTTGGATGCAGCTCGCCGGTAACGCGAATGTTCACCGATGCTCCCACGACGCCGCGCGACTGCGCCACCCTGGAGCTCGGGTTGGACGCCTACTACAAGACCGCGAAAGACCTGATCGACAACGGAAATTTCGGCCAGGCGCTGGTCCTCAGCGCGTTCAACTACGCGAAGGCGTATAATCAAGGCGTTGAGCTTAGCGCGAAATTTAGCAGCGGCCCTTTCAAAGCCTATGGCAACTTGGCAGCGGCCGTGCAGAAGGCCACTGACGTGGTGTCCAATCAATACCTGTTCGACAACACCACGCCGCTCGCCGACCTCGGTGGCTTGACCGAGTTCCAGTACATTCAAAGTCACTACATATATACGGATCACACCCAGATTTTAACTGGGTCGGCGGGCGTCTCCTACCTCTGGCATGGGACACGATTCAGCGCCGACATGTTCTACGGCAGCGGGCTGCGCAGCGGTGACGCCAACATCGACCACGAAGCTCCCTATGCGCAGTTCAATGTCGGGGTTTCGCACGAGTTCGAGTCCCCCGACGGAAAGCCGATCACAGCACGCTTCGACGTGGTGAACCTGTTCGACACGGTCTATCAGATCAGAAGCGGAACCGGCATCGGCGTGTTCGCGCCGCAATACGGGCCACGCCTCGGATTTTATGTTGGCCTCTCGAAGAAGTTATAGGAACCACCGCTATGCGCCAAACCGACAGCGCCTCCCCACTGAACCGCCCGTGCCACGCGGGCGCGGCTTGGAGGTCGGATTGGAGTGCGATTCGGGCCGAGCCGCGACCCAGTGCGAAGCCGCGCTCTCGCCGTCCGCCGCCGCGACGACGCGGCCGTCGGAAAGCTTTATTTCCAACTGCATTCGATTGGTGACGGCTAACGCCGCGGACAGCGGGCGGCGCTCGCCACTGCCCTGATGCGGCCACCAGCAACTGCAATATGAATGCCGCGCCGGTATTTGGCCGGAAGTCGAGAGGACCAAGACGCGATGAATTTTTGTAGCAAACTTATCGATCTTCGGCCGACTTCAGCTATAGCGCTCGCTGCCGTGCTTTTGCTGCCCGCGTTCGCCTTCGCCCAAGTGTCACCTGCACCAGTAACTGCGCCACCGGCCGCCGCTGCCCCTGCTGTACCGCCGACTCAAAATATGCCGGCTGCGCAAGTACCAATCATGCAGGCACCGGCCGCGCCGGCGCAAAACATGCCCGGTGCCTCAGCGGAACCGAACGCGATAGCGGTCCCGACCACCGCCATTGTGCTAGCGCTACCGCGCGACCTGTCGCCGTGGGGCATGTTCCTGGCCGCCGATGTTGTGGTCAAAGCGGTGATGATCGGCCTTGCCTTCGCCTCGGTGCTGACCTGGACCATCTGGTTCGCCAAGGCCTTCGAATTGCTGGCTGCCAGGCGCCGGTTGCACCAGGCGATCGAAGCGCTCAATGAGGCGCGCTCGCTTGCCGACGCCATAACCCGTCTGAATGATCAGAGCGGCGATGTAACGATGCTACTGCGCGCTACCGAAACCGAATTGCGGCTCTCGGCCGACGCTATGCCGACCGATGGCGTAAAAGAGCGCATCGCGTCGCGGCTGGAGCGGATCGAAGCCGCTGCGGGCCGGCGTATGATCCGCGGCACCGGCATTCTCGCAACCGTCGGCGCCACTGCCCCGTTCGTCGGCCTGTTCGGCACGGTGTGGGGGATCATGAACAGCTTCATCGGCATCTCCAAGCAGCACACCACCAATCTGGCGGTGGTGGCGCCCGGCATCGCCGAAGCCTTGCTCGCAACTGCCTTGGGACTGGTGGCGGCCATTCCAGCAGTGGTGATGTACAACGTCTTCTCGCGCTGGATCGCCGGCTATCGCGCACTGCAGGCCGATGCTGCCGCCGAGATCCTGCGTCTGGCGAGCCGCGACCTCGACCGCGGCACCTTTAACCGCCCGTCGGGTGAGCGCCGCCGGCCGATAGCAGCCGTCGAGTGAGCTGCCGTAGGGAGTACGATCCATGAGCGTGCGTCTCGACCACGGCGACGAAGCTTTAAGCGAGATTCATGAGATCAACGTCACGCCGTTCATCGACGTGATTTTGGTTCTGTTGATCATCTTCATGATCGCGGCACCGCTGGCGACCGTTGACATCTCCGTAAATCTGCCGGCGGCTAACGCCGAGCAGCAGCGCCCAGATAAGCCATTGTTCCTAACACTCAAATCCGACCTGAGCCTGATGATCGACAACGATGCGGTGAGCCGAGCGGCACTTTCAGCCGCGCTCGACCGGGCAACTAATGGCGACAAGCAGCAGCGCGTATTCCTGCGTGCAGACAAAACTGTTTCTTATGGTGATCTGATGGCGCTTATGAACGATCTCCGAAGTGCTGGCTATCTGCATGTCGCACTGGTCGCTCTGGAGGCCGAGAAAATTCCGTGAATGAGGCACGGCAAACCGCAATGGTACGCCACCTGCCCGAAACGCTGCGCTGGGGCGCCTGCTTTGCGCTGGCGCTATGCTTTCATGCCGTCGGCGTAGCCGCGCTGCTGGCACACTGGACCGAGAATTCTGATCTGGTGGCGAATGCGCCCGTGATCACCATCGAGCTTGCTCCTCTCGCGGTCGCGCCCGACACTAAAGTAAGCGAACTGCCTCCTGGACCGCAGCAGGCCGACGCAGAACCCGAGCCTGAGCCAGACCCAGTCAAGCCAGTCGAGAAGCTCGAACTTGCGCCGGAACCGAAGGCCGAGCTGCCAATGGCTGTGACGCCGCCGCCGATGCCGCTGCAAAAACCGAAAGAGGAGAAGCCCAAGCAGCAGCACGCGAGCCTTCCCAGCGCGCCGAGTACCGCCGAGAATATGGCCGAGCGTGCGGGGGCGCCGGCACCCGGCGCTGCCTCGCGCAATCCCTACGCGATGCTCAACTGGAAATCGCAGCTGGTCGCTCGGCTGGAGCGCAGCAAGCGCTATCCATCCGAGGCGCGTGTGCGCGGCGAGCAAGGCGTGGCGCAGTTAGCCTTCAGCATCGATCGCCATGGCGGCGTACACCACGCCCGCATCATTCATAGTTCGGGTTTTGGTCTGCTCGATGAGGCGACGCTGGCGCTGGTTGCGCGCGCGCAACCACTGCCGCCGCCACCGCCGGAACTCGCTGGCGAGAAAATCGCGATCGTGGTGCCCATCCGTTACAACATTCGCTAACGACGATAGCCACCCGAATAAGGCACCAGCATAGCCGGTGTCGCGCCGCGCCACCATTGCGCCGCAGTCGGCGGTAAGGTGGCGGCATACATGGCCACATGGATGTATCGACCGTACTTTTCTATTCTTTGCGCGCCTTACCCAGTGTGTGGTTCGTCCATGTGGCTGGATTGCATCGAGGCAACAGACAAGCCGGATCACGACAAGCGCACATTTGAGTGCGTCCGCTGCGAGCGGACGCGTACGATAATCGTAAAAGTCGGTAGGGCGCGCGCTTCGACAGGAGAATTGATCCAATGAGGTTCCGATCTGTCCTTCTGAATATTGTCAATATCTTCAGCCACTTCATCATCATCGTCGCCTTATCGGCGTCGTCCCGATCTTTTGCCGCGGAGCAACCATCGGTCATTCCGGCTTGGCTGAGGGCCCATGTCGGCGAAGACAAAGGTCAGATCGCAGAAGTGGTCCTGCAGAGGGCGCGCGCGTTTTACCTGCAAAAAGTGAGCGAAGGCGCTGTTAAAAATCCCTGCTACTTCGCCATGGACGCCACGCGCCCCAGTGATTTAAGCGACGTCAAATTGGGGCGCCGGTTTTACGTTATCTGCGAACCCGAACAGTCGTTTCGTGCGATTTCGGCCGGTCACGGCGGCGGTCGCGATTTGAAAGGCATCGCGGATTTTGCAAACGGAAGACGGTGTGCAAGGAACTTCAGCAACGCGATGGATTCAAAACTGACGGCTGGTGGGCCCTATGTGACGGGCGAAACGAAAACCTCTTTCAAAGGCTATTACCGCGTCTCAGCGAGAAAAGACGCGGCTTTGATACGCTCGTTCGTTCAGTTCGACGGTCAAGGCGAAACCGCAAACGCCAGACAGCGCGAGATCGGCGGACATGCGGCCGAATTGTTGGGGAACGTCTGTCTTCGAAAAGATCCGCGCAGTCCGTACGCTAACCACGACGGTTACGTTCCATTTGGAAAGCTGGTTGATTATGCTGGCGGCCGCAGCGACGGCTGCACGAGCTGGTCGCCGTCGGACGCCCGGCAAATCATCGCGATGCTGAAGGACGATCCGACGACGCTGTACATTTATCCTGACGCAGCCGACATCGACGCCATCGCGCGAGCGGTGGCGGCCGGCCGGTCGCTTTCGCGCGCGAGATTATATTGGAACGCTTCCTGCTTGAAAGA
>PMAF01000050.1:10952-14877 GCA_003152455.1 Hyphomicrobiales bacterium
GATACGTCGATTTCAGCTCTTGGCCCTTTGAGTCGCAGATGTACTGAGAGCCCTGCAACCTGACGCACGTACGCTCGCAGCTGCTGCGGCTGCGGAACGCTCAAGGCTCCTCGACTGCGAAGCGGAGCGCCGTTCGATATTTGCCACCTTTGCGCCGCACTTTTTCTTAATGTTAGTTCTACACGCATGATCACTTTGATCCGCATCTTTCTTTGTGCCCTGCTGGGCTTCGCGTTCGCCACATCGGCGCTCGCGCATCCGCATGTNNCATCATTGGGCATTTGATGACATGTTCTCCGCATTCGCCACGCAGGGCCTCGCCACCAAGGAGAAGGGCAAGTTCACCCGCGAGGAGTTGGCCCCGCTCGCCAAGGTCAATGTCGAGTCGCTGAAGGAATACGACTACTTCACCTATGCCACCGCGGACGGAAAGAAGACGCCACTCTCCGATCCGCTGCCGGACTACTGGCTCGACTTCAACGATTCCATCCTCACGCTGAACTTCACACTGCCATTTAAGAAGCCGGTGAAAGCGAAGGAGCTGAAGATCGACGTCTACGATCCGGCCATCTTCGTCGATTTTGAATGGGCCAAGACCGATCCGGTAAAGGTCGACAACTTTCCACACGGCTGCAAGGCCGATGTGGTGCTGCCGCGCGAGATGACCTATGCAGAAGGCAAGGCGTTGAGCATGATTCCGGCCGACCAGACGAATACGACGATGGCTTGGGGCGCGATGTTCGCCCACAAGATCCTGGTTCACTGTCCGTAACAAAAATACCGAGTACATTTGCGGGGCGGCGTACGTACGCGGAGAAGTGTTGACATGACGTCCGGCCACCGCCCGACCTTGCTGCAATGTGCGCTTTTCATCTCCTGCCTGCTGCTCGTCCTCGGATCGGCTGACGCCGCGCTGGCGCAACCCTTCGGCATGACTCGAGGCTCCGCGCCATCCCCGTTTGGCGGTTTTGGCCCCTTCAGCGACTTCACCGGCTGGATGTTTGCCAAACAGGCCGAATTCTACCGCATGTTGTCGGGAGCGATCCGCGCCGCCAAGGCGGACGGCACGGCGGCCTGGGGCCTGATGGGCATTTCGTTTGCCTATGGCGTCTTCCACGCCGCCGGCCCCGGCCACGGCAAGGCGGTGATCTCGTCTTATCTGGTCGCCAATGACGAAACCTGGCGGCGCGGTATCGCGCTGTCGTTTGCCTCCGCCGTCCTGCAATCCTTCACTGCGATCGCCATCGTCGGCATCGCCGCGGTGCTGCTGGGCGCCACCGCGCACGTGATGGGCAACACGGTTCGCGTGATCGAGATGGTGAGCTACGCGCTGATCATCCTGATCGGGCTGCGGCTGCTATGGGTGAAGGGCCGCTCCTTTTGGCATCTGCTGCGCCCGCGCGCGCATGCTCATCACGAGCACACACATGGTCACGCTCATCATAAGCACGATCACGACCACGGCCATTCGCACGACCGTGCGCACGATCACGACCATGAAGACGAAGCGCACGCCTGGGGCCATGCCCACGCGCCGGAGCCGAGCGAATTGAAAGGCCCGCACTGGCTGCGCCGCGGACTGTCGGCGATCGTCGCGGTCGGATTGCGGCCCTGCTCGGGTGCCATCATCGTGCTGGTCTTCGCGCTGGCGCAGGGGTTGTTCTGGATCGGCGTTGCCTCGACCTTCGTGATGGGGCTCGGCACCGCGATCACCGTAGCGACCGTCGCCACCATCGCGGTCGGCGCGCGCGGCTTTGCCGGGCGACTGGCCAAGGGCAAGCCCGGCGCCGGCATGCTGTTCCTGCGCGGCGTGGAGACCGCCGCCGCCGTGCTGATCATCGTCTTCGGCGTCGCGCTGCTCACCGGCTATATGGTGAGCGAGCGGATCGTGGGGGTTTAGCCGTCCGTCAGGAACCAGCCAAGCGGAACTACGCGCCGCGGCTTGTTTGATCCGCAGTGATCCTCGACAATCGCCGTAAAAGCGAACCCGATCCGTGACGCAAAGACGAATATGACGATTCGGCTCACTAAGATGAATACCCGACTTAAAACCTGGTCGGCCGGATTGATTCTGGCTCTCATCTTGGGTGTTTGCGTCATCCCGCAAGGCGCTGCGGCCCATATAATTCAGGGTGCGCAGGGTGGTTTCGGAAGTGGATTCGAGCATCCGCTGACGGGGGCCGATCATTTCCTGGCGATGTTCGCGGTCGGCCTGTGGGGCGCCCAGATGGGTGGCCGGCCGGTGTGGACGTTGCCGGTCACTTTTCCGCTGATCATGGTGGTCGGCGGCGTCGCCGGCATGGTCGGGATACCGCTGCCCGGCATCGAGATCGGTATCGCAATTTCAATCCTCGCGCTGGGCATGGCGATTGCGCTCGCTTGGCGCCCGGCGGAATGGGTGGCACTCGTTCTTATCGCGTTCTTCGCGCTGTGCCACGGCCACGCGCATGGCGCGGAGCTGCCGCTCGCGGCCGATCCTGCCGACTACGCCATCGGCTTCGTGCTGGCGACTGGCATGATTCACCTGTTCGGCATTGGTGTCGGTCTTGGACTCAACAAGCCGGCCGGCGGGCGCCTGGCGCGCGCGCTCGGTGCGCTGATCGGCGTAGGCGGAGTTTATTTTCTTGTCCCCGCACTCCTCGCCGCCTGACGTGCGCACCGCCGCGCTGAAGTGGAGCGGTCCGGCCTTGGCCGCACTCGGTCTATTCGCTGTCGCCGCGCTCACGTTCATACCCGCCTTAAGAGAAAGCCCTCTCACCCGCTGGATCTTGAGGGAAACGCTTGCGCCCGCGCGCGTGCTGCCACTGATCGGGCTCGGCGCCGCTTTCGGACTTATCGGCGCGCGCGCCTTTGTCGCAGCGCTGCTCCTGTTAGCCATTGGCATCGCCGGCGGTCTTTTTGCGGAGGACTGGCTGCTCTGGGTGCTCGATACGGTGCCGCGCGCAGGAACCCATTTATTCCTGACTGGCCCGATCTCGTATTTGGCGGCCGGCGCGGCGCTCGTTTTCAGTGCACGGGTGCGCTCCTACGTGACGCCAGCCACCGCCGCGATCTTCGGCGCGATGCTGGGGCTCACGATCAGACTGACCGATCCCAGCCTGCATGAACCTGCTTTCACATGGACGCCGGTGCTGATCGCTTTCTGGATCGTCGCTGCCGTGTCGCTCCCGCTGCGCTCGTTCTGGCGCGGCTGGTTCCCGATTTTCGGCCGCATTCTCGGAAGCTGGCTGCTGGCCATCGGCCTGCTCTACGGCGGTGCGTCGTTAGTTCCGCAGCGCCGCCTGCCGGCGCCGCCGACCGCTGGAACACCGGAATCGCAGGAGTTAACGCGGCTCCCCGACAACGACCGCCGAGTTCCAGGATTGGATCGGTTCCAGGATCAGCCCGGTCCAGGCGTCCCACCGGACGACCTCCGCCAGTAATGGAGCCGGCGTCGACAAGACCGCTCTCGTGGACTTGGCCACTCCTGGTGGCTGTTGCTTAATCGACATTCGGACATTCATCGAACATGTTGGCCCGCCCGTTTGGCGCCGGGGCGGACAATCCTCGATGCATATTAAAGGCCCAACTGTTCAATCAATAAATCAGCTATTGGCCCGGTCGTAATGTTGCGACCACATTTTTTGCCCGGGCCCCGCACCGTATCGAGGGGCGTAGCTTGACGGTAGAGCGCACAGGGCATGTGTTCGGAGTACCCGCATTCCAAGGTGCAGAGGTTCGTCTCAGGATGCTGCAAATTCCTCCCGTTTTCTCGCGGCAAAATCGCGACTGAGAGCCGTTCGCGACGGGATGGTGGCGGACGGAGTGGGATTCGAAACCACCATACGGTACGCGACAATCCCAAACGGCGGAGCCGACAGTTCCTTGCAAAAACCGTAAAATCAGTAATTTTTTGCACGGTATGTGGGTGCTAAGTGCTGGCGCG
>PMAF01000166.1 GCA_003152455.1 Hyphomicrobiales bacterium
AATGCTCCATTTCGGAGAGCTTAATTGCCACGGCTAATCGCGTTTTATCGCCGCAAGTTTTTTGCGGCGCGCCACCTTCCTCGCCTTTCTGGCTTTCTTAGTTTTGTTTCTTGGCCCATAGGCAATGACCGCACCGATGATCTTGTTCAAAAGGTCTAACGGGCTCCCCATGGTCTGTGACCTTCGCTCCCATGCAGGCGCATATTAGAGCCCACCCAAGCACCACGCATCAAGAGTACGCACGCCGTTGGCGCGCATGTTGCCGAGGGTCATGGGGGGTCGTTTTTGTATTGGCTCACGCTCTGCCGGGCGGGTTTTGGTTGGTCAGCCCGCTCGGCCGCCCCACTTGCGTTACGAAAAACTCTCATTGGCTCCAATTGGGCTGAAGCTCCAGAAGAATCGTGCGCAAGATGCCCGGCAGATCGCTTAGAATAAATTTGAGGTTTGGTTTATCGTCCTCGTAGAGGTAACGAGCCTCTTCAAAAGCATGGCTCCCTGCGCCAAGAGCCCAGCTTAGATCGCGTGCGACTGCCGTCGTGATCTTCGCTTCGAGGTGCCGCAGGGTTTCGGTTCGATGCTGCTCCCAGATGTGGGCATCCCAAAGTTCTTCAATTCGTTTGCGTATCTGTGGGTCTACGGCTCCAAACAGCTTCTTGAGGTCATGCCCGGCGGCAAACGTGCCCGTTTTTATTGAAAGGAGACACTTAAAGTAAAGTTCGGATGTGAACGCGCTAATTGTCACAGCCGGGTGGGCAATTCTATCAATGTTCTTGGCGTTCTCTCCCCTTAGCAAATGTTCCAGAACCCAATAAAATTTTTCCGCATGCTGGAATATCTTATGCGGGTCAATGTTCGCCACTGGCCGTGCCCATCCCTAACGCACGCAACTGTAGTTGAACCAAACACACTCACCGCATATTCAGTAGGACTTATTCACGGATAGATGCCGGTCAAGAATGTACTTAAGAAATCCACGCCCGTAGTTGGTCAGCACGTAATTTCCGTTTGGTGCGGTTGTTATCAAGCCGCCACCCTGCAAGAAACCAAGCCACTGCTCAAAGGTAAATGAGCGATAGACCTCTGGATTAGCGGACTTTGCTGTATCATAGATTGCTTTAGCGGTAGTTGGTAGCATACCGAAGTCAATATTCGCTTGCGCCAACAATTGAAGTTGGCTGCCGAATATCACGTTATAGTTTTTTTCATGCGCAAGCTGAACGTTGAGGGAGGCGCTGTTATAAAGGAGTGCCTCTACTTGGTCTTTTAGTTCGTGGCCGATTTTCGTCTCTAAATCGCTGCGGGTCGTTTGCAAACTTGGATCAAGTTGATCCTTTGAAATGAATGCAGTGATGTTTGAAATAAGTTGTTGCAAACCCGAACCGCCGGAGCCTGATTTAAGAACTGGCGTACCTATAATGGGCGAGCCCGATTGAAGATCGCTTGGAGTTAGGGTGACACCGCCCGTCGGCAGTGAAGGGGTTTGTTGCTCTGGTGCAAATTTAGCGCGGTTAATCCAATTTCAGTGATCCGTGTGAATGCACGATTGACTGCATCGCGGAAGCACCAGAACAGCCAGACGACCACCGCCGGCCAAGCCACGATCTTCAATATTTCCACGAGTGCTTTAATTCGTTCATCGGTTGTCATTGCTAGCGCCCGCCGTGTCATCGCCCACTGCGCAGTGAGTTTGCACCCGCGTAGGGCGGCCTAGGAAGGCCCTTGGCAGGTCGCTTCCTGCCCGCGCGGTTTGGCCCCGCCTATTCGCCCAGGCAAGGCCAAGGGCACGCTTTGCGGCGGTGGTGCCCAGCCAGCCCTCTCATAGGGGATTTATCCGGGGGTTGGTCGCAAAATGTCGTAAAAATAACAATGATTTCAATTCAATCGGGCGGCCTTGCGGGCCGCCCGTTGCCTTTCCGGCGATTGCGCGGCCGGCTCGGCGGCGAGCGCGTCTGCATTTCGGCTTTGATGTATCGCGTGCGCGGGGTTCGGAGCGCGCTTACCGCACCAGCACGTTCTTGAACTGCCAGGGGTCGCGCTTGTCGATCTCTTCGGGAAATAGTCCAGGCCGGCCGGCGAGCGGCGTCCAGTCGGTGTAGGCCCCGATCACCGGGCCGAGATAGGGCGTCTGCACCTCGAGGCAGCGCCGGTAGTCCATCTCGTCGGCTTCAACGATACCGGCGTTTGGGTTCTCCAGTGCCCACACCATGCCGGCGAGCACAGCGGACGTCACCTGCAGGCCGGTGGCGTTCTGATAGGGCGCGACNNCGTCGATGCCGTCGGCGATCTCGTGTTCGTCGAGGATGTGGACGTCGGTCTGCCGCTTGCCGGCCTGGCCGAACATCTCATGCAGCGAGAGCACGGCGTCGTTGCAGGGGTGATAGGCGTAATGGCAGGTCGGCCGGTAGGCGGTCTTGCGGCCGTCCCGCAGCGTGAAGTAGTCGGCGATCGAGATCGATTCGTTGTGAGTAACCAGGAAGCCGTATTGCGATTGCGCGGTCGGCGTCCAGGACCGCACCCGCGTGTTGGCGCCCGGTTGCAGCAGATAGATCGACGCCTGGCAGCCGGCTTTGTGCTTACGGCCGTTGTCCGGCATCCACTTTTCATGGGTGCCCCAGCCGAGTTCGGACGGCTGCAGGCCCTCGGAGATGAAACCCTCGACCGACCATGTGTTGACGAAGGTGTCCGCGGGCTTGGGCTGCTTGGCGCGCTGCGTGTCGCGCTCGGCGATATGGATGCCCGTGATGCCGGCCTTCTTGGCGAGGCGGCCCCACTCCTCGCGCGTCTTCGGTTCCTTGAACTTGAGGCCGACGTCGCCGGCGACGTTGAGCAGCGCCTGTTTGACGAACCAGGACACCATGCCCGGATTGGCGCCGCAGCAACTGACCGCCGTGGGGCCGCCCGGGTTCTTGCGGCGCGCGGCGAGCACGGTCTCGCGCAGGGCGTAGTTCGAGCGCGCCTCCGGGCCGAGCTTGGAATCGAAGTAGAAGCCGATCCATGGCTCCACCACCGTGTCGATATAGAGCGCGCCGATCTCGCGGCAGAGCTCCATGATGTCGAGCGAGGAGGTGTCGACCGATACGTTCACGCAAAAGCCCTGGCCGCCACCGGCGGTCAGCAGCGGGGTGAGCAGGTGCCGGTAATTGTCCTTGGTGACGGCCTGGTGGACGAAACGGATGCCGCGCTCGTCCAGCATGGCGCGATCCTTGTCTTCCGGATCGATGACCACGAAGCGGCTCTTGTCGTAGCTGAAATGGCGCTCGATCAGCGGCAATGTGCCTTTGCCGATCGAGCCGAATCCGATCATCACGATGGGGCCGGTGATACGGGCGTGAACGGGCCATTTCGACATGCTTCAGAGCCTCCAGCGACCTTTGGGTGATATCCGCCGCTGGGCGCAAACGGAAGGGTGACGCCCGCGATTCATGCGCGGCGTCCACGAAAATCTGGCTGTTTTGCTTAGGCGGCGCGCCGCTGCGGCGTTTGCGCCCGGCGTCCGGCGGCGCGCACGAGCCCGCTGGCGGCGTCGAGCGCCTAGGGGATGAGTTCGAGCGCGAGCAGCCGGTGCCGCTCGAACGGACCGGGCAGCTTCAGTGCGCCGGCTTTCTCGGCCGCGACACCGAATCGGCTGTAATAGGGCGCGTCGCCTACCAGGACGACCGCGCCATGGCCGAGCCGGCGCGCATCGCGAAGCGCGCGCCGCACTAGCGCGGCGCCGCGGTTGCGGCAATCCGGCGCGACCGCCACCGGCCCCAGCAGCAAAGCCGGCTGGCCGGTACCGCGGGCCACGTTCCAGAGCCGCGCGGTGCCGATCACGCGCCGGCCGTCGGCGGCGATGAGGCTTAGGCCCTCGGCCGGCAGGCGGCCGTCGCGCAGGCGCTGCGAGGTCTTGCGGTCGCGGGTGCCGCCGAAGGCCTGGTCGAGCAGCGCCTCGCGCGCTTCGACGTCGGCCGTCCGTTTTTGAGGCAACGTGATCATTCGGTCCTTCCCTGTCCGGCCGCGCGCAAGCGCGCGCGATCGGCGCCGTCATTCGAATGAAGGGAAGGGGAGGCGGTCACCCGCCTCCCGTCGATGTCAGATGTGGTAGGTCTTCAGCGGCGCGAAGCCGTTGAAGGCCACCGACGAGTAGGTCGCCGTGTAGGCGCCGGTACCTTCGATCAGCACTTTGTCGCCGATCTCCAGGCTCACCGGCAGCGGGTACGGCTGCTTCTCGTACAGCACGTCGGCCGAGTCACAAGTCGGGCCCGCCAAGACGCAAGGCGCCATGGCGTCGCCGTCCCGCGGCGTGCGGATCGGGTAGCGGATCGATTCGTCCATCGTCTCGGCGAGGCCGCCGAACTTGCCGATGTCGAGATAGACCCAGCGCACGTCGTCCTCTTCGCTCTTCTTGGAGACGAGCACGACCTCGCTTTCGATCACGCCGGCGTTGCCGACCATGCCGCGGCCCGGCTCGATGATAGTCTCCGGGATACGGTTGCCGAAGTGCTTGCGCAGCGCCTTGAAGATGGCCGTGCCGTAGGTTTTCACCGAGGGCACGTTCTTCAGGTACTTGGTCGGGAAGCCGCCGCCCAGGTTGACCATCGCGAGGTTGATGCCGCGCTCGCCGCACTCCTTGAACACGGCCCCCGCCGAAGCGAGCGCGCGGTCCCACGCGTGCTGGTTGCGCTGTTGGGAGCCGACGTGGAACGACACCCCATGCGGTTCCAGCCCCAGCTTGAGGGCGTACTCGAGCACGTCCACGGCCATCGCCGGCTCGCAGCCGAACTTGCGCGAGAGCGGCCATTCCGCCCCGGCACAGTCGGACAGGATGCGGCAGAACACCCGGGAGCCGGGCGCCGCACGGGCGACCTTCTCCACCTCGGGCTTGCTGTCGACCGCGTAGAGGCGGACGCCGAGCGCGAAGGCGCGCGCGATGTCGCGTTCCTTCTTGATCGTGTTGCCATAGGAAATGCGGTCGGGCGTGGCGCCGGCGGCGAGCACCATCTCGGTCTCGGCGACCGAGGCGGTGTCGAAGCAGGAGCCGAGCCTGGCCAACAAGCCAAGCACCTCCGGCGCGGGGTTGGCCTTCACCGCGTAGAACACGCGCGTGTCGGGCAACGCCTTGGCGAAGGCATTGTAGTTGTCTTTCACAACGTCGAGATCGACGACAAGGCATGGCCCTTCGTCGTTGCGCTTACGCAGAAACTCGCGGATGCGCTCAGTCATGGCGCTATTCCCCACGGTTAGGGGGCCTTTTCGGGGCCCCGGATGACGCGGTTTTCCAAGCATGCCGCCGCGCGCGATGGGGACGCGCAGGCGCTTCCGCTCTTCAACCGCTCATGCTGCCTTGGATTGGAAAGGGGGAGATCCCCGTCCGCACGGCCGGCAAAGATGAACAAGCCTCTTCGGTGACCCGCGCCGGCGGTGGAGACCGGCAGAGACCAAGGAAGCCCGATCGTCGTTGCTTCAAGCCGCGTCCCCTGCTGAGAGCAGGGTTTGCCGGTTTCGCCTCCGGCTGCCGGTCAGATTTCTTGGAGAGCTTTGGCTTCTCTCTCCAGGCGGCTGGCGGGCCTCTTGTCCCGCTACCTACCGACCGACACACGGCCACAGGCACGTGCGAATTTGGGCAATGTTGAAATAACAAATTTTTCGCGCGATGCAAGAGAATTAGTTCCCCGCGCGCAAAAACTTTCTTAACGGTTTATTTCGGCGGGGAGCGCGCCGGGCTCAGTGGCGCGCGGTGAACGGCTCGATGCGGTGCGCGGCGCGGACGAACTGAACCATGATGGCGATGCCGCAGAGCACGAAGACGCCGTCGAGGATTCTCTGCCCGATGCCGCCGAGATCGAACAGCGTGGCGAGCGCCCACGAGCCGGCGAAGGCGGCGCCGAACACCTCGGCGCCGATCAGGATGGCGGCGCTGATGACGGTGACGACGTTGAGCCAGACGATGCGGCGGCTGCTAGCGGCCATGGGAAACTCCCTCGAGACGGCCGCAATGTCCACGAATTCGCTTGCCAGATCAAGTCCATAGAAGGGCCGTTGACGCTTGATCTCGGTCATAGCCAGCGCCGGTCGAAGCGGCGACGGTCCGGCTATGTCGATCGCCGGCACGCTCAAGAATGCCCGCCGCTTCCTCGCCGCGCTGGTGGCGCTCGGCCTCGCGGCCGGCTTCGCCGTCAAGCTCGCCGGGCTTGGCGCCTGGGCGCCGGCGATCTGGGCGGCCGTCACCGTGGCGGTGCTGCTGGCGCTCCTGGCGGAGATCGTCACCAGCCTGCGCCGCGGCGACCTCGGCCTCGACATCGTCGCCGCGCTGTCGATGACCGGGGCGCTGCTGGTCGGCGAGACCCTCGCCGCCGCCATCGTAGCGCTGATGTATGCCGGCGGGCAGTACCTGGAGAGCTATGCCGAGCGGGCGGCCCGGCGCGAGATGACCGCCCTGCTGTCGCGGGTGCCGCGCACCGCCGTGCGGCACCGGGACGGCCGGCTGGAGGAGGTCGCGCTCGATCTGATCGTGCCGGGCGACCGGCTGCTGGTGCGGCAGGGCGACGTGGTGCCGGTGGACGGCAGCGTGGTCGAAGGCGTGGCGGTGCTCGACCAGTCGGCGCTCACGGGCGAATCGCTGCCGGTCCAGCTGCGGCCCGGCGACGCGGTGCTGAGCGGCTCGACCAATGTCGGCGACGCCTTCGATCTCACGGCCGAGCGGCCGGCCGCGCAAAGCACCTACGCCGGCGTCATCCGTCTGGTCGGGCCGCCCAGCGCTCGCGCGCCCCGATGTCGCGGCTGGCCGACCGCTACGCGATCGCCTTCCTGGCGGTGACGGCGGTGCTGGCTGGCGCGACCTGGCTGTTTACCGGCGACCCGATCCGGGCCGTGGCCGTGCTGGTGGTGGCGACGCCCTGTCCGCTCATCCTGGCGGTGCCGGTGGCGATTGTGGCGGGGCTCTCCCGCGCCGCCAAGCTCGGCATTCTGATCAAAGGCGGCAAGGCGATCGAGATGCTGGCGCAAGTGCGCTCGCTGGTCATCGACAAGACCGGGACGCTGACCCGCGGCCAGGCCAAGATCGTCTCGATTTGGGTGACGGACAGCATCGCGCCGGACGAACTGCTGCGAATCGCCTCCTCGCTCGACCAAGCCTCCAAGCACGTCATCGCGCAGACCATCGTGGCCGAGGCGCGCGGCAAGGGTCTGGCGCTGGCCGTCCCCATCGATGTGGTGGAGACACCCGGCGAGGGCATCATCGGACGGGTCGACGGCCGCCTCGTCATGGTCGGCGGCGCGCACTTCATCGCCGGCAAAGTCGCGGATTCCGGCCTCGCCACGCTCGGCCGCGACCGGCCGCTCGGCGCGCTCGCCGTCGCCATCGCGGTCGACGGCAAGCTCGCCGGCCTGATGCTGCTGTCCGACGAGTTGCGCGCCGGCACGCAAGCGATGCTGCAGGAGCTCCGCGCGCTCGGCATCGAGCGCATCGTGCTGGCGACCGGCGACCGCCACGAGGTCGCGCTCGCCGCCGGCCTCTCGATCGATCTGGTGCGCTCGGAGCTGACGCCCGATCAGAAAATCCTAGTGGTGCTGTCGGAGCGCAAGAACGGCCCGGTGATGATGATCGGCGACGGCGTCAACGACGCGCCCGCGCTGGCCGCGGCCGATATCGGGCTGGCGATGGGCGTCAAGGGGGCGGCGGCCTCGGCCGAGGCGGCCGACGTGGTGCTGCTGGTCGATCAGCTCGACCGCGTGCTGCCCGCCATTCGGATCGCGCGGCGTTCGGCTACCTCGTGCCGGTCGAGGGCGCGCTGCTGCAGGAAGTGATCGACGCGGCGGTCATCTTCAACGCGCTGCGGGCGCTGCGCGGCTAGCCAAGCCGGTCGCCGATGGCTAGATGAACGGCATGAATGACCTGCAATCCGTCCCCGATAACCCGCTGCTGACCGACTGGACCGGCGCCTTCGGCCTGCCGCCGTTGCCGGCGATCAAGCCGGACCATTTCAGTCCCGCCTTCGACCGCGCTTTGGCTGCCCACCGCGCCGAGCTCGACGCTATCTCCGCCAATCCGGAGCCGCCGAGCTTCGACAACACCGTCGTGGCGCTGGAGATGAGCGGGCGCGATCTCGAGCACGTCGCCAACGTCTTTTTTGTGCTGGCCGGCGCCGACACCGGCGATGCCATCGAGGCGGTCGAGCGCGACATCTCGCCGCTCTTGGCACGTCACAGCAACGCATTCTATCTCGACCGCGCGCTCTACGCCCGCATCGCCGACTTGTATGCCCGGCGCGACAGCCTCGGCCTTAACGCCGAGCAGGCGCGCGTGCTCGACCGCTATCACACTCGATTCGTGCGGGCTGGCGGCGCGCTCGACAAGCCGGCGCAGGACCGCCTGGCGGCCATCAACGAGCGGATGGCCAGCCTCGGCACCCAGTTCGGACAGAACGTGCTGGCCGATGAGAAGTCCTATGCGCTGGTGCTGGAGGAGGGCGATCTCGCAGGTCTGCCCGATTTTGCCCGCGATGCCGCCCGTGCGGCGGCGGAAGAGCGCGGGCACGCCGGCAAATACGCCATAACGCTGGCGCGTTCCTCATGCGAGAGCTTCTTGCAGTTCTCGTCGCGCCGCGACCTGCGCGAGAAAATCTTCCAGGCCTGGATCAAGCGCGGCGAGAACGGCGGCTCAACCGACAACCGGGCGCTGATCGCCGAGATGGTGACTTTGCGCGCCGAGCGGGCAAACCGGCTCGGCTTTGCGACCTATGCTGACTACCGGCTCGACGATCAGATGGCCAAGACCCCGCAAGCGGCGCGCAACCTGCTCGACGAGGTCTGGGGCCGCGCGCGCGCCAAGGCCGTGGCCGAGCGTGAAGCGCTGCAGACGGTGATTACGGAGGAGGGCGGCAATTTCGCGCTGGCGCCGCACGACTGGCGCTACTACACGGAGAAACTTCGCAAAGCGAAATTCGATTTGGACGAGGCGGAGATCAAGCCGTATTTCCAGCTCGACAAGATGATCGACGCCGCCTTCGAGACCGCGCACCGGCTATTCGGCCTCAGCTTTACCCCCGTCAGCGTGCCGCTCTATCACCCCGACGCCCGCGCCTTCGAGGTGACGGATGCCCAGGGCCGCCATGTCGGCCTGTTCATCGGCGACTATTTCGCACGCGGCTCGAAGCACTCGGGCGCCTGGATGACCTCGCTGCGCGACCAGGAGAAGCTATCCGGCGACGTGCGGCCGGTCATCCTCAACGTGTGCAATTTCTCCAAGCCGGCGGCGGGCGAAAAGGCTTTGCTGTCGTTCGACGACGCGCGCACGCTGTTCCATGAATTCGGCCACGCGTTGCACGGCCTGCTGTCGAATGTGACTTATCCGCTGCTTGCCGGCACCTCGGTGCCGAGCGATTTCGTCGAACTGCCATCGCAGCTTTACGAACATTGGCTGGAGGTGCCGGAGATTTTGCAGAAATACGCCCGTCACGCGCACACCGGCGAACCGATGCCGAAAGCACTGCTCGATCGCCTGCTGGCCACGCGCACCTTCAACCAGGGTTTCGCCACGGTGGAATACACCGCCTGCGCGCTGGTCGATCTCGATATCCATGCGCTGCCCGATGCCGCCAAGCTTGACGTGAGCCAATTCGAGAAAGACGATCTCGACCGCATCCATATGCCGGCGGAAATCGTCATGCGTCACCGCCTCCCGCATTTCCAGCATCTGTTCTCCGGCGGCGGCTACGCGGCCGGCTATTACTCCTACATGTGGTCGGAGGTGCTCGACGCCGATGCCTTCGAAGCCTTCGTGGAAACCGGCAACGCTTTCGATCCCGAAACCGCCAAGCGCCTGCGCGATTTCATCTACAGCGCCGGCAACCTGCGCGATCCGGCGGAAGCCTACAAAGCCTTCCGCGGCCGCCTGCCGGCGGTCGATGCGCTGTTGAAAAAGCGCGGGCTCGCCGACGCCGTGCCGGCATGAACCTGTACACCACCGGACATCGCCGCGGCGTCGTTGCCGCCCCGCATGCCGCCGCGGTCGAGGACGGCCGCGCCATCCTGGCCGAAGGCGGCAATGCCATCGAGGCGATGATCGCGATGGCGGCGTCGATCGCCGCCGTCTACCCGCACATGAATCATGTGGGCGGCGATGGCTTCTGGCTGATCCGGGAGCCGTCGGGCCGCGTGCGCGCCATCATGGGGGCGGGGCGCGCCGGCGCCAAGGCCACGCTGCAGTTTTACCGCGACGCCGGCCATCACGAGATTCCGGCGCGCGGCCCGCTCGCCGCGCTCACGGTGCCGGGCGCGGTGGCGGCGTGGATGCTTGCAGCTGACGCGGCGAAAGCGCACGGCGGCAAGTTGCCGCTCGATCTGCTGCTGACGGGAGCGATCAAACACGCGCGCGAGGACTACACGGTGACGCGCAGCCAGGCGCGGCTGACGGCGAAAAAATTGCCGGAGATGAAGGACGCGGTCGGCTTCAGGCAAGCCTTTCTGGCCGACGGCAAAGCGCCGGAGGCGGGCGCCAAGCTCAAGCAGACCGCCTTTGCCGCCACGCTCGATCAACTCGCGCAAGCCGGCCTCGACGATTTCTACCGCGGCGATGTCGGCCGCGAGATCGCCGCCGATCTGGAACGCATCGGCAGCCCGGTGACGCGCGCGGATCTGGAGAAATACGAGGCAAAGATCGCCGAGCCGCTCAGCGTCCCGATCGGAGCCGGCACGCTCTACAACACGCCGCCGCCCACGCAAGGCTTGGCGTCGCTCATCGTCCTCGCGCTGTTCGATCGCCTGCGCGTCGGCCACGCCGAAAGCTTCGAGCACCTCCACGGTCTGGTCGAAGCCACCAAGCGCGCCTTCCGCGTGCGCGATCGTTTCGTCACCGATCCGGACCAGATCGACGGCAATCTCAACCATTTTCTGTCGCCGAAATTTCTCGACGCCGAGGTTGAGAAGATCGATCGAAAAAGAGCCGCGCGCTGGCCGGCGCCCTACGGCGAAGGCGACACCGTCTGGATGGGCGCGGCGGATGCAAGCGGCCTGGTCGTGTCCTATATCCAGTCGTTGTATTGGGAATTTGGCTCCGGTTGCGTGCTGCCGGCGACTGGCATCCTGATGCAAAACCGCGGCGCCAGCTTCTCGCTCGACCGCAAAGCGCTCAACGCGCTCGCGCCCGGCCGCCGCCCATTCCACACGCTCAACCCGGCGCTGGCGGTCATGACCGATGGTCATGTTATGGCCTATGGCACCATGGGCGGCGACGGTCAGCCGCAGACGCAAGCCGCCGTGTTCACCCGCCACGTCACATTCCGCCAGCCGCTCGAGCGCGCGCTCGACGCGCCGCGCTGGCTGCTCGGGCGCACTTGGGGTTCGTCGCACACCAACCTGCGGCTGGAATCCCGCTTCGACGGCAATCTGGTCGACCGCCTGATGGCGGCCGGCCACGATGTCGAGGTGCTGGATGATGCCTATTCCGACACCATGGGTCACGCCGGCGCGGTCGTCTGGCATGGCGGCGGCACGCTCGAAGGCGGCCACGATCCGCGCGCCGACGGCGGCGCGGCGGGGGTGTAAATTCTATAACGTAGTAATGCAGCATTGTTGGCTGCCCCCATTCCGCCGCACTCCGCGCTATGTTGCTGCCCGCATGATCCGCGCCGTCCTCATCGCGTTATTGACACTGGCCTTTGCCGCGCCGGCGCGCGCGCATCCGCACGTCTGGGTGACCATGCGCACCGAGCTGATCTATGCGCCGGACGGCAGCATCACCGGCGTGCGCCACCACTGGGCCTTCGACGACATGTTCTCCGCGTTCGCCACGCAGGGTCTGGACGCCAAGGAGAAGGGCAAGTTCACCCGCGAGGAACTCGCCCCGCTAGCCAAGGTGAACGTCGAGTCGCTGAAGGAATACGACTATTTCACCTACGCCACGGCCGACGGCAAAAAGACGCCGCTGACCGATCCTGCGCCGGACTACTGGCTCGACTTCAACGATTCCATCCTCACGCTGAATTTCACACTGCCGTTCAAGATGCCGGTGAAGGCGAAAGAGCTGAAGATCGAGGTCTACGACCCGACCATCTTCGTCGATTTCGAATGGGCCAAGAAAGAGCCGGTGCATTTGATCGGCGCACCGCATTGCAAGGCCGATGTGGTGCTACCGCGCGAAATGACCTATGCGGAGGGCCAGGCGTTGAGCAACATTCCCGCCGACGAGGTGAATACGACGATGGCCTGGGGCGCAATGTTCGCCAACAAGATTCTGGTTCACTGCCCATAGTAAAGCTGATGCGTTCGCGGGGCGGCGTGCGTGCACGAGGAATCGCAGACATGACGTCCGGCCGCCGCTCCAGTTTGGCGCAATGCGCGTTGTTCATCTTTTGTGTTTTTCTCCTATTTGTCGCCGTCGACGCCGCACTGGCGCAACCGTTCGGCATGTCGCGTGGTTCCTCGCTGCCCCAGTTCGGCGGCTTCACCGGCTGGATGTTTGCCAGGCAGGCGGAATTCTACCGCATGATGTCGGGCACCATCCGCGCCGCCAAGGCCGACGGCAGCGCCGCCTGGACGTTGATGGGCATCTCATTCGCCTACGGTATTTTCCACGCCGCCGGACCCGGCCACGGCAAGGCGGTGATCTCGTCCTATATGGTCGCCAATAACGAAACCTGGCGGCGGGGCATCGCGCTGTCGTTCGCCTCGGCGATTTTGCAGGCATTCACCGCCGTCGCCATCGTTGGCATCGCCGCGGTGCTGCTCGGCGCCACCGCCCATGTGATGGGAAACGCGGTGCGGGCGATCGAGATGGTAAGCTACGCGCTGATCATATTGATCGGCCTGCGGCTGCTGTGGGTGAAGGGGCGCGCCTTCCTGAGGCTGTTGCGGCCGCAGAGTCATGAGCATCACGACCACGCCCATGGCCACGATCATCACCATCATGGGCACGGTCATGACCACGGCCACGACCACGATCATGCACATGATCACGATCACGGCGACGAGGCGCACGCCTGGGGCCATGCCCACGCGCCGGAGCCGAGCGAATTGAAAGGCCCGCATTGGCTGCGCCGCGGGCTGTCGGCCATTGTCGCGGTCGGATTGCGGCCCTGTTCGGGAGCCATCATCGTGCTGGTGTTCGCGCTGGCGCAGGGGCTGTTCTGGATCGGCGTCGCCTCGACTTTCGTGATGGGGCTGGGCACCGCGATCACGGTTGCCTGTGTCGCCACGCTCGCGGTCGCCGCGCGCGGCTTTGCCGGGCGGCTGGCGAAGGGCAAGCCGGGCGCCGGCATGCTGTTCCTGCGCGGCGTGGAGACGGCGGCGGCGGTGCTGATTATCGTCTTCGGCGTCGCGCTGCTCACCGGCTACATGGTGAGCGAACAGCTGATCGGGGTTTAGCGGAAATCGTCCGTCCGTAGTTCAATCGGCTGCCCGTGCGGGGTGCGGTCGCAGGCGTGGTCCCAGGCATCGCGATAGCGGTGCAACGTCTCGCTCGTGGTCACGCCTTTCTCCGCCACCAGTTTCTCCAGCGCCGCCAGCCAATGCGAATAATAGGTTTCGCCGGTGTCGGGATCGCCGGCGCCTCGCGCGCGCTTGATCTCGGCGGCAAGCACGGCTGCCCATTCGGCCCAGGTGAACAGCCCGCGCTCGTGCAGCGCCAGCGTCATGGCGAAGGCTTGCGCTTCCCACGGTTCGCGGAACACCGGCCCGTCGGCATCGCGCGGGATGCCCGGCACTTCTTGCGTGGCGCGCCGCGCGGCGGCTTGGTCGATCATTGCTTTTTCCCGTCATTCCGGGGCGCCGCGAAGCGGCGAACCCGGAATCCAGGGCCCTGGATTCCGGATCGCCTCGGTACGCTCGGCGTCCGGAATGACATTTAGAGTTTCTCCAAATACGGCTCCCAGGCGTCGACCGAAACCGTCAGCGTCGGATCGCCATCGGCGCCCCACAGTTCGCAGCCGCCGAAGCGCACGGTGTAGAGCCATTGCGAATTTTCGCCCGCGCCATGTGCGTTGCTGTCGGGGAAAACGTGGCACCCGATCACGCGCTCGATGACGCCCGCATGCCCGCGCACATAGCGCGGCAGCCGCGTGTGGGTGAGGGGATGGATGGTCTTCGCCCGCACGCGGTCGCCTACCTTGAATGCCGCCCGCGTGTTGGTCTCGCGTTCGGTCGGCCCGCCGCGATGCAGCACCTTCAGCACGTCATCGGGCGAGAGCACGCGGGTGACTGGCTTGCGCTCATGCAGCGCATGTCCTGCCGCGATCTCGTCCTCCGCGACCAGCGCGCGTTCCTTCAGCATGATCTCCAGCGCGACGAACCAGATCTGGTAGTAGCTCATCGACAGGTATTCGGCCGGATCGCGGTTTTCGCGCGCGAAACGCGACATATCGATATTCCAGCCGCCCGGCATGCCCACGGCGAGCGTCAGCGCGAAGGCGCGCTTCTCCCAGTCGGCGTGGAAGACAGGCTCGTTCGGCTCCGCCTCGACCGGGCCGAAACCGTGCACGCCTCCCATGTCATGCGCGCCGTTCATTTTGGGTCCTTCGCCAGTCCGGTGCCGATCATCGAGTCGCGCGTCACCAGCTCGGCGAGTTTTTCTTCGCTCCAGCCCTCGGTGCCGGCGGGCCGCATCGGGATCACGAGATAGCGGATCTCGGCGGTCGAATCCCACACGCGGATTTCGGTGTCCTTCGGTAGGGTGACGCCGAAATCGGCCAAGATGCCGCGCGGATCGGCCACCGCGCGCGAGCGGTAGGGCGCCGACTTGTACCAGACCGGCGGCAGGCCGAGCACCGGCCACGGATAACAGGAGCACAATGTGCACACGACCATGTTGTGCCACTTGGCCGTGTTCTCCAGCGCGACGATGTGCTCGCCCTGGCGGCCGGCGAAGCCAAGCTCGGCGACGGCGGGCGTCGCGTCCTTGAACAACCGCGCGCGGTAGTCAGGATCGGCCCAGGCCTTGGCCACCACGCGGGCGCCATTGCGCGGACCCACTTTCTTCTCGTAGGTCTCGATCAAGAGATCGAGCGCGGCCGGATCGACGTAGCCTTTTTCGGTGAGCACGGTTTCCAGCGCGCGCACGCGCAATTGGGTTTCCGAAAGTTCGGAATGGTCGTGGTCGTGATCGTGGTGGTGGTCGTGCCCGGACATGGCCCTACTATAAGCAAAACGCCCGCCATTATGCCATCATCGCGGCCATGAGTTTTGCGACCGCATTGGCCGACCGCATCGATCGCCTGACCACCGGAATCGGGCGCGTGGTGGCGTGGCTGGCGCTTGCCGTCGTGCTGCTGCAATTCGCCCTGGTGGTCGCGCGCTATCTGTTCGGGCTAGGCTCGATCTGGGCGACCGAATCGGTGATCTACGCCCACGCCACATTGTTCATGCTGGCGGCGGCCTGGACCCTGCGCGCCGGCGGCCATGTGCGGGTCGACGTATTCTACGCCGAGGCTACGCCACGCACGCGCGCCAAGATCGATCTCGCCGGCAGCGTGCTGCTGCTGTTGCCATTCTCAACTGTGCTGGTCTGGCTGAGCGTGCCTTATGCGGCGCGCTCGTGGGCGATCCTGGAGCGTTCGCAGGAGACCAGCGGCCTGCCGCTGGTGTATCTGCTCAAGACGCTCATTCCGCTGTTCGCGTTTCTGATGGCGCTGCAAGGCATCGCTCAGGCGATCCGGGCGATACAAGCCTTGGCGAGGCCGCGCTGATGCTGCTCGCTGAAATTCTCGCCGTGCTGATGGTCGCCGCGGTCATCGCCGCGCTGATGGCCGGCTATCCGGTGGCGCTGACGCTGGCCGGCGTATCGCTCGCCTTCGCGATCCTCGGCCACGCCCTCGGCGCCATGAATTTCGCCATCCTCGGCGCTCTGCCACAGCGCATCTTCGGCGTGATGACCAACGACGTGCTGCTGGCGATTCCGCTCTTCATTTTCATGGGCGTGATGCTTGAGCAATCGCGCATCGCGGAGGATCTGCTGGAGCGCATGGGCCGGCTGTTCGGTTCGCTCCGCGGCGGCCTGGGATTTTCCGTGGTGATCGTCGGCGCGCTGCTGGCAGCCTCGACCGGCATCGTCGGCGCCACGGCGGTGACCATGGGGCTGATCATGCTGCCGGCCATGATGCGGCACGGCTACGATCCGCGGCTCGCCGCCGGCACGGTGGCGGCCTCCGCGACGCTGGCGCAGATCATCCCGCCTTCCACCGTGCTGGTGGTACTCGGCGATCAACTCAATAATTCGTATCAGGCGGCGCAACTCGCGAAAGGCGCATTCGCGCCCAACGTTATTTCGGTGAGCGACCTGTTCGCCGGCGCAATCCTGCCCGGGCTGCTGCTGGTCGGGCTTTATCTCGGCTATCTGATCGCGGTTGCCTGGCTGCGTCCGGCGAGTTGCCCGCCAGTCGGTGCTGACGCAGCGGTCGCGAAGACCGGCCTGCTCGAAGCCTTGCTCGCGCCCACGCTGCTGATTGTCGCGGTGCTTGGCTCGATCCTCTACGGCGTGGCGACGCCGACTGAGGCCGCCTCCGTTGGGGCGGTCGGGGCCATGCTGCTCGCCGCGCGCAAGGCGTCTTTGACGAAGCTGTTGATGCCGGTGGTGGAAAAGACCACGCAGATCACCGCCATGATCTTCCTCATCCTGATCGGCGCCACGCTGTTCAGCCTGGTGTTCCGTGCGTTCGGCGGCGACGACATGGTGCATCGCGCGCTGACCAATTTGCCGGGCGGGGTCGACGGCGCGGTGCTGGCGGTGATGCTGGCGATGTTCCTGCTCGGTTTCGTGATGGACGCCTTCGAGATCGTGTTCGTGGTGGTGCCGATCGTGGCGCCCGCGCTGTTGAAGATGCCGGGCGTCGACCCGGTCTGGCTCGGCATCATGATGGCGGTCAATCTGCAGACCTCCTACATGCACCCGCCGCTCGGGCCCACGCTGTTTTATCTGCGCGGGGTGGCGCCGCCCGAGATCACCACGCGGCACATCTATGTGGGCATTATTCCGTTCGTGCTGATCCAGATTTTCGCGCTAGTAGTACTCTGGTCTATGCCGGGGCTTGCGACCATGCTGCCGCATGCGCTTTATGGGCGGTGAGGGAGGCGCTGCATGAAAGCAGCCGATATGTTCAGCCTGAAAGGCCGCGTGGCGCTGGTGACCGGCGCCTCCAGCGGGCTCGGCACGCAATTCGCCAAGGCGCTGGCCGATAACGGCGCCGCGGTTGCGCTGGTAGCGCGCCGCGCCGACCGGCTGGCCGATATGAAGACGGCCATCGAAGCCGCCGGCGGCCGCGCGATTGCGGTCGAAGCCGACGTCACCGACCGCACCGCTGTAACGCAGGCGTTCGACGCCGCCGAGAAGGCCTTCGGCACCGTCACCATCCTGGTCAACAATGCCGGCATCGCCCAGTCCAGCCGGCGTGCGATCGAGGTAACGGCCGAGGAATGGCGCAAGGTGCTGAGCGTCGACCTCGACGCGGTCTTCTACAACGCGCAGGAGGCGGCGCGCCGCATGCTGGCGGCCAAGCAGCCGGGCGCCATCATCAATATCGCTTCGGTGCTTGGCTTCGGCGTCTCCAAGGGAGTCGCGGCCTATGCCACCGCCAAGGCCGCCGTCGTGCAAGTCACCAAGGCGCTGGCCGTGGAACTCGCGTTCAAGGGCGTACGGGTCAACGCCATTGCGCCCGGCTGGTTCGTCACCGAGATCAACGACGCCTATCTCGACGGCGAAGCGGGCGAAGCGCTCAAGCGCGCGATTCCCATGGGCCGATTCGGCAAAGCGGGCGATCTCGACGGCGCATTGCTTTTGCTTGCCTCCGACGCCGGCAGCTACATCACCGGCGCCACCATCGTGGCCGATGGCGGGCAGGTGGTGATGATTTCGGGGTAGCTTCTTATCCCTCCCCCGATTGCGGGGGAGGGTGGTCGGCGNNCTCACTGCGTTCGGAGCCGCCCTCCCCTGAAAGGGGAGGGATAAAAAGGAAAACGCAACATGGACTTCACGCTCTCTCCCGAGATCGAATCCATCCGCCTGCGCGTGCGTGCCTTCATCGAGGAGCACGTGCTGCCGCTCGAAT
>PMAF01000017.1 GCA_003152455.1 Hyphomicrobiales bacterium
TCAATGCCAAAGCCGACTTGAAAACATGTCAAGAAAGCTCAGGCCTTCCGCCAAAGCAGGCACCAGCCGTCTGGACTGATGTCACCAGCGACGTTTTTGCAAGATTTCGGCGCGACAAACAGGCTGCAACCGCTGCACTGTCGATCGCCCTTTGGCTTGTCTTGATAATTGACCGCCGTTTTTGGCAGCGGATTTGCCTTTGCAGAGTTTGCATTAGCAACCAGAATAGTTGCGACACCCGCCACACACGCTGCTCCGTGTAGCAACGCTGAGCGTCGAGATATTTTTGCAGACGAGTGTTCTGGCTTATCGGCCATTACATGATTCCTTCTTTCATGATACCCCCAAACGATAATTTGGTCGGCGGCGCTCTTGCTAGCTTTGATAAATATCAAGGCCGCGCGATTATTGGGGAACATAGCGTTTTTGCGGTGCGGTTCGCTACACCGTCAAGTTACATTGAACAATTTGTCAGCAATACTGACTGATCGAGATCGTCTGGCGAGCCTCCAAGCCTCGCGTAAACGTCCTTCGTCAATTTCCCGAACATCGGTAAGTTGACGCGGTGCGATACACCGGCGCCACAGACGATGAACCCGTTCCTGACACCGCTAGATCAGACCGCGCAAATGCAATAGTCTCTCCATCACGCTGGTACAGAAAATCCCTCAGGCCAAACATTGCCGCGCCCAATCCAACAAGCGCCAATCACGTTATTACCTGGGAAAGCTCCGAGCCTGCAGCCACATAGAACTCGTCCGAAGAAAAAACAAACCCATCGGCCCCGACCCGAAAAGGAGAACACTAATGGCAGCCAAAAGGGAAAAAGACACGATGATGGGAACGGCTAAGTCGAACCTCCATCGTGTTCAGACTATCGCAACTAGGGCGGCAAGTGCTGCTGCGATGGCGGCAGCTGTGGCCGCCGTTACCTCAGTGATGAATGCGTTCGCCCGCGGCGAGCGGAATCCAAAAGAAGTCGCGAAGAAAAAAACTGTGAAGCGCACAGAAAGAAACGTCTTTAGAGCGAGGCCGTTTATTTTGAAGACTATGAAACGATCACTGACGTAATTACTGATCTTCCACACTTCATTGACGAGGTTACAATGACCCGCCGCCGGTCATCATGCTCGACTTGGCGCGCGGACAACCACCCCGACGGCTCAATAGCGCCTGCGAGTTTCCTTCCATCGCGGCACGCCGCGATGGTACATTCGCGCTATTTCAGGTTAGACGGAAGGTATGACGCCATGACCGTCATTATTGAAGGAACAATCATCAAGGGTTTCGGCGTCGCGAACAAAAATATCAGGTTTCAAATGCCGCACCTGGTTTGGCAGTTTCCAGGCATAAAGGATATTTACCCGGGCTCTATCAATGTCTCATTGGAGAAACCTCTGCGCATATTGACCTACGATTACACTTCAATATGCAGAACTTTTCACAGTAGCAAACCAGCCGCCGCCCCCCTCTTCTCAAAATACCAAACAGTTTAGCATTCGGAATTACTTGGGTTCATGTCGTTGCGGATGCCAGCGACATCTCGTGTTGGCTTCCGGTTTCATTAGTCGCGCAGAACCAACCTCGAAAATCTTCTCACTCCTCGTCATTAGGCGTAAGATCCATATAGCTCAACAGGGACGCCCCCATGACTAACGCACAAGAAAAGCGCGTCAAACACATCGCTGAGCGCAAGGGTTTTCGTCTGGACAAGGCAGGACACGGAAAGGGTCACGGCCGCTTCTACATCATGAATCTGGCCGAGGGAGGCAGGATGCGCTCCGGCGTTCTTGACCACGAGTATTCCTTTTCGTTGGAGGAGACCGAAGCGTGGCTTGATACACACGTGAAATAATCCGCCACGACCGCCAAGCGCGCCCGTAAGAAAACTGATCACCGCTGCGTGAATTTCTTTCCACGTGTAATGTTGGGCAGCGCGTCCACACATCGCGGTAAAATAAGCCGTGAGTGAGGCTGCGTCGAAGCCTCGGCAACGGCTCTGCCAACGCGACGCTGCACTATCGGATCGGCCGTATACTCCGGGAGACCGAACTGCGGCGACTTTAAAAGCGCGCGCAAAAAATCACACTCGGATTCCTTTTCAATAATCATGGGGGCCTCTTTCATAAGGCCAACAATATCGGAGGTTATTCGTTCCAATCTCGCGCACGTTCAGAGTCACATGAACAAGCCGTAAGGCAAAAAAGAAAGAAACGGCGAATGGGGAACGTTATTGCAACAGGCGCGGTTAACCTACGTTCCATAGTCACCAAAGGAGTTCCAATATGACTAGTTCCAACCAAAACCAAGGCGGCCAACAGAACCAGGGTGGCCAACAGGGTGGTCAAGGCGGACAACAGGGTGATCATACCCAGAAGCCAGGCCAGCAGACGCAGAAGCCCGGTCAAGGCGGACAACAGGGTGATCATACCCAGAAGCCAGGCCAGCAGAACCAGAAGTAATATTCTGTAAGCCTCCAACGGAAAGCCCGGCAAGTCGCCGGGCTTTTTCGTTTTAAGTGGGGATATACGTTACCGCTTCTCACAGCGGGACAATTGGGAACTAACGCTCTCGACTTGTTGCAGCGACGAGTATGCGACAGGATGCCGAGGTTTTATAGTTCTTTCTTGTCGTCCAACTTAGGCAGACCGTCGCCTGCTCACAAACGGATCGCAAATGATAAAACAGCCCCGCAAGTCGGCGCGGCAGCATGCAAAGATTGAAACCCTCTCGTTTGCTGGGTTGACGATGCGGTTTGGCCCCGTCGGCTTGATTGTTTACGCGGACCATTTTTTGGCCGCGGCGAAGTCAACCCACGCCCCGGTGACAGCGCCGGCGTTCCCGCTAGTCCGAACATTCTTAGTTTGCCGCGCTTTGGAACTGGCGCTTAAAGCATTTTTGTCGCTTAAGGGATGCTCGATGGAGCAGTTAGCTGGCGGTCCGTTTGGGCATGATCTCGAAAGTCTTGTTGCCGAGGTCGAGAAACGAGACATTCACGCGCTCGTCAAATTGGAAAAGCGCCAGTGGGCCGAAATAATCCGTGCCTCAACTTATTATTCCGAAAAAGTGCTTGAGTATCCGGCATTGATGGAAGCTGTCCATGCTTATCCAAAGCTTCCAGACGCAAACATATTGATCGGTACGGCCGAGGCACTCGTCTCGGCTCTTCGGCAACCATGCCTAACTGCTGATTAGCTGTTATGCTCGTCAGCCACCACCCCCCACCACTCCAACCCCCACCAACACCCCCA
>PMAF01000242.1 GCA_003152455.1 Hyphomicrobiales bacterium
CCAAGTTGGTAAGGCGTGCAGCCAAGCTGGGATGTTCGAGCAACTGAACCGCGTTGCGGAGGGCATCCGTGTCGTCGTTATTGATGGGCATGGGTACACAACCTTAATTGATCGTGCCTCGCATTTGTTGGTCCGAGCTTGGAATTATGAATATTGATTATCAGCGGAACACGTACTCAAATGTCCGATCAAATTGCCGCGTTGTTCGACGCATTAAATTGTCTTCAATTAAAGACCGGAAATTTGACGCATTCAGTTAGAAAACCCGAGTTCGCCCGAGACGACGGCTTATTCCACGGTGCTTCCTAAATGCACCGCCAAGGTGGTTCCCAGAACCGGGGCCTTCTGCCCGAAGAATCTTTCAACAAGCCAATCCGAATGGCTAGCATAATATTTCCATTCTTATTAGGCTGTGTTGAAGGCGCGGAGTAGGGGGAAATTCACCATCCGTTCGCTACCTAATCAGAGAAGCAGCGAGAGGCCCGTCCGCTTTGGCGTAATCAATTCCAGGTCAGGCAACATCTGAGTACCACCTGTTATGCGTTATGCGACCATACTCTCTGATGTCACTTCCGTAACTCGACGCATATTTTGTCCAGTCCATGATTGCCATGCCGCATTTAGGGCTCCCATCATTTCCCTGGAGACTCTGCTCGTTGCAGCAGCCATAGCCGCTTCGGTCACATTCGGCATCGAGTGGATGCACACTGCTTACGGCAAAGCCGACAGTAATCTGAAAGCCGCAGAGAATTGCTGCGTCTTCCGCTCGGTACCTGCGAGCGCGGGTTCCCTTCTCGACAGCCCGTTCGCGCATGGATACGCACTGCTCTTCCTGTCAGAGCCTCTGGGGCCTTATGCATCACGCCATGAACAAGCGTCTTCCGGTGAGACGGAACGACCTTCCGGCGAATTAATCCCCCGCAATGAGCTGCCCAAGCGAGCGCCTTCTGACGAAGACATGCTCTCGGTTCCGTTGCCACAGTCTCGTCCGTTCGTCGATCAATCCAGGCAGGTCCAGAACGGCACCGCTCCCTTAAACGGCATTGCTACGAGTCCCATAGCAAATCCTTCGTCGTCTGCTTCATCGGCATTTTTGACCTTGCTGAAGAACATTTTTGGGAGGTCCCGCGATGACTCGCTTCCGCCCGAGGCAGTTGGTCGTACTGCGGTCTATGACATTGAGGGCCGTGTCGTCTATTTGCCCAACGGGGAAAAACTGGAAGCGCACTCGGGACTCGGCAAGTGGCTAGATGATACTCGTTACGTGAGTGAGAAAGGTCGAGGACCGACACCCCCTAACGTCTATCGTCTCGTTTTGCGGAAAGCACTTTTCCATGGCGTTCAAGCCATTCGGCTCGATCCTGTCGGCGGTAGCAACATGTACGGACGCTCCGGCATCCTAGCCCACCCCTACATGCTCGGCCCCGATGGTCAGTCAAACGGATGTGTCTCCTTGCAGGATTATCCCAAGTTCCTGGAAGCATTTCTGAGAGGAGACATCGACCGTCTCATTGTTCTTCCCTCTTCTGGTGCTGCTAGTGCACGCGCAGCAGGTGATAAACAATACGCCTCACAATAAGCCAACAAGGATCGGCTTATAGTGATTTCATGAGTTCGGACTCGCCGGTCATTTAAAGACTGAGCATTCAGTTAAATTCCGAGTTCGCCCGAGACGATGATCAACCCCGTTCCAATGCCTTTTTCGACAAATTGATTGTGCCCCCAAAGGAAATTCTCTCGCCATACTAAGTTATGACGAATCTCAATAAATATCTGTATTTATTGGATAATTAATGGTGCCCAGGGGCGGAATCGAACCACCGACACTGCGATTTTCAATCTGATTTTTTAATCGTGAAAACAGTGACTTGATAATTTTAAAGTGTCTAACGCCTGAATGAAGATCAATGAGATAGCACCTATTTGTCTAACCATTGCGTAGTTCGCTATGGCGCAGGGCTATGGTGCGACCGGACCATTACGGGCAAGTGTAGGTAGCAATAACCCCATCCGCATGTGACGGTAGACCTAGGACATCGCAATGACCGAAAGCGCTCAAAGAATTGTTCTTGCCTCCCGGCCATTTGGGGAACCGACGTTAGATAATTTTCGTTTGGAAAAACATCCGGTCCTACAGCCCGGACCGGGCCAAATGCTGTTGCGGACGCTCTGGCTTTCGCTGGATCCTTACATGCGTGGCCGAATGAGCGATGCACCGTCCTACGCCAAGCCTGTTGGCATCGGCGATGTGATGGAGGGCGGGACGGTCAGTGAAGTGGTTGCCTCGAACGTCCCACGGTTCGCTAAGAGCAATATCGTCGTAGGGCGTACCGGCTGGCAGACCCACACATTGTCTGATGGCTCCAGTTTACAAAAGGTCGAACCCACCCGCGCACCAATACAAGCTGCGCTCGGCGTCCTCGGCATGCCGGGTATGACCGCGTACATGGGGTTAACTGAGATCGGCAAACCCGCCGCTGGCGAAACCGTGGTGGTCGCGGCAGCTTCGGGAGCAGTCGGCTCAGTTGTCGGTCAGATTGCTCGGATCAAGGGGGCCCGCGCCGTCGGAATCGCGGGCGGCCCAGACAAATGCAGGTACGTAACCGAGGAACTCGGCTTTGATGCCTGCATCGACCACCGGGCACCCGATTTCGCCGCCCGTCTTGCCGCAGCGTGCCCGAAAGGTATCGACGTCTATTTCGAGAATGTCGGCGGCGCGGTGTTCGAGGCCGTGTTCCCACTGCTCAATCCGTTCGCCCGCATTCCGGTGTGCGGGCTGATCTCCATGTACAACGCCACCTCGCTGTCGCCGGGCCCGATCCTAACGCCGCACTTGATGCGAGCGACCTTGACCAAGCGGTTGACGTTTCGCGGGTTCATTGTCTCCGACTTTTTCGGGCGCTATAGGGATTTCATGCAAGATGTCTCGGGCTGGGTCGGTGAGGGACGGATCAAGTATCGCGAAGACGTGGTTGAGGGGCTCGAGAACGCGCCGCGGGCTCTCATTGGGCTCTTGCGCGGGGAAAATTTCGGCAAACTTTTGGTGCGCGTTGCGGCTGATAATGAAACGCACCAACATTAAGCCAATTTAGCGCCGTCTAACCTAGGCCCACCATCCTCGTCCGTGCGCCCGACGGCAGCTCAAACAGCAGCACGACTCGCCGTGACCCACACCGCGGACATTTCAGACGGCTTTCCAGCACCCGCCCACGTAACCAACTCAAATAGGAACTTGTCGCCCGATCTCGACAAGTTGATCACTCGGTATCTTCAGGAACTCGCTCAAGCGCGCGGCGTTGCGGAACAAGAGGGCGAACATCGCTGTCTGCCAGGTCGGCAGCCCTTTGCCATCCGTTCGTGAGACGATTGTATCGTGGCCAACGTAGTAAGTTACATCATGAAGATTGATGTTGCAGCCCATGACCTTTGCGTCTGCCAGAAGCTGCGGGATATCCACCGCCTCCATAAAGCCGTAGCTGACGTCGGCTCGCCAGAAATTAGGTGCCAACATGGTCACGGCCAGGCGGTCTTCCCTTGCGACGCGAGGTATCAAAGAAAAACTCAATCGGATTAACAGCAGCGATTCGTGTAACGCCCGATTGTGTTTAAGATGCCAGTTCAGAACTGGTGGAACCCCCTGAGCAGAGCGTGTGAAGAAAACGGCAGAGCCAGGAACACGTGGCACGGCGCCTGACTCTAATTCTTGCAGCAATGGATCGAGGGGCGTCGAGGCCTCCTGGATACAGTCGTGCACCGCACTCGCGCCGCGATGCCATATCCACATGAGCGAATAGACGGCGCAAGCCAGCAATAGCGGCACATAGCCGCCATCGAGAACCTTGGCCATGTTGGCGGCGAAAATGCGCCGTCGACGACAAGAAAAGCACCGGCGACCGTGCCCGCGGCGACCAGACTCCACCTCCATATCTCGTGCATAGCAATGAACAGCAACACAGAAGTCATCAGCATCGTCAGCGAAACCGCGATACCATAGGCCGCAGCGAGATTGTCGGACTTGCCGAAGCCGATGGTCAGGCCAAGCGTGACGATCATCAGGAGCCAGTTCACCGCGCCAACATAGATCTGGCCATAGCCCTCCGCCGAAGTCTGCTTAACAAACAGACGCGGCATCCAGCCGAGTTGAATCGCCTGCCGTGTCATAGAGAAGGCGCCGGTGATGATGGACTGGCTGGCAATGATGGTTGCCACTGTCGCCAGTCCGATCAAGGGCATCATCAGTGGCGCCGGGCAGAGACGGTAGAAAATATTGCCGTCGGTCGGCGCGCCCCCCAGCACCAGTGCGGCCTGTCCGAGGTAATTGAGCAAAAGGCTTGGCAGCACCACAAAATTCCACGCCATGCGGATCGGTGCAGCGCCAAAATGCTCCATGTCCGCATAAAGAGCCTCGGCGCCTGTCACGCAGAGGAATACGCCACCAAGAACGAGAAAGGCTTTCACCCCGCCAGAGGCGAGAAACTTGAGGCCATAAAGCGGATTGATCGCCGCGACGATACCGGGGTGCTGCACGATACCGTAAATGCCCAGCATAGCCATGACGACACACCATGCCAGCATGATTGGCCCGAACGCCCGCCCGATGCGGGCCGTGCCCTGCGATTGAAGGGCGAACAGCGCTACGAGAATGGCGACGGCTGTCGGCAATACATAGGGAGTCAGGCTTGGCGCCAATTGTTCGACGCCTTCGAGCGCCGATAGCACCGAAATCGCCGGGGTGATCGCGCCGTCACCGTAAATCAGTGCGGCGCCGAAGAGACCTACAGCGACGATGCTGGGACGGTGCTGTTTTTTCACTCCGAGCAGCGACATCAGTGCGAGAATGCCGCCCTCGCCATCATTGTCGACGCGCATCGCGAAGCCGACATATTTGATGCTGGTGATAATAACGAGCGTCCAGAGAATCAACGACGCTGAGCCGAGGATCGCTATGGCGTCAGGCTTCGCGCCGGTCAGGTCGAGGACTGTCTTGAAGGTATAGAGCGGGCTGGTAGCGATGTCGCCGAATACGACGCCCAGCGCCGCAACGCCAAGAATGGGCAAACGGCTTTTCGGCGCTTCGCTCGCACTCATTTCCGTAATGGCCAAGGATCATCTCCCAAATGATTGAAATATCCATACGCTCTCGGCAAAACAGCACCTTAGCGCGATCGTCACGGTACGCGATCAATCCAGGACAATAAACGGATTGTTGGTCCCGTTACACGCTAGGCTATCTCATGCGTTTCTTGTCGGTTTGCGACCCCTGTGTGTACCGAAAATCTAAACCCGGACATAGTGGTGA
>PMAF01000283.1 GCA_003152455.1 Hyphomicrobiales bacterium
TCTAATTTTCGGTACACACAACAGGGTAGAGATTACCGCATTTCCCATTGGGTGCTTTGAGATCGGTACGCAGACGTGGAAAAAATGCACCCCTAAAATCGTGCTGGATCGTTTACCGCAAGAATCCGAGCGATATCCACGGAACCGCCGCAACTACAAGAAGTCCGATTAACAATGCGAGCAGATACGGCCAAATCGGCCGCATGCCGTCATCCGGGTTGACCCGGCCGATAGCGCAAGCCGCATAGTATCCGATGCCGAACGGCGGCGCGAATAGGCCGATGCCCATCGCCAGGATAACAACGATCGCATAGTGCACCTCATGGATGCCGATCTGGCGCGCGATCGGAAACAGCAGCGGACCGAAAAGCACAATCGCAGGAATCCCTTCGAGCACCGAACCGAGAATCACAAAAGCGATGATTGACACGATCATGAAAGTGACCGCGCCGCCGGGTAGTCCCGTCATGGCGGCGGCGAGATCACGCGAAAAGCCAGATTGCGTAAGCGCCCATGCCATCGCGGTCGCGGCGCCGATGATGAGCAGGATCGCACCGCACAGCGATGCCGTGTCGACCAGCATTGGCACTAGCCGCGCCGTCGGGAAGCTGCGAGTCATGACCAGGCAGACGATGATCGTATAGGCGATGCCGATAGTCGATACTTCCGTAGCGGTCGCGACGCCCTCAACCACTGCGGCGCGGATGAGAAACGGCAGCGCAAGTCCGGGCAGCGCGATCACGAAGGCACGCCCGGCCTCACCCCATGAGGCGCGCGTCACGCCGGTGAGGTCGTCGTCCCGATAGCGCCACCAGACGATGACGCATAGCGCAAGCGCCAACACCAGCGCGGGTAACAGGCCCCCACTAAACAACGCCGCGATCGAAACGCCGGTAACCGAGCCGATGGTAATCAGAACGAGACTCGGCGGGATCGTTTCCGACATCGCGCCGGACGATGCGAGCAATGCGACCAGTTCGCCAGGTTTTGCGCCCCTCCGCTTCATCTCGGGAAACAGCACGGGGGCAACGGCCGCCATGTCGGCCGCCTTGGAGCCGGAAATTCCCGACACCAGATACATCGCACCCAGCAGCACATAGGATAGCCCACCGCGCACATGGCCGAGCAACTTGGCGAGAAAATCCACCATTGCGCGCGCCATGCCGGTCGCTTCGATCAATAAACCAAGGAAGACAAATAACGGGACGGAGAGCAGGATAATGTGGCTCATCCCCTCGTCCAGGCGGTTCACCACCACGGTCAGTGGCGTCCGCGTCGTGATGGCGAGGAAGGCGAATGTCGCGATTGCAAACACGAAGGCGATCGGTGCGCCCGCAAGCACGCCGACCGCTACGAGAAAGACAAAGAACACAACAAGCTTGTAGTTGCCCATCGCGATGAAAAGGGGCTTGAGCACCCACAAGCCGGTGCCGATTGCCGCGATGACCAACAATGCGAGAATGACTTGCCCAAGACCGCCCGCGCGCACGAGCCGCAACAGCGCGAAGATTAGCATTAGTGCGCAACCGATCGGAATAGCGGATGCGCGCCAGATATTTGGGATTTCCATGGCGGGTGTAACGACGGCCGCCTCATCGACAGCATATTCAATGCTCGAATGCAGGATCAGGGCAAGGAAGGCGATCGCTACCGCCGCCGCAAAAGCTTCGAAGAAGGTGCGCCAGCGTGGCGGCGCGCTCGCAACCAGCGTCGACATTCGCATATGCTCGCCACGGCGGAATGCTACCACTGCACCGAGCATCGCGAGCCAGAGAAACAGAATCGAGGCAAGCTCGTCCGACCAGACGAGCGGATTGTGGAACAGGTAACGAGAGATCACGCCAGCCAGCAGAATGAGCACTTCCAGCGCAGTCAGCACCGCAACCGGCACCTCGACCATGCGGCCGAGCCAGCGTTCGAGGCACACCGCAGTTGAAGCTAAAGAGGAGGCCGGGACCATCGCCTCCTCTTTCTGAACCAAATCCATGACGGACGCGGATCCTTGGGGGTTACGAAATCGGGCCGGTGTACTTTTCCAGCACCGACCACGCCTCGTCGCCGTACTTGCCCTTCCACTCCTTGTAGAAGCCCGCAGCCTGCAGTTTTTCGCGGAACGGCTTCTGATCGACCTTGATAAACTCCATACCCTTGCCCGTCAGATTGGCCTTGAATGTCTCGTTTTGCTTTAGGATGTCGGCGCGCTGATCGATTGCGGAATTGTTGAGATTTTTCGCGATGACATCGCGCACATCGGCCGGGAGCCCGTTCCAAAGCTTGCGGTTGGCCAGGAACCAGAAGCCATCCCACATGTGGTTGGTCTCGGAGAGATACTTCTGCACTTCATACAATTTGGCGAAGTAAATGATCGAGAGCGGGTTCTCCTGGCCTTCGGCGACCTTGGTTTGCAGCGCCGAGTAGACTTCGGAAAAATTGATCGACATCGGTGACGCGTCGAAAGCCTTGAACATCGACGTCCACAGCGGGCTCGGCGGGACACGGATCTTGAAGCCCTTGAGGTCGTCCGGCCCCTTGATCGGCCGTGTCGAGGACGTCATCTGCCGGTAGCCGTTGTCCCACTGCCGCTCCATCGCGTGCAGGCCTGACTTCGCGATCTGCGCGCGCACGTAGGCGCCGAGGCCGCCGTCCATCGCTGGCCAGACCTTATCGTAGCTGTCCCAGATGAAACCGAGGCCGTTAATAGACGCGACCGGTACCAGGGTAGAGAGGATTAGCCCGGACAGTGTGAAAAACTCGATCGCGCCGGATCGCAGCTGGCTCAACATATCCGTGTCGGAGCCGAGTTGGTTGTTCGGAAAGATCTGGATCTCCACCCGGCCGTTGGTTTCCTTTTTGATACGCTCCATCGCCTCCACGGCGCGGATATTAAGCGGATGCGCGACCGGGGAGTTGTTTGCGTATTTGAACTGAAATTCCGCCGCACCTTTGGCGATCCACGGCATTGCGATCGTCGCGCTGGCGGCGGTGCCTGCCAGCAACAATGTGCGACGAGTTGTTCTGATCGTCATCGTCATTTCCTCCGTTGATTTTGTTCGCCGCGAATGCTGGTGGCTCTCGTTTGAGGCCTTTACGGTGCGACCATTCGCTTTCATCGTGGTAAGACTGATTGGTCGAAAAGGGACAGGCTTAGAAAGCTATCAAAGAGCCGGAGGACGGTCCATGCCGAATACGGGAAGCCGCCCGCACGCCGTGATCGTCACCGGCGGCGCGTCCGGGATCGGGCTCGCAACGATAGAGCGGCTGCTCGCATCGGGATGGCGCGTCGCGGCGTTCGATCGTGATCAGACAGCGATCGCGAAGCTGCGCAACATGCACGGCGACAAAGTGCGGGCTGATGTACTCGATGTTACCGACGAGCAGGCCGTGGAAGCCACCGTCAAGAGCGTTGCTACAGCGTTCGGTCGCCTTGACGGGGTCGTAAATTCTGCCGGCATCGGCATCGACATACACGTGCTTGACACGTCGGTTTCGCAATTCCGCAACGTACTCGATATCAACGTGACTGGCACGTTCATCGTCGGACGCGCTGCGGCACGTATCATGAAAGACCAGGGCGCAGGCGCCATAGTCAACATAGCATCGATCGCCGGTCTGCGCGGATTCAAGGGTCGCGCCGCCTATGGCGCCTCCAAGGGTGCAGTCGCGATACTGACCCAAGTGATGGCGGTGGATCTGGCGCGTTACGGTATCCGAGTGAACGCGGTCGCGCCCGGCCCGATCGACACGCCACTGGTGCAGGCGATGCACCCGGCGGCGGTGCGGCGTGCAGTCCTGCATTACACGCCCATGCGGCGCTACGCTGCACCGGATGAAGTCGCGACAGCGATCCTGTTTCTGCTCGATAGCACGCAGTCCAGCTTCATTACCGGCGCGATCCTGCCAGTGGACGGAGGTTTCATAGGCGCCGGATTGATGGAGCTCGAAACAGACTCGCCCGAAAAAGCTTGAGGCGGCCGGCTTGGCACTTGGGAGCACGGCTGTGGATCATGGCATTACAACGCGATTAACTACATGCCTCTTTCGAGATCGTTCGAGCTCGTAAACTAACGACCAAAAAGTGGAAAACGCGCACGTCGTTCATTTACTTTCCGCTTCGCCGAAATTAAATCCCGTTCAGCGCAATTAGGCGTTGGGTTTTAGTTTGGCGTTAGTTCCAAAACCCGCGTTTTGGTTTTGCGCGTTAAGACGGGTTTAACGCGATGCCGAAAACATATCGTAGTGACGGGACGCCAGCAGCAGCGCCGAACAAGCGCAATCTGACAGAACTTTACATCAAGAAGACCGCGCCGCGTGCGCGCACGTTTCTCATCTGGGACACCTTCCAGCGCGGGCTGGCGCTACAGGTGCGACCAAGCGGACACAGGGCCTGGAAGGCCATCTACACGCACCACGGTCGCCCGCGCTGGTATCATATCGGAAATGCAGATGCGATTGGCCTCGCCGACGCTCGCAAGCTGGCGCACCGCATCATGTTTGCGGTCGCCGAGGGCAAAGACCCGGCGGCGGAAAAGAAGGCCGAGCGCAGTAAGGGCACGTTCGAGGAACTAGCGACGCGCTACATCGAGGAACACGCCAAGCGCCGCAACCGATCTTGGAAGCAAGCCGACGCGCTTGTGCGGCGTCATCTAATTCCGCGGTGGGGCAAGCTGCAGGCCGCTGACATCTCACGCAGCGACGTGAAGGCGGCTGTAGGAGCGCGAGC
>PMAF01000215.1:0-14067 GCA_003152455.1 Hyphomicrobiales bacterium
TCAATCCCACCAGCGCGCCGATGGGCAGGTAGTTCAAAAAGCCCTGGCGCAGCTGAACGAAATTGATGTCGAGCATCATGACGACGAAGAGAAACAGCACCGCGACGGCGCCGACATAGACGATGACCAGGATCATCGCCAGGAACTCGGCGCCGGCGATCAGGAACAGCGCCGCGGCGTTGAAGAACGCCAGGATCAGGAACAGCACCGAGTGCACCGGATTGCGCGCGCTGACCACCGTCGCCGCCGAGGCCAGCAGCAACGCCGCGAAGATGTAGAAGAAGATCGTTGCGATCATCGATAGGGCGCGTCCAGCGCGAGGTTCTTGGCGAGCTCGGCTTCCCAGCGGTCGCCATTCGCGAGCAGCTTGTCCTTGTTGTAGAACAGCTCCTCGCGGGTCTCCGAGGCGAACTCGAAATTTGGCCCCTCGACGATGGCGTCGACCGGGCAGGCTTCCTGGCACAGCCCGCAATAGATGCATTTGACCATGTCGATGTCGTAGCGCGTGGTGCGGCGCGTACCGTCGTTGCGGCGGGGACCCGCCTCGATGGTGATGGCCTGCGCCGGGCAGATCGCCTCGCATAGCTTGCAGGCGATGCAACGTTCCTCGCCGTTCGGATAGCGCCGCTGTGCGTGCTCGCCGCGGAAGCGTGGGCTGAGCGGCCCCTTCTCGGCCGGATAATTCAGCGTCGCCTTCGGCGCAAAGAAATAGCGCAGCCCCAGGATCGTGCCGGTCACGAACTCCATCAGGAACAGGCCCTTGGCCGCGCGGTCCAATCTCATCGCATCCTCACTTTGGCGCCAGCATGCCGTACTCGATCACCCCGGCGACGATCACCACCATGGCGAGCGACAGCGGCAGAAACACCTTCCAGCCCAGCCTCATCAGTTGGTCGTAGCGGTAGCGCGGCACGATCGCCTTGACCATTGCGAACATGAAAAACAGCATCGAGGCCTTGAGCACGAACCAGACGACGCCCGGCACCCAGGTGAACGGCGCGTAAGGCACCGGCGGCAGCCAGCCGCCCAGGAACATGATCGTGCCCATGGCGCACATAGTGCAGATCGCCACGTATTCGCCGAGCATGAAAAGGACGTAGGGCGTGGAGCCGTACTCCACCATGAAGCCGGCGACGAGTTCCGACTCCGCTTCCACCAGATCGAACGGCGGCCGGTTGGTCTCGGCCAGCGCCGAGACGAAGAACACGATGAACATCGGAAACAGCGGCAGCCAGTACCAGCTGAACACGCCGTAGCGCCCGTTCTGCGCCTCGACGATGGCCGACAGGTTCAGTGAGCCAGCGCACAGCAGCACGGTGATGATGACGAAACCGATGGAGACTTCGTAGGACACCATCTGCGCGGCCGAGCGCAGCGCCGCCAGGAACGGATATTTCGAGTTCGACGCCCAGCCGGCCATGATGATGCCGTAGACGCCGAGCGAAGAGATGGCGAAAATATACAAAATGCCGACATTGATGTCGGCGATCACCCAACCGAGATTGACCGGGATCACCGCCCAGGCGGCAAGCGCGAGCACGCAGGAGACCAACGGCGCCAGCAGAAACACGCCCTTGTTGGCGCTGGCCGGAATGGTCGGCTCCTTGAGCGCGAATTTCAACATGTCGGCGAAGGATTGGAATAGTCCCCAGGGGCCGACCACGTTGGGGCCGCGCCGCATCTGCACCGCCGCCCAGATCTTGCGGTCGGCATAAAGAATGTAGGCGATCGCCACCAACAGGATCACCAACATCAGGATCGATTCCGCCAGGATGATGATGAACGGCCAGACATAGGTGAAGAAGAATTCGCTCATGTCCACGGCCGCTACTCCGCCGCCGTCATGGACGGATTCTTGGCGGCCGCATTGGCCAAAGCCGAACACTCGGCCATGGTCGCGGAAGCGCGCGCGATCGGATTGGTGAGATAGAAGTCCCCGACCGACGAAACCAGCGGCGCCTTGTCCGCAACACCGCCGAGTTTGGCGAGCTTGCCGATATCGGCGGCATCGCCGGGCGCGATCTGGTCGAGCCGCATGAAATGCGGGTGCGCGGCAAACAGCGCCTGGCGCAGCTGCGGCAGCGAATCATACGGCAGCGTGTGGCCGAGCACGCCGGACAGCGCGCGCAGGATCGCCCAATCCTCGCGTGCATCCCCGGGCGGGAACGCGGCGCGGTTCGCCATCTGCACGCGGCCTTCGGTGTTGACGTAGAGCGCCGATTTTTCCGGATAAGCGGCGCCCGGCAGGATCACGTCGGCGCGATGGGCGCCGCGGTCGCCGTGGGTGCCGATATAGACGACGAACGGCCCGGGCGCGACTTCGATTTCGTCAACGCCGAGCAGGAACAGCACGTCGAGCGCGTTCGGTTCGAGCATCACACCGGTATCGAGCCCGCCCTCACCCGGCACGAAGCCGAGATCGAGGGCGCCCGGAAGCGCGGCCTCGTCGTGCAGAATGTTGAAGCCGTTCCAGCCGTCCTTGACGACACCGAGCGAGAGCGCCGCCTTCGCCGCCATCGACAGCACCGCCGCGCCATCGCGGCGGTTGAGCGCGCCCTGCCCGACGATGAACATAGGGCTGCTCTTGTCGGCCGGCGCATGATCGACGAATTGCGCAAGGCTTTCGGGGCCGGCGCCGAGGTAATTGTACGGATAAGTGAGATCGGCCCGCTCGCCGACCAGCCCGATCAGCACATTGCCCTTGAGATAGCGCTTGCGGATGCGCGCGTTGAGCACCGCCGACTCGCGCCGCGGGTTGACGCCGATCAGCATGATTGCGTCGGCCCGATCGATGCCGGCGACGGTCGAATTGAAAAGATAGCTGGCGCGCCCGTACTTGGGGTGAAGCGGCGAGCCGGGATAGCGTGCGTCGGTATTGCTCGAGCCGAGCGCTGCCAAAAGCTGCTTCAGCGCGAACATTTCCTCGACGCCGGCAAGCTGGCCGGCCAGCGCACCGATGCGCGAGGGCTTGCTCGCCTTCACCTTGCGGGCGACGGCGGCGAAGGCTTCGTTCCAGGTCGCCGGCCGCAGGCGGCCGTTCTCGCGCAGGTAAGGCTGATCGAGCCGCTCCGTACGCAGTCCGTCGACGATGTGGCGGGTCTTGTCGGAAATCCACTCCTCGTTCACCTCGTCGTTGGTGCGGGGCAAGATACGCATGACCTCGCGCCCGCGCGTATCGATGCGGATCGCGGAGCCGAGCGCGTCCATCACGTCGACCGATTGGGTCTTATTGAGTTCCCACGGCCGCGCCGTAAACGCGTACGGCTTGGAGGTGAGCGCCCCGACCGGGCAGAGATCGACCACGTTGCTTTGCAGTTCGGAGGTCATCGCCTGCTCGAGATAGGTGGTGATCTCCATGTCCTCACCGCGGCCGATAGCGCCGAGTTCCGGAACGCCGGCGATCTCACTGGAAAACCGGATGCAGCGCGTGCATTGAATGCAGCGCGTCATGATGGTCTTGACCAGCGGCCCGATATATTTGTCCTCGACCGCGCGTTTGTTTTCCTGGTAGCGGCTGGAATCCACGCCATAGGCCATGGCCTGGTCCTGNNCAATCGAGCGGATGATTGATCAGCAGGAATTCCATCACGCCTTCGCGCGCCTTCTTCACCATCGGGGTCTTGGTGAAGAGCTGCTTCGGCGTGCCGTCTTTGTTGGGGGCCAAGTCCTTGACGCCCATGGCGCAGGAAGCCTGCGGCTTCGGGATACCCTGCACTTCGATCAGGCACATGCGGCAATTGCCGGCGATCGACAGCCGCTCGTGGAAACAGAAGCGCGGGATTTCCGCGCCCGCGGTTTCGCAGGCCTGGAGCAGCGTGTACTCCGGCGGAACGTCGATCTCTTTGCCGTCGACAATAAGCTTGGTCATGCTTGCTTCTTCAATTCGCGCGATCCGGCGTCATCACTGCTGTATATGCTCATGCTCGCCGCACCAATCGTCGCGCTTGGTGGTCGACCAAGCCGGATAGTGGCGGCCGTGGTCGGGCAGATCGGCGATGAGCGGCGACGGCGCGCGGCGCCGGCATTGCCCGAAGATCGATCGTTCCCGGCTAGGCTCATTTCCGGTCGCTTCCGCCGTCGGCCACCAGAACCTGCAATGGCTGCACCGCAAATTCCTGTTTTCGAACACCATCGTTTGGCTCCACGGGTTTCCCGTCCGCTACTCCGTCATGACTATTGCACCCGGTCATGCCGCATGCTCGCTCGGCGCACACCGCGCCGTTTTCCAGAGTTGTGCCGATGATGCAGTAGCCCAGTCGAAAGCGTGGTCACTCCGGCCATGCTGCTTAAAGTGTTCGAGCCGCGCAACGGCTTCGTCGACGCTTGGACGGTGCCCGGCGGGCACCCACCACATCACGAAATACGGCTCCGCGAAATGCTCGAACCATTCGGCGCGGCGGCCGTAAAAACGTTTGTGAACCGTCTGATAGACGAAACGCTCGAGCGACTCGACGTTTTCCCAGACCGACATATTGATCGCGATACGCGGATCGGCATAGGGCCGCGTGCTGGTGGAGTTGCCGCTGTCGTCGATAAAGCGCCAGACGAATCCAGGGCTGCGTTCGGCCAAGCCGTTCACCAGCGCCAGGTTGTTCGTAAAATCCGCCATGCGCGGATCGTCGATCTCGTGGCGAATACGGCCGATGTTCAATTGCGCGAGATGATGGTTGGGCGGCTGTTGCATGGCTCTACTCCGCCGCCTCGCGTACCGCGCCGTGCGCGTCGGCGTTGCGCGAATATTCGTCGATGCGCCGCTCGATCTCGGGACGGAAATGCCGCAGCAGGCCCTGCACCGGCCAGGCGGCGCCGTCGCCGAAGGCGCAAATTGTGTGGCCCTCGATCTGGGTCGTCACCTGCATCAGCATGTCGATCTCGCGCTTCTGCGCGCGGCCTTCCACCATGCGCGTGAGCACGCGCCACATCCAGCCCATGCCCTCGCGGCAGGGCGTGCATTGGCCGCAGCTCTCGTGCTTGTAGAAGTAGGAGATGCGCGTCATCGCGCGCACGATGTCGGTGGACTTGTCCATCACGATCACCGCGGCGGTGCCGAGCGCGGACTTCTTGTCGCGGCAGCCGTCGAAATCCATCAGCAGCGTATCGGCCTGGTCGCTGCCTGCCGGCACCAGCGGCATCGACGAGCCGCCCGGAATGACCGCAAGCAGATTGTCCCAGCCGCCGCGCACGCCGCCGGCATGTCTCTCGAGCAATTCGGGCAGTGGAATGCCCATGGCCTCTTCCACGTTGCACGGCTTCATGACGTGGCCAGAAATGCAAAACAGCTTGGTGCCGGTATTGTTCGGCCGGCCGATGCCGGCAAACCAAGCCGCGCCGCGCCGCATGATATCGGGCACGGCCGCGATCGACTCGACGTTCTGCACCGTGGTCGGGCAGCCATAGAGCCCGACATTGGCCGGGAACGGCGGCTTCAGGCGCGGCTGGCCCTTCTTGCCTTCCAGGCTTTCGAGCAGCGCGGTTTCCTCGCCGCAGATATAGGCGCCGGCGCCGTGGTGCAAATAGAGATCGAAATCCCAGCCGTGCACGTTGTTCTTGCCGATCAGCTTGGCCTGGTAGGCCTGGTCGATCGCCGCCTGCAACCGTTCGCGCTCGCGGATGAATTCGCCGCGGATATAGATGTAGCCGGTGTTGGCGGCCATGGCGCACCCGGCGATCAGACAGCCCTCGATCAACAGATGCGGGTCGTGCCGCATGATCTCGCGGTCTTTGCAGGTGCCGGGCTCGGATTCGTCGGCGTTCACCACTAGGTAATGCGGCCGGCCGTCCGACTTTTTCGGCATGAATGACCATTTCAATCCAGTCGGGAAGCCGGCGCCGCCGCGGCCGCGCAGGCCGGAAGCCTTGACGTCGTTGACGATACCGTCGCGGCCTTTGTCCAAGATCGCCTTGGTGCCGTCCCAGGCGCCGCGCGCGCGCGCGCCTTTGAGGCCCCAGTCGTGCAGGCCGTAGAGATTGGTGAAAATGCGGTCTTTGTCAGCGAGCATTCGTCATTCCCGTGAGCGTGCCGCGTAAATCGATTTGTCGGTGAGCGTGGTCGGCCCGCCTGCCGGTGCCGACAATTGCCGGTCGGTCTGCGGACCGGGCTTGGGCTTCTTGCCGGCGGCGAATTGGTCGAGAACCTTGCCAAAGCTTTCCGCGGTGAGGTCCTCGTAATAGTCCGAGCCGATCTGCACCATCGGCGCGTTGACGCACGCTCCGAGGCACTCGACCTCGACCCAAGAAAACTTGCCGTCGGCGGTCACGTGATTCTGGTCGCCGATGCGGTTGCGGCAGACCTTCTCGATCTCGTCGGCGCCGCGCAACCGGCACGGCGTGGTGCCGCACAGTTGGACGTGAACCTTGCCGACCGGCGCCAGATTGAACATCGTATAAAACGTGGCAATTTCCAGCCCGCGGATATGCGCCATGCCGAGGAAATCGGCGACGTAGCGGATCGCGGCTTCCGGCAGCCAGCAGCCGACCTGCTCTTGCGCCCGCCACAACAGCAGTATGACCGCCGACTGCTGGCGCCCTTCCGGATATTTGGCGACCTGCTGCTTGGCCCAGGCGAGATTGTCCTTGCTGAAGGCAAATTCCTTCGGCTGCATTTCGGGCGGGGCGAGACGGCGCACGCTCATCGATCGACCTCCCCGAACACCACGTCGATCGTCCCCATGATGCAGGAGACGTCGGCCAGCATGTGACCGCGGCAGAGGAAATCCATCGCGCTCAAATGCGCGAAGCCTGGAGCGCGAATTTTGCACTTGTACGGCTTGTTGGTGCCGTCGGAGACCAGGAAGACGCCGAACTCGCCCTTGGGCGCCTCGACCGCGGCATAGACTTCGCCGGCCGGCACGTGGAAGCCCTCGGTATAGAGCTTGAAGTGCTGGATCAGCGCTTCCATCGAGCGCTTCATATCGCCGCGCTTGGGCGGCACGATCTTGCCGTCGTCGACCGAGACGCGGCCTTGCCCCTCGGGGCTGCGCAGCTTGCCCAGGCACTGTTTCATGATTTTGATGGACTGGCGCATTTCTTCGACGCGAATGCAGTAGCGGTCGTAGCTGTCGCCGTTCTTGCCGATCGGAATGTCGAATTCCATTTCGGAATAGCACTCGTAGGGCTGCGCCTTGCGCAAATCCCAGGCCGCGCCCGATCCGCGCACCATCACGCCGGAGAAACCGCGGTTCCAGGCTTCGGCCAGGCTGACCACGCCGATGTCGACCGTGCGCTGCTTGAATATGCGGTTTTCGGTGAGCAAGCCTTCGAGGTTGTCGCAGAACTTCAAATACGGATCGCAGAACGCATAGATGTCGTCGATCAACTGGTTCGGCAGATCCTGATGCACGCCGCCGACGCGGAAATAAGCCGCGTGCATGCGCGCCCCCGACGCGCGCTCGTAGAACGCCATCAGCTTCTCGCGCTCCTCGAAGCCCCACAGCGGCGGGGTGAGCGCGCCGATGTCGAGCGCCTGCGTGGTGATATTGAGGATGTGCGAGAGCAGCCGCCCGATTTCGCAGAACAGCACGCGAATGAGCTGGCCGCGCTTGGGCAGCTGGATGCGCAGGAGCTTTTCCGCCGCCAGGCAGAAGGCGTGCTCCTGATTCATCGGCGCGACATAATCGAGCCGGTCGAAATAAGGCACCGCCTGCATATAGGTCTTGTGCTCGATCAGCTTTTCGGTGCCGCGGTGGAGCAGCCCGATATGCGGATCGACGCGCTCGACAACCTCGCCGTCGAGTTCCAGCACCATGCGCAACACGCCGTGCGCGGCCGGATGTTGCGGCCCGAAATTGATGGTGAAGTTGCGCAGCGCGGTTTCCGCCATTTACGTCACGATCCCTTGCCTTCGCCCTTCGCCTTCTCGTCGCCCGGCAGCACGTAATCGGTGCCTTCCCAGGGCGACAGGAAGTCGAACGTCCGGAATTCCTGCGTCAGCCGGACCTTGTCGTAGACCACGCGCTTCTCCTCGTCGTCGTAGCGCACCTCGACAAAGCCGGTGAGCGGGAAATCCTTGCGCAGCGGATGACCCTCGAAGCCGTAGTCGGTGAGGATGCGCCGCATATCGGGGTGGCCGGTGAAAAGCACGCCGTAAAGATCGAAAGCCTCGCGCTCGAACCAATCGACGCCTTTAAACACATCGATCAGCGACGGCACCGGCGTCACCTCGTCGGTCGCAGCCTTCACGCGGATGCGCTGGTTCAGCCGCGGCGACAGCAGATGATAGACAACGTCGAAACGCCGCTCGCGGCTCGGCCAGTCGACCGCGGTGACGTCGATGATGTTGATGAATTGACAGGCGGCATCGTCGCGCAGGAACGTTGCCACTTTGACGATGTCGGCGGCCTTGACCGTGACCGCGAGTTCGCCGAAGGCGACCTCGTAACCGGTGACCGACTCGCCCAGCGCGTCCTTGATCGTCGCCCCAAGCCTGTCGAGCATCTCGTCCATTCCAAGACCCCCGCTCAACGCTCGATCGTGCCGGTGCGGCGGATCTTCTTCTGCAGCAGCATGACGCCGTACAGCAGCGCCTCGGCGGTCGGCGGACAGCCCGGCACGTAGATATCGACCGGCACGACGCGATCGCAGCCGCGCACGACCGAGTATGAATAATGGTAGTAGCCGCCGCCGTTGGCGCACGAGCCCATCGAGATCACGTAGCGCGGCTCCGGCATCTGGTCGTAGACCTTGCGCAGCGCCGGCGCCATTTTGTTGGTGAGCGTGCCGGCGACAATCATCACGTCGGACTGGCGCGGGCTGGCGCGCGGCGCAAAGCCGTAGCGCTCGCAGTCGTAGCGCGCCATCGCCATCTGCATCATCTCGACCGCGCAGCAGGCGAGCCCGAACGTCATCCACATCAGCGAGCCGGTGCGGGCCCAGGTGATCAGATCATCGACCGCGGCGACGACGAAGCCTTTGTCGGCGAGCTCGTTGTTGACACCGACGAAAAATTCATCGTCGGCGCCGACCGGCTTGCCGGTGCGCGGATCCAGAATTTCTTGCGGCGCTGGTGCGACAAGCGTCATCGGGTCATCAATCCCATTCGAGCGCGCCCTTCTTCCATTCGTATATGAAGCCGATGGTGAGGACGCCAAGGAAAATCATCATCGTCCAGAATCCGAACAGACCGATTTGGCGGAATGCCACGGTCCACGGGAACAGGAAGGCCACTTCGAGATCGAAGATGATGAACAGGATGGCGACCAGATAGAACCGCACGTCGAACTTCATGCGCGCGTCGTCGAAGGCGTTGAATCCGCATTCGTAGGCCGACAGCTTTTCGGGGTCCGGCTGTTTGTAGGCGACGATGAAGGGCGCGATCAGCAGCACGAGCCCGATCACGAGCGCGACCGCGACGAACACGACCAGCGGAAGATAATCCAGCAGCAATGCGCTCATGGCGACCTCAGCGTAGAGCCCCGAGCCCCTTACCCGGAATTCGCTCGCTCGGGCTGCTCGGCGGCTCTGATCGGCGCCGTAGCCCCGCACAAAAAGCCCTTGCCGCGTTTGGGAAAGCGTCAAGAACGGGAGCGGTTGAGGCTTAGCGCAGTGCACAATGGGTGGCAAGGCGACATTGCGGAACACACACTCCCGCTTGGCCGTATTCGCGTATTGACGCAATTGACAGGGCCATCGGCCGCCCTCGATAGTCGGCGCGGGCGACTTGACGCGCAAAGACCGGCACCACAAGCATGTCACTTATGCGACATTTCGCAGCCCTCCTCGTACTGGCGATTGCCGCCACTATTGGGGCACTACCCTGCAAAGCCGACGATTATCCGTCGCGCCCGGTGAGAATCATCGTGCCGTTCGGCGCCGGCGGGCCGACCGACGTCTATACCCGCGCTATCGCCGAGGAATTGCGCAAGGCGCTGCACCAGACTTTCGTCATGGAGAACAAGCCGGGCGCCGGCACCACCATCGGAACCGACTACGTCGCCAAGGCGGCACCCGACGGTTACACGCTGCTGATGGTGTCCGGCACCCAGACCGTCAACGAAACGCTCTACACCAAGAAGCCATATCACTTGATGCACGATCTGGTTCCGATCGCGCCGCTGATCGACAGCGACCTTGTGCTGGTGGTGCATCCATCGGTGCCGGCGAAGTCCCTCAAAGAGCTGCTTGCGCTCGCCCGCGCCAAACCGGGCACACTCAATTTCGGCTCATCCGGTCCCGGCTCCAACTACCACATGGCCGCCGAGCTGCTGAAGCATCTCACCGGCATCAACATCGTGCACGTGCCCTACAAGGGCTCGACCGGCATGCGCACCGATATCCTAAGCGGGCAAATCCAGATGCTGTTCGACAGCGTCCCGACCATGGCGCCGTTGATAAAGGCGGGCAAAGTGCGCGCGCTCGGGACGAGCGGCGTGACACGTTCGCCGATCCTACCCGACGTGCCGACGATCGCGGAAGCCGGCGTGCCGGGATTCCAGGCGACGCTGTGGGTCGGCTTCATGGCGCCGGCCGGGACGCCGCAGCCGATCGTCGATAAGCTCAACGCCGAAATCACAAAGATCGTGTCGCGGCCGGGCATCAAGGCGGCGTGGCAGAAGCAAGGCGCCGAGCCGGTGGCACTGACGCAGCCGCAGTTCAAGGCCTTCATGGACGCCCAGATCACCAAATGGGCGGACGTGATCAAGGCCAACGACATCAAGCCGATCAACTGAGCAACAGGACCGTCACGCGATGAATGAAATGACCCAACCGATCACCGGCACCGAGCATTGGACCAGCAAAGACGGCGGCGTGAAGCTGTTCCTGTGGAACAAGTGCGCGGGCGACCCGGCAAAAAGCATCGGCACCATCCTGTTCGTGCACGGTTCGTCGATGGCTTCGCAGCCGACCTTCGATCTGCAGGTGCCGGGACGGCCGGATTCCTCGGCGATGGATCACTTCGCGCGGCGCGGCTACGACTGCTGGTCGGTCGACATGGAAGGCTACGGCCGCTCCACCAAGNNCTGCGCGGCAAGCGGCCGTTCCTCGTCTACGGCATCTCGTCGGGCGCGCTTCGAGCGGCGATGTTTGCCGAGCGGCATCCGGAAATGGTGGGACGCCTCGCGCTCGACGCCATGGTGTGGACCGGAGAAGGCTCGCCGACGCTCGAGCAACGGCGCAAGAAGCTGCCCGAATTCATCGCCAAGAACCGGCGGACGATCGACAAGGCCTTCATTCATTCGATCTTCGAGCGCGATCATCCCGGCACCGCCGAGGAGAAAGTCATCGACGCCTTCGCCGACGCGGTGACCGCGCTCGACGATTCTGTGCCGACCGGCACTTATGTCGACATGTGCTCACGGCTGCCGGTGGTGAACCCGGAAAAGATCACCGTGCCGACGCTGATCATGCGCGGGCAATGGGACGGCATCGCGTCGATGGAGGATTTGTCGAAATTCTTCGCCAAGCTACCCAATCCCGACAAGCAGTTCTCGGTGATGGCCGGCATCTCGCACGCGAGCTTCCAGCAGAAGAACTACATGACGGTCTATCACATCCTGGCGGAATTCCTCGCGCAGCCGGCGCCCGTGTATCGCGGGTGATTCAGCCTCGTGTCCCGGGCGCAGCGCAGCACGCAGTGGTGCGCTGCAGACCCGGGACCCAGCGTTCTAGGTAATTTAACCAGGACCCCGCATCAGCGGCGCACGTCTCCGCTCCGGTTCGTGCTGCGCCGCATCCGGGGAACGAACTCAAGCGCCGAGCTGGTCGGCGAGATCGGCCAATTCCTTCGCGGCGAAGTCGACCGGTACCGTCGGCGCCGGCTCGCCGGTGTTCGGACCGTATTCGTCCGGCCGCGCGATGTGCGCGGTGCGCAATCCCAATTTCGCGGCGGCGGCGAGATCGTTGCTGTGCGCGGCCACCATCATGCATTCGCCCGGCTGGAGATCGAACGCCGCGCAGGCGGCGAGATAGACGGCCGGCTTCGGCTTGAAGTCATGCGCGACCTCGGCGCCGAGGATCGCGTCCCACGGAAAATGATTGCGGCGGGCGAGATCGACCATCAGCGAGATATTGCCGTTCGACACCGGCGCCAGCCAGAACTTGCGCTTGAGCCGCGCCAGCGCGGCCGGCACGTCCGGCCAAGCATCGAGCCGATGCCACACCAGCGTCAGATCGTCGAGCACTTCGTCCGACAGGTTCTGCAGACCGAAGCGCGGCAGCAGGCGTTCGAGGTTGCGCCGGTGCAGCACGTCGAGCTTGGCGAAGGGCTGCCGGCCGGAGCGCACTTCCTCCATACCGGGCTGGTATTCGCCGCGCCAGGCGTCGGCGAAAGCCAGCCAATCGAGCTTGTATCCGAGCAGTTCGAGGATTTTTTCCGCTTCCCGGGCGACCGACTTGCGCCAGTCCACCATCGACCCGAACACGTCGAAAAACAGGGCGCGGACCGNNCTAAGTCATTGATAAAATGGCGGGAGCGACGGGACTCGAACCCGCGGCCTCTGCCGTGACAGGGCAGCGCTCTAACCAACTGAGCTACGCCCCCGCGGGCGTTGGATCGAGTTATAGGCGCCCCTACCCCAAGTCAAGGTAAACGATCCCGGCGTCGAGAAATTGCGAAAAAGCCTTATTTGACGCGAAGAATCGATGGTCAGACCGGCCCCGAATCGTCTATGCGGGCAAGGTGTTTGGCGTCCGCCAAGCTCACGGATTCAAGAGGAGGGTCCTAACGATGGCAACAGTTCCTGGAAAAGCTCCGACACCGCCGACCGTCACGTTGAAGCATCTCGCCGCGGCACTCGCGGAATCCCATGAGATGTCGAAGAAGCAGGCGGAAGCCGTGCTTGGCGATTTCGTCGGCAATATCGTCAAGCATCTGAAGAAGGGCGAGCGCATCCGCATCGGCGGCCTCGGCATCCTTCAGGTGCGCAAGCGCGCCGCGCGCATGGGCCGCAACCCGGCCACCGGCGAAGCGATCCAGATCAAGGCGAGCAAAAAGGTCGCCTTCCGCGCCTCTAAGGAATTGAAAGAGGCGGTCTAAGCTTAAGACCGGACCCTCCGGGCATAAAAACGGCAGGCTGAGAGCAATACGCTCTTGGCCTGCTGTTTTTTCGTTTGGCGGCATCCGCCTGTTTTACGGCGAAGTCTGGTGGGCAGTGACGGACTCGAACCGCCGACATCCTGCGTGTAAAGCAGGCGCTCTACCAACTGAGCTAACCGCCCTCTATGCCCGTTTATCGTTATACGCCGTGGCGGCGCAAGCTGTCCGGCCAGTCCCAAATGAAAACGGCGCCGTGCGGCGCCGTTTCGGATTTCGTTTGGCCGCCCCGCGTTAGTGCGCGGTCAGGCCAGAGCCGTCGTCTTCCACCCCGGGCTCCCCGGAGACGGCCGCGGCGGCGGCGAGCTTGGCGCTCTCCTCGTCCCAGGTAATCGCTTCCGGCTTACGCACCAGCGCACGGGCAATCACCTCGTCCATGCGGGTCACCGGAATGATCTCCAGGTTCTTCTTGATGGCCTCGGAGATTTCCACCAGATCCTTGGCGTTCTCCTCCGGGATCAGCACGGTCTTCATGCCGCCGCGCGCGGCCGCCAACAGCTTCTCCTTCAAGCCGCCGATCGGCAGTACGCGGCCGCGCAGCGTGATCTCGCCGGTCATGGCGACGTCGCGGCGCACCGGAATGCCGGTCATCACCGAGACGATCGCGGTGACCATGGCGACGCCCGCCGACGGTCCATCCTTGGGCGTCGCGCCTTCCGGCACGTGCACGTGGATGTCGCGTTTGTCGAACAGCGGCGGCTCGATGCCGAAGGCGACCGCCCGCGAGCGGACATAAGATGCCGCCGCCGAGATCGACTCCTTCATCACGTCACGCAGGTTGCCGGTGACGGTCATCTTGCCCTTGCCCGGCATCATCACGCCTTCGATGGTGAGCAACTCGCCGCCCACATCGGTCCAGGCGAGCCCGGTGACCATGCCGACCAGATCCTCGGCTTCGATCTCGCCGTAACGGTATTTCGGCACGCCGAGATAATCGCCGATGGTCGCCGCGGTGACCGCGATCGACTTTTTCTTCGAGGTCATCAACTCCTTCACCGCCTTGCGGATCAGGGTCGACAGCTCGCGCTCGAGGTTGCGCA
>PMAF01000215.1:14087-14243 GCA_003152455.1 Hyphomicrobiales bacterium
GCACGCCCGCTTCCCGCGTGTAACGGCGGATCATGAGCAACAGCCCCTCGTCGTCGATCGACCATTCCTTGACTTGGAGGCCGTGCTTGGCGATCGCGGCCAGGATCAGATGTTTGCGCGCGATCTCGACCTTTTCATCCTCGGTGTAGCCGGCGA
>PMAF01000220.1:0-31192 GCA_003152455.1 Hyphomicrobiales bacterium
GGGGCATTGTCATGTTCGCCATTGCATTGCGCGGCGGCGGCCCCTACTCGCTCGATCGCAAGATTGGCAAAGAACTCTAGCCGGGCGGCTGCTGTGGACTGTGGCCAACCGCCAGGTGATTGGGAATGACGAATTGAAAGCAATTGCGGGGTTGGTCGCCGTACACCATCATCCGCGTCTAGTTCGTTGAGATTATAAACAATGCTGGGGAGAAACCAATGCCAACAAGATCATCGCATCCGCTGCTATCCTGTACCGATAGCATCGCCACTGGAATGACCGACGTGCTGCTGCTGGTCGGCCGCGTGCTGATAGCAGCCGTATTTTTAATGACGGTAACGACCGGCGGCCCGAGCGCCGCCTATCTCAAGTCCATCAACTTTATCGCCCCAGAATTCATGAGCGTGCTCGCGCACGTTGTCGAATGGGCCATTATCGCCACGCTAATCCTAGGCGTCGCGACGCGTTACGGCGCGTTACTCGCGTTCGCTTTCGTGGTGGTCGCCTTTGTAACCGCGCACCTTTATTGGCAGTTCCCGCAGGCCGCGCAGACCCTGCAATACGTTTTCCTCAGCAAGGATCTCGCCATCGCCGGCGGCGCTCTTACGCTGTTCGTGACCGGCGGCGGCCGCATCAGCGTCGACAATATGCTGGCGGGCAAAGGCTGAGCCGCGCTCGGGCGCGCGCCGCACCCACACCTTGTTGTCGTGGACCGCGGCGGCGCCATAAGGCGCGATCGGGTCGGCGCCGGTGAGCGTATTGATGCCGCAGCCATCGGCATAGGCCGAATTCGGCCAGATCGACTCCGCAATCAGCACGCCGCGCCGCACGCCGGCAAACAACCGCGCGTGCAGCCGCACCTGGCCGCGCGGATTGCCCAGCACGACATAGTCGCCGTCGCCGATGCCGTGCTCCGCGGCATCATCGGGATGGATCATTACCGTTGGCCGCCTCTCCTGCGCCAATGAAGTCGGCGTCTCGTTGAAGGTTGAGTTAAGGAACCCGCGCGCCGGTGAGGTGGCGAGCCGGAACGGATGGCTGCCGTCCGCCTGCTCGATCGAGGTCCAGTGATCCGGCAGCGGCGGCATGCCGGCGACTGGCCCGCTCTTGTACGGGCTGCGGAACGGCACATTGTTCCAATCGGGCTTGAAGCGGAACTTGCCGTCCGGCCAGTTGAAGCCGTCGAGGAAGTGCGACTGGCGGAACGGCGGCTGGCAATCGATCCACCGGTTGGCCTCGATATCGGCGAGCGTGCCGCGCTTCGACACCTTCAGCATCTGATCGATCAGTTCGCGCGGGCTCATCGAGAAGCCGCGGTGCTCGGCGCCGAGGCGCTTGGCCAGCGCCGCAATCACCTCGTGATTGTTGCGGCATTCGCCCGGCGGCTCGACCAGTTTGGGCCCGAGGATGAGATATTGGTGGCCGCCGCCGCGATAGATGTCGTCATGCTCCAGGAACGTCGTCGCCGGCAGCACCACGTCGGCGATCTGCGCGGTCTCGGTCATGAACTGCTCGTGCACACAGACGAACAGGTCATTGCGCGCAAAACCCCGTTTCACCTTGCTCTGGTCCGGGCAGACGGACATCGGATTGGTATTTTGGACGATGAGAGCGCTGACCGGCGGTCCGCCCAGCAGCGCCTCGGGCTCGCCGGTCAGAATCGCGCCGATGCGCGACTGGTCGAGCATGCGCACACTGCGATCCCAAACGTCGGTCCCTTCAATCAGCGTCTTGTCGAGCTTGAAAATATCGGCGTTGATGTGGAAGGCGCCGCCGCCTTCCAACTGCCAGGCGCCGGTGACCGCCGGGATGCAGCTCGCCGCGTGCATGTTGGCGGCGCCGTTGCGCGAGCGCGAGAAGCCGTAGCCGAGCCGGAAAAAGGCGCGTTTGCGCTCGCCGATGAGTTTCGCGAATTCCTCGATGGTTTCCACCGGCGTGCCGGTGATCTTCGAGGCCCACACCGGATCGCGACCACGCAAATGCGCTTCCAGTTCGCGCGGCGCATCGGTGTACTTGTCGAGATAATCCCAGTCGGCTTTGCCGTCGCGAAACAGGCAATGCATCACCGCGCAGGCCAGCGCGCCGTCGGTGCCCGGCTTCACCAGCACCGGCAGATCGGCCTGCTCCATGGTGCCGTTCATGTAGATGTCGACCGCCGCGATCTTTGCCGCGCGTTCCTTGCGCGCGCGGATCGCGTGCGTCATCACATTGACCTGGGTGTTCACCGCATTGGTGCCCCAGATCACCACCAGATCGGATTTCGCCATTTCGCGCGGATCGACGCCGGCGATGGTACCGACGCCGGCGGCAAAACCGGCATAGGCGGGGTTGACGCAGATCGAGGAGTGGAAGCCGGAGTATTTCTTGGCGTGGCGCAGCCGGTTGATGCCGTCGCGCATCACCAGGCCCATGGTGCCGGCGTAATAATAAGGCCATACGGATTCGGCGCCGTGGCGCTGCTCCGCTCGAAGAAAATTCTCGGCGACCAGATCGAGCGCGTCGTCCCAGGAAATCGGGGCGAACTCGCCCGCCCCCTTGGCGCCGGTCCGCCGCAGCGGTTGCATCAGCCGGTCTTTGTGATGCTCGCGCTCGGCATAGCGCGCGACCTTGGCGCAGATCACGCCGGCCGTGTAGTCGTTGTCTTTGGAGCCGTGAACGCGGCCGATGGTTCGCTCGTCAATCAGTTCGACTTCGAGCGCACAGGTCGACGGGCAATCGTGCGGACAGGCGGAGTAGCCGATCCGCTTGGCATTGGAGAGTTTGACCGCCTGATTCATGGCGATTGCAGTATAGCCCGATTTCTCAGACGTCACTCGCCTTCGGCAGCCTGCTCCACCGCCACAGAGCGCCCACGATCAGCACCAGCACGGCGCCGGCCGCGGCTGAGGCGTATTCCATCGTGTGCGCAATCGCAGCGCCATAGGCGTGGATCAGATAGGCCGTCACCACCGGATCGGTCGCGATCACCTCGCCGACGATCCAGCCGAGCAGCGCGGCGCCTGCCCAGACCAAAATCGGGAACCGGTCGAGCAGCGCCATGGTCGCGGCCGCCCCTGCCACGATCAACGGAATGCTGATGGCGAGCCCCAGCACCAGCAGCGCCATGTTGCCATTGGCGGCCGCCGCGATGGCGATGACGTTGTCGAGGCTCATGATGATGTCAGCGACAGCGACAATACGCACCGCGCGCCACAGATGCTCGACCGCTTCGGTTTCGCTCGTGTCCGGTTCGTCGGGAACCAAAAGCTTTGCGGCGATGTAGAACAGCGCCAGTCTGCCGGCGATTTTGAGATAGGGCAACAGCAGCAGCGAGGCGACCACGCCGGTAAACACGACGCGCAGTAACACCGCCAAGCCGGCGCCGAGGATCATGCCCCAGAGCCGCTGCCGATGCGGCAGACCGCGGCAGGCCAAGGCGATGACCACGGCGTTGTCGCCGGACAGCAGAATATTGATCCAGATGATCTTGATGATCTTGGCGACCGCGAGCCAGAATTCGGTTCGGTCCAAATCGCCCCAGCCGCTCGACAGCATCGATGCCCAGGCGTGGGGGTCCAGCATCTGCGTGAGCGGATTCACTCCGGCGGCGTCTCCCGATCGGCGGCGCTATCCAACGATCTCGTTCTCGGAAAAGAACTGCGCGATCTCGCGCGCCGCGGTGTCGGCGGCGTCGGAACCGTGCACGGAATTCTCGCCGATCGATTTGGCGTGCACCTTGCGGATGGTGTTGGGTGCCGCCTTGGCCGGGTCGGTGGCGCCCATGAGCTCGCGGTAGCGCGCGATGGCGTTGTCGCCCTCGAGCACCTGCACTACCACCGGCCCCGACACCATGAAATCGACCAACTCGCCGAAGAACGGCCGCTCCTTGTGCACGGCGTAAAATGTCCGCGCCTGCGGCAGCGATATGCGCACGCGCTTCTGCGCGACGATGCGCAGGCCGGCGGCCTCGATCATGGCGTTGATGGCGCCGGTCAGGCTGCGCGCGGTCGCATCGGGTTTCAGGATCGAAAAGGTGCGCTCGAGCGCCATCGGGTTATCCTTCGCTGACTTTGATTGGAGAAATGGACTGGCGCGGCTTATACCGGGGGCCGTTTCGCGCGGCAAGTTCGCCACGTTACTGTGCGTATTTGTTATGATTTGGCGCGCCAGAGGAGCGGTCCATGAAATCCCGTTACCAGATGTTCGCCGGCTATAACGCCTGGTGCAACGAGCGGCTCTACGCCGCCGCCGCCACCGTGTCCGACGCCGACTATCGCGCCGACCGCGGCGCTTTCTTCAAGTCGCTGCATGGCACCGTCAATCATCTTCTGGTCGGCGACCGCATCTGGATGCGGCGTTTCACCGGCGTCGGCGAGATGCCGCCGAGCCTCGACGCCATCCTCTACTACGATTTCGAGGCCTTAGGCGCCGCGCGGCGCAGCGAGGACGCGCTGATCGGCCACTACGTTGCGCGCCTGAGCGAAAGCGATCTCGCCGGTACACTGCGTTACCGTACCGTGGTGCGGCCGGTCGACATCGTGCAGCCGCTGACGCCCGCGCTTGACCATTTCTTCAACCACCAGACCCACCACCGCGGCCAAGCGAACGCTCTGCTCTCCTCGATTATCGGCAACGACGCGACGCCGAGCTTCGACCTGATCATCTACCAGCGCGAGACCGGCGTTGGGATGCACAAGGCCGGCTGAGCGTGCTAAGCGACTGGCCGCGGCGCGCCCCGCGGCCATCAGCGACAAGGATCGTTCTCTCATGAAGACCAATCGAGTTTACCGCATCGCGGTCGTTCCCGGCGACGGCATCGGCAAGGAAGTCGTGCCCGAGGGCGTGCGCGTGCTGGAAGCGGCGGCGAAAAAGTTCGGCTTTGAGCTGCGCCTCGACGATTTCGATTTCGCCAGCTGCGACTACTACGAAAAGCACGGCCGCATGATGCCGGAGGACTGGAAGGAAAAGATCGGCAAGCACGACGCCATCTATTTCGGCGCGGTCGGCATGCCTGATCGCGTGCCGGATCATATCTCGCTATGGGGCTCGCTGATCCTGTTCCGCCGCGAATTCGACCAGTACATCAATCTGCGCCCGGTGCGCCTGATGCCCGGCGTCCCCTGCCCGCTCGCCAACCGCAAGCCCGGCGATATCGATTTCTGGGTGGTACGCGAGAACACCGAGGGCGAATATTCCGCCATCGGCGGGCGCATGTTCCCCGGAACCGAGCGCGAGGTGGTGGTGCAGGAAACCGTCATGAGCCGCATCGGCGTCGACCGCGTGCTCAAATTCGCCTTCGAGCTGGCGCGCTCCACCCCGAAGAAGCACCTCACCTCCGCCACCAAGTCGAACGGCATCGCCATCACCATGCCGTACTGGGACGAGCGGGTGAAGGAAATGGCGAAGGCTTACCCGGACGTGAAATGGAATCAGTTTCACATCGATATTCTCACCGCCCATTTCGTGATGAATCCGGACCGCTTCAATGTGGTCGTCGCGTCGAATTTGTTCGGCGACATCCTGTCCGACCTCGGCCCCGCCTGCACCGGCACCATCGGCATCGCGCCCTCCGGCAACATCAATCCCGAGCGCAAATTTCCCTCGGTGTTCGAGCCGGTGCACGGCTCGGCGCCGGACATCCACGGCCAAGGCATCGCCAACCCGATCGGCCAGATCTGGTCGGGCGCCATGATGCTCGATCATCTTGGCGAGCCGGAAGCCGCGCAAGCCATCGTCGGCGCGATCGAAAAGGTGCTGGCCGAGCCGAAATTGCGGACCCGCGATCTCAAGGGTCCGGCGGATACCGTCACCAGCGGCAAGGCGGTCGCCGACGCGCTCGGCTGAACGGCCGTCGCGGCCACGAGGGTTGCATCCGCGCGCGCGCTCGGCCACAACGCGCGCATGCTTGTCATCGACGACCTCACCGTACGCATCGCCGGCCGCGCGCTGCTTGAAAATGCATCGGCCCGGATTACACCCGGCTCCCGCGTCGGGCTGGTCGGCCGCAACGGCACCGGCAAGTCGACGCTGTTCAACGTCATCACCGGCGACATGGGCGCCGAGCAAGGCACGATCGAGTTCCCGCCGCGCTGGCGCATCGGCCGGCTGGCGCAGGAAGCGCCCAACGGGCCGGAGAGCCTGCTCGAAGTGGTGCTCAAGGCCCACACCGAGCGCACGCAACTGCTCGAAGAAGCCGAGACCGCGCACGATCCGCATCGCATCGCCGAGATCCAGACGCGGCTGGTCGATATCGACGCGCATTCGGCGCCGTCGCGCGCCGCCGCGATTCTGTCGGGCCTGGGCTTTTCGACCGCGGACCAGGCCAGGCCCTGTTCGGAATTCTCCGGCGGCTGGCGCATGCGCGTGGCGCTCGCCGCCACGCTGTTCGCCGAGCCCGATCTGCTGCTGCTCGACGAGCCGACCAACTACCTTGATCTCGAAGGCACGCTGTGGCTGCAGGACCATCTGGCGGGCTATCCGAGCACCATGATCATCATCAGCCACGACCGCGACCTGCTCGACAATGCGGTCAACCAGATCCTGTCGCTGGAAAACAAGCAGCTCACGCTCTACCGCGGCGGCTATTCCGACTTCGAACGCCTGCGCCGCGAGCGAATGATGCTCGACCAGAAAATGGTCAAAAAACAGGAGGCGCAGCGCAAGCATTTGCAGGCCTTCGTCGACCGCTTCCGCGCCAAAGCAAGCAAGGCGCGCCAGGCGCAGTCGCGCATCAAGACGTTGGCGAAGATGGAGCCGATCACCTCCCTGGTGAACGACGAAGTGCGCGCGATCATCATTCCGCCGCCGGACAAGCTGCTGTCGCCGCCGATCATCGCCACCGATGACGTCGATGTCGGCTATGACGGCCGCGTCGTGCTGTCGGGGCTTTCGCTGCGCATCGACAATGACGACCGCATCGCCTTGCTCGGCGCCAACGGCAACGGCAAGTCGACGCTGGTGAAATTGCTCGCCGGAAAGCTCAAGCCGATGCAAGGCACGATCACCCGCGCGGCGACGCTCAAGGTCGGCTATTTCGCCCAGCACCAGGTCGACGAGCTCGAGATGGAGGCGAGCCCTTACGATCACGTGCGCCGGCTGATGCCCGATGCGCCGGAAGCCAAGGTGCGCGCGCGCGTCGGAAGCATCGGATTTTCCGGACAGGCCGGCAATACCAAGGTGGAGAAATTGTCCGGCGGCGAGAAGGCGCGGCTGTTGCTCGGCCTTGCGACCTTCGCCGCGCCGCATCTGATCATCCTCGACGAGCCGACCAACCATCTCGATATCGACAGCCGCGCCGCGCTGATCGAGGCGATCAACGACTATCCCGGCGCGGTGATCCTGGTGTCGCACGACCGCTACCTCCTGGAAGCCTGCGCCGACCGGCTGTGGCTGGTGCAAGGCGGCGGGGTGGCGCCGTTCGAGGGCGACCTCGACGATTACCGCCGCCAGGTGCTTGCCGACGGCAACCGGGGAAATTCCGTCGGCTCGAAATCGTCGCCGCGCTCCGACCCGAGCGAGGTGCGCCGCGCCGCCGCCGGCAAACGCGCCGAGACGGCGCCGCTGCGCAAGCGGATTTCGCAGGCCGAAGTGGCGATCGCGCAGCTCACGCGCCAGCTTTCGAAGCTCGACGCCACGCTCGCCGATGGCGCGCTATTTGCCAGCGATCCGGCGCGCGCCGCCGAGCTTTCGAAAACGCGGGCGCAGGTCGTGGCGGCGATCGCGAAGGCGGAAGAGGAATGGCTCGCCGCCAGCACGGCGCTGGAGACGGCGTAACCCGTCACTGGACGTAGGGGCGCTCGGTCTCGCGGGCGGCGGTTTTTGGCTTGACCGGCTTCTTGGCTTTTTTCTTTTTCGCCGGCGGCTTGGCGGAGGGCGCGGGCTCAGGCGCGCGGTCGACGACTTTCAGCCGGCCGGCGTCGAAAGTGTAGATGCCGGGCCAGCTGCCGCTCAGATAAGTCAGCACGACCCGGCGCTCGCCTTTATCCCCGCCGCCGATGTTGACGTTGCCGGGAAGCCCGGCGCGCCGCACCACATCGCATTCGCTCATGCCGAGCGCGATGCCGCCGAGCGTCAGGGCGCTGTCTTCCGGCCGGTCCGCGTTTGGATTGGCCGAGGCCGGGGTTGCGGCAGGCATCGGCGCGCTGGCGAGATCGCCCGCCATGGAGCCAACCGGGCGGTCGGCCGGCCGCTCGGGCGGCGGGGCCGGCGCAACGGGCGCCTCGGGGGCGGCAGACGCGACCGGCGCGCTGCAGCGGCCGTCGGCGCCGACCAGGTCTTCCGGCGCGACCGGCCCGCGCGGACTGAGTTGCACATTCTGGTCTCCACCGGTGGCCTTTGCCCAACTCGGCGTGGCGAAGACGTTCATAGGTTTGGAAAACAAGCCGCCATCGCTGGTATCCGGGAGCAGGCGAATCGAGTTGGTGCAACCGGCGACGCTGAGGGCTAACCCGGCGCAACACACAAACGCGATCCTGGAAGCGGTGCAACGACGCAAGACGAAGGTCCCCCGGGCGATCAATCCGCTTGTCCGTTAATAGATATTTTGCGTCATCACGATGGCGGCGACAAGCCGAGAACGGTCAATGGCTTAACTATGCCGTTGGCGGATAGGCCGTTGGCCGACAGGCCATTGACCCAGGCGCCCTCGCCTCCTCAGGCCTTCTTCGCCCAGCGCCCTTGCACGTCCGGCTGCCAATAGGTCACCGCAAACCCTTTGGCCCGGGCCTCGCTCCAAAGCGAGCGCGCGGCGGCGACCGCGTCTTCATCCTCACCGTTGAACACGAGCACGATGCGCTGATAGGCCCCGGCGTCGGCCGGCACCGGCGCGCCGTCGATCAGGAAGCGCACGGTGGCGCCGTTCGGATTGTCATCATTGACGGTAAGCAGTACCGGCTGGGTGGCGGCGTCCGCCTCGCGCCAGGTACCGTGCGGCAGAAAGCCGTCGTCGCGGTAGGTCCACAAATGCGCGTCGAGCGCCTCGATGCGCTCTTCCGACGCGCCCTGCACGACCACCGTCCAGCCGCGCTCGAGCGATTTCTCCAGCAAGCCCGGCAGCACGCCTTCGAGCTTCTGGCCTTGCAGGTGGTAGAACAGCATTTCGGTCATGTCGTCTCGACCCAGCCAGCATTACCGCTCGTAATAATCCGCCACCAGCCGATCCAATAGCCGCACGCCCCAGCCGGAGCCCCAGCTTTTATTGATGTCGCTCTGGCGACTATCGAAGCCGGTGCCGGCGATGTCGAGATGTGCCCACGGCGTCTTGTCGGCGACGTGGCGTTGGATGAACTGCGCGGCGGTGATGGCGCCGCCCCAGCGGCTACCGCCGGTGTTCTTCATGTCGGCGAATTTGGAGTCGATCATCTTGTCGTAGGCGGCGCTCAGCGGCATGCGCCAGACCAGTTCGCCGGTTAATTCGCCGGCTTTGGTCAGACGCTCGCACAGCTTGTCGTCGTTCGAAAACATGCCGGCGTATTCCTGGCCGAGCGCGACGATGATGGCGCCGGTGAGCGTCGCCAAATCCACCATGAATTTCGGCTTGAAACGCTTGGCGGCGTACCAGAGCACGTCGGCCAGCACGAGGCGGCCTTCGGCGTCGGTGTTGATGATCTCGATGGTCTGCCCCGACATCGAGGTGACGATGTCGCCCGGCCGCTGCGCGTTGCCGTCCGGCATGTTCTCGACCAGGCCGATGACGCCGACGGCGTTGACCTTCGCTTTGCGCACGGCGAGCGCCTGAATGAGGCCGGTTACGCAGGCCGCGCCCGCCATATCGCCCTTCATGTCCTCCATGCCGGCCGCCGGCTTGATCGAGATGCCGCCGGTGTCGAAGCAGACGCCCTTGCCGATGAAGGCGACCGGCGGCTCGCCGGCCTTGCCGCCATTCCAGCGCATCACCACGACGCGGCTCTCGCGCGCCGAGCCTTGCCCGACGCCGAGCAGCGCGTGCATGCCGAGCTTCTTCATCGCCTTGAGATCAAGCACCTCGACCGCGACGCCGACTTTTTTCAAGCTCGCCGTGCGGCGGGCGAATTCTTCCGGGTAGAGCACGTTGGCCGGCTCGTTGACGAGGTCGCGCGCCAGCAGCACGCCGCCGCCGATCGCCGCGCGCCGCGCATAGGCGGCGCGCGCGCCGGGGGCGTCGCCGACCGCAATGGTCATGCTGCGCCTGGCGGGCGGCTTCTCGTCGTCCTTGCGCTTGGTCTTGTACCGGTCGAAAGCGTAGGCGCGCAGCATCACGCCGAGGGCGATATCGGCGGCCTGCTCCGCCTTCAACGCGCCGCCCGGCAATTCGGCGAACACAACGCCCTCGCTGGCGGCGAGCGGTAGTTTGCCCATGGCGAGCCCGCCGAGCTTGAGCAGGTCCTTCTGTTCGAGGCCAGCGGACTTTCCGGCGCTAGATTTGCCGGCGCCGATCACCACGAGGCGGGCGACTTTCAGGCCTTCCGGCACGATCAACTCCAGCGTCGAGCCGCTCTTGCCGGTGAACCGTTCGGCCTTGGCGGCGCGCGCCACCAGACCGGCGGCGGGCCCCAGCGCCTTGGCCGTGGCGGGGCCGAATTTGAGCCCATCATCGCAGAACACGAACAGAACGCCCGATACGCCAATTTTGGCCGGGGCGGCGAAGGGGGCAAACCCAAGCTTCAGGGCATCGGACATCGGCGCTTTCCTTGATTCAGGGACATCGGAGGGTGAACCCATATGGCTCGCCAGATACCCCTCTGCAATGCCCCAAATCTGCCGAATCCAGGCTTTTCACCACCGGGTATCGATCCGTCCCCCGCCGAGGCGGCGTTTAGGGCCGGATTCGGCCGCCCGGTCGGCCTTGGATGGGGCGGCGGTTTTACTTTTTGTTGTGCATGTTCAATGGCTTTGCCTTTGACCGGCCACTTTGTCGATGGATCAAGATAGTCTCGATGGGGGTGGGAGTAGGCTGGTTAACGCGTCACGTCCGGGCGAATACTCGGACGGCGGGCGACGCTGCTGAAACCTGGGGGACGACGCGTCGGATGGGGTCGATCGGCCGATATATCTTCCGCACGACGTTCGCTGCGTTCCTGGTCATTTTGGTCAGCCTGACCGCAGTGATCTGGGTGACGCAGTCGCTGCACGACATCGATCTGGTGACCAGTCAGGGCCAGTCGATCCTGGTATTTGTTTTCATCACCGGAATGATCATCCCCCTGCTGGTCTTGGTGATCGCGCCGATCGCGTTGCTGATCGCGATCGCGCACGTCCTCAACAAGATGTCCACCGACAGCGAAATCATCGTGATGAATGCGGCCGGCATGTCGCCGTGGATTTTGTTCCGCGCCTTCCTGTCGGTGGCAGTCGTGGTGTCGATCGGCGTGCTGGTGATCAGCGCCTATTTCGCGCCCAAGGGCCTGCGCATGCTGACCGACATGCTCACCGAGGTGAGCGCCGACGTGGTGACCAATCTGGTGCAGCCCGGCCGTTTCGTGTCGATCGAAAGCGGCGTCGTCATGCGCATCCGCGAGCGGCGCAGCAACGGCCAGTTGGTCGGCATTTTCCTCGACGACCAGCGCGATCCGGCGCAGCGCGTCACCATCATCGCCGACACCGGCGAATTGCTCGACAACGCCAACGGCACTTTTTTGGTCCTGCAGCAGGGCATGGTGCAGCGTTTTAAGGCCAAGCAGCCCGATCCAACGATGGTGGTGTTCGACCGCTACGCCTTCGATCTCTCGACCTTGGTCCACGGCCAACAGGCCGTGAAATATTCGGTCCGCCAGCGCTACCTGTGGCAGTTGCTGTTTCCCGATCCGAAGGATCCGAGCTACCTCGAACAGCCGAACGAGTTCCGCGCCGAGATGCACGACCGGCTGATGGCGCCGATTTATCCGATCGCTTTTGCGGTGATCGCGTTCGCCTATTTGGGCGCGCCGCGCACCAACCGGCAAAGCCGCACCGTTTCAATGCTCGGCGCCGTTGGCGGCGTGGCGTTGCTGCGGCTCGCTGGATTCGTCTCCACCGTGTTCGGCGCCACCATGCCGTGGATGCTGTCGCTGCAATATATCGGGCTCGCGCTCGCATTCGGCGGCGGCCTGTTCGTGATCCACCGCGGCCTGATCATCGAACCGCCGGCATTCCTCGACAAGTGGCTGGCAGCCCTTGTCGAGCGCGTGACCCGGCGCGTTGCGACGCAATGAGCTCATGATGCGGTTGATCGGCGGAACACTCGGGCTTTATTTCGGCAAGCGCTTCCTTGGCGCGGTGCTGCTCGTGTTCGGCGGCATCTTCGCGCTCGTCGCGCTGGTCGACTATATCGAAACGATGCGCCGCGCCACCGACATGCCGCACGTCTCGGCGATCCTGGTGGCGAAGGCGTCGTTTTATCGCGTCCCGCAGATTGCCGAGCGGATCATGCCGTTCTGCATACTGATCGGCACGATGGCGTGTTATCTCAACCTGTCGCGGCGGCTGGAATTGGTGGTCGCGCGCTCGGCCGGCGTATCGGCGTGGCAGTTTATCTCGCCGGCCGTGACCGTGGCCTTCCTGCTCGGCATCGCCGCTACCACGGCCTACAATCCGCTCTCGGCCATCATGCAGGAGCAGTCGAAACGCTACGAGGCGATCATTTTCGGCAACAAATCGGACGAGCTGCACGGGGGCGGCCCGTTCTGGACCAGCCAGCGCAGCAGCGATGGCCAGGCCATCATCAATGCCAAGTCGAGCCGCGACCAGGGCGTCATTCTCAACGGCGTGACGATCTTCGCTTTCGACAATGGCGGCCATTTCAAGCAGCGTATCGAGGCCCGCTCGGCCACGCTGGAACCGGGGGTCTGGCGGCTCTTGGATGCCCGCGTCAACGAGCTGGACACCTTGCCGGCCAAACACCCGGTCTATGAGTTCAAGTCTAGCCTGACGCCGGAACAAGCTCGCGAAAGCTTTGCGACCCCGGAATCTGTACCTTTTTGGGAACTACCAAAATATATCACGATCGCAGAACATGCCGGCCTAGTTGCCGCAGGCTATAGATTCCAATTCCAGAAGCTTCTGGCACAGCCTTTCATGCTGGCGGCCATGGTATTCCTTGCCGCCGCCGTCAGTCTACGTTTCTTCCGCTTTGGCGGGGTGCAAAAGATGATTTTAAGTGGCGTGGCATCGGGCTTTCTGCTTTATGTTTTATCGAAAGTGACCGAGGATATGACGAAGGCCGAGCTGATGCACCCTGCGGCAGCAGCTTGGCTACCCGTGCTTGCCGGGGGCCTGACGGGATTCATTGCGTTGTTATACCAGGAGGACGGGTAATGGCGGGGGGGCTGTTTCGCGCTCGTCCATCCATGCCCCGGCCCCATCGCCGTGGCATCGCGGGAATAATCGCCGCCCTCGCCGTGCTGGCTTGCGGCGACATGATTGCGTGCGCGCCGGCTGTTGCCCAAGACGTCTTCACGTTCCCGCAGACCGCGCCGCGGCGTCCGAAATCCCAGATCGCCATCGAGCGGGAAAAAGCCGGCGACCAGCAGCAGATGCTCGTGAAGGCGAACGAGATCGATTACGATTACGCCAATCACCGCGTCTCCGCGGTCGGCAGCGTGCAGATCTATTATCGCAACTCGACGCTCGAAGCCGACCGCGTGGTCTACGACCAGACCAATAAGCGCCTGCATGCCGAAGGCAATGTCCGGCTGACCGAAGCGGACGGCAAGGTCACCTACGGCACGATCATGGACCTGTCCGATAACTATCGCGACGGGTTCGTCGATTCGCTGCGTCTGGATTCGCCCGATCAGACGCGTATGGCGGCGGCCCGCGCCGAGCGCACCAACGGCAACACCACCGTATTCCACAGCGGCGTCTACACGGCCTGCGAGCCATGCAAGGACGATCCAAAAAAACCGCCGCTGTGGCAGGTGAAAGCCGCGCGCATCATCCACGACCAGGGTGAGAAGATGATCTATTTCGAGGACGCGAGCCTCGAATTTTTCGGCCATCCAATCGCCTGGCTGCCCTACTTCTCGACGCCCGACCCGACCGTCAAACGCCAGTCCGGCGTGCTGCCGCCGTTGGCCACGTCGAACACCATTTACGGACAGTCGATCGAAGTCCCCTATTACTGGGCGTTGGCGCCGAACTATGACGCCACCTTCTCGCCGATGATCACCACCAAGCAGGGCCCGCTGCTGCAAGGCGAGTTTCGCCAGCGCCTGGTCAACGGCGCCTACTCGATCCGCGCCGCCGGCATCTACCAGCTCGACAGCGCCTACTTTGCCGGCCTCCCCAACGCCCCCGGTGACCGCAATTTCCGCGGCAGCGTGGAAAGCGACGGCCGATTCGCCATCAACGACAAATGGGTCTGGGGCTGGGACAGCGTACTGCTCACCGACAAGACGTTCCTGCAGGATTACAACCCGCGTCTATCGGCTTATCACTATGTCGATACTCTCGGCGGCGCCGCCAATTCGGGTCTTTCGCAGATCTATCTCGCCGGCAAGGGCAACCAAAGCTATTTCGACATCCGCTCGATCTACTACTACGGCTTCTCGACGGCGGACGTGCAGAACCAGATTCCGGTCATCCATCCGGTCCTCGATTACGACTACACCTTCGATCATCCGATTATGGGCGGCGAGCTCGGTTACAACATCAACTTCACCAGCCTGACGCGCGAGCAGGCCGAATTCGACGCGATCAATCAGACCGCGTCCGGCCTCGGCACGTGCTCGCAGACTGCCGATTCCGCGATCATCAATTCCAGCAATTGCTTGCTGCGCGGCATTCCCGGTACCTATAGCCGCTTCTCGGCGGAGGCCCATTGGCGCCGCAGCTTCACCGATTCGTTCGGTCAGGTGTTCACGCCTTTCGCCTCGGTGCGCGCCGATGCCGGCTCGATGCAGATCGCCAACGATCCCGGCGTGTCCAACTACATCGGCACCGGCGACACCAATCTGGTGCGCGGCATGCCGACCGTCGGCGTGGAATACCACTATCCCTTCATCAACGTGCAATCCTGGGGCACGCAAACCTTCGAGCCGATCGCCCAGATCATCGCGCGGCCGAATGAACCTCAGGTCGGCAGGTGGCCAAACGAGGATGCGCAAAGCTTGATCTTCGACGACAGCAATCTGTTCAAGGTCGACAAATTCTCCGGCTGGGACCGGGTCGAGGGCGGCGGGCGCGCCAATTACGGGCTGACCTACACCGCGCAATTCAATCACGGCGGCGCGTTCAACGCTCTGTTCGGGCAGTCCTACAGCCTGTGGGACAATTCATTCGCGCAAACCGGCATCGCCAATACCGGCCTCGACAGCGGGCTCGATACCACCCGCTCCGACTATGTGGCGCGGGCGACCTATCAGCCCAACAGCACCTATAAATTTTCCGCGCGCTTCCGCTTCGACAACGACACCTTTGTTGTCAAGCGGACGGAGCTCGAAACAAGCGCCAATTTCGATCGCTGGAGTGTCAGCCTGCTCTACGGCGACTATGCCGCCCAGCCCGATATCGGTTTCCTCACCGAGCGTCAGGGCCTAAACGCCTCCGGATCGGTCAAGCTTGACGCCAACTGGGTGATACGCGGCTCTGCTCTCTACGACCTCAAATTAAATGAATTCTCGTCGAACTCGCTCGGCCTCGCCTTTGTCAACGATTGCCTAATTTTAGGCCTAAATTACGTTACCAATTACAGCTATGGGACCGGTTCGCCGCAGCTCAACCATACAATCATGCTGCAATTGAGCCTGCGGACGCTCGGCACTACGGGAGCCAGTCAGAATATCAGCGCGAGTGGGCTCTGATGCAAACCGGCCGTGATTCAGCTGACCGCCGGCGTGCGTAATACTGTGGATATTGCAATGCCGGCGACTGACGTGAGATTTCGTTCATTCCGCCGTTGGCTGGCGGGAGCCGCCTTGGCCTTGGCCGCGGCCATCGCCATGCCGGCCGCGGCCTTCGCGCAGGTCGTTGTGGTCGCCAACGGATCGCCGATCACGGCTTACGACATCGATCAGCGCAGCAAGCTGATCGCGGCATCGACCCACAAGACCCCCGCGCGCCAGGACGTCATCCAGGAACTCATCGACGACCGCATCAAGATCGCCAAGGCCAAGAGCTACAACTTCGAGGTGCCCGATTCCGAGGTCGACCAGGCGTTCACCAATATGGCCAAGACCCAGCACATATCGACGGAGCAGTTCATCCAGGCCATCGGGCACTCCGGCATTTCACCGAACACGATCAAGGCGCGCATCCGTGCCGAACTGACCTGGAGCCAACTGGTGCGCGGCAAGTTCAGCGCATCGCTCGAGATCGGGGAAGCCGATGTCGCCAAGGCATTGCGCGACCGTAGCGAAAGCCAAGCCGACGTGGCCGGCTACACGTACACGCTCTATCCGGTCATGGTCCTGATCCCGCCGGGCTCGAACCCCGCCGCCATGGAGGCCAAGCGCCGGGAAGCGGAAAACCTGCGCACCCGCTTCGTCTCATGCAACGAAGGGCTGGCGTTTGCGCGCGCGCTGCGCGACGTCGCGGTGCGCGAGCCGGTGTCGCGCGGCTCGGCCGATCTTGCACCGCAACTGCGCGATATGCTGGGCAGCATCGAGATCGGCCATTTGACCGCTCCGGAACTGACGGCACAGGGCGTGCAGATGTTCGCATTGTGCGACAAGAAGGAGAGCAAGACCGATTCTCCGCTCAAGGGCGAAGTGCGCCAGCAATTGTTCGCCAAAAGGTTCGATGCCGAGTCCAAGAGATTTCTCGACGAGATCCGCAAACAGGCGATGATCGAATACAAAGAAAATAAATGAGATCTGCCCTTGGCCTTCCTCTGGCGTTGACGCTCGGCGAACCGGCGGGCATCGGCCCCGATTTAACGCTGGCGGTCTGGCGGCGCCGGGTCGAACTCGACCTGCCGCCCTTCTATCTCGTCGGCGAAACGGATTTTCTGCGCAGCCGCGCCCGCGTTCTCGGCCTCGATGTGCCGCTCGTCGTCGTCGCGCCGGAGGAAGCACCGGCCGCTTTCCAGCGCGCGTTGCCGGTCGCCCCGCTTGGCATGGCCGTCACCGCCGCGCCCGGCAAGCCCGATGCCAGCAGCGCGCCGGCCGCCATCGCCTCGATCCGGCGTGCCGTCGCCGACGTGCTGGCCGGCCGCGCTGCCGCGGTCGTCACCAATCCGGTCGCCAAGAACGTGCTCTACCGTTCCGGTTTTGCCGAGCCGGGCCATACCGAATTCCTGGCCAAGCTCGCCGCCGAGGCCACCGGCAAGCCGGTGCATCCGGTGATGATGCTGTGGTCGGCGGAGCTCGCCGTGGTGCCGGTGACCATCCATTTGCCGTTGCGCGACGTGGTGTCGCGCCTAACCACCGAACTCATCGTCGAGACCGGGCGCATCGTCGCGCGCGACCTTAGCACGCGCTTCGGCATCGCCCGTCCGCGCATCGCCGTCGCCGGGCTCAACCCGCATGCCGGCGAGGAAGGCGCGCTCGGCGAGGAGGACGCGACAATCGTGGCGCCGGCGGTCGCGCATCTGCGGGCGGAGGGCATCGACGCCACTGGGCCGTTGCCGGCCGACACGCTGTTCCACGAGCGAGCGCGCGCGGGCTACGACGTCGCGCTCTGCATGTATCACGACCAGGCGCTGATCCCGATCAAGACGCTGGCCTTCGAGCGCGCGGTGAACGTGACGCTCGGCCTTCCGTTCGTGCGCACCTCGCCCGACCACGGCACCGCCTTCGACATCGCCGGCACCGGCCGCGCCGATCCGTCCAGCCTGGTGGCGGCGCTGGCGCTCGCCGCACGGCTCTCCGCCCATACGGCGCCGCTCGTGCAACAAAAACTTTTTGTTTGCGGATGATCTTATCCGAAAACCGGTTCCCACTTTTCGGTATCATGCACTGATGGCCCAGATCGACGACCTGCCGCCGCTGCGCGACGTGATCCGCCGGCATGGCTTGTCCGCCAAGAAATCGCTCGGCCAGAACTTTCTGCTCGATCTCAATCTGACCGCGCGCATCGCCCGCGCCGGCGGCGCCCTGCAAGGCGCGACCGTGCTCGAAGTCGGCCCCGGCCCGGGCGGTCTGACGCGCGCGCTGCTGGCGGAAGGCGCGCGGCGCGTCATCGCCATCGAGCGCGACGACCGCGCGATTGCCGCGCTGGAGGAGATCGCGGCGCGCTATCCCGGCCGGGTCGAGATCGTACCCGGCGACGCGTTGGAATTCGACGCGCGGGCTCATCTCAACGGCGAGCGCGCGCGCGTGATCGCCAACCTGCCCTACAATATCGCGACCGCACTGCTGATCGGCTGGCTGACCAAGCCGTGGCCGCCCTGGTACGACGCGCTGGTGCTGATGTTCCAGCGCGAGGTGGCGCTGCGCATCGTCGCCGCGTCCGGCAGCAAAACCTATGGCCGGTTGTCGGTGCTGGCGAACTGGCGCTGCGAGACCAAAATGCTGTTCGACGTGGCGCCGTCGGCCTTCGTGCCGCCGCCCAAGGTGACGTCCTCGGTGGTACGGCTGATTCCGCGCGAACGGCCGCTCGCCTGCGATGCCGGCGCCTTGCAAAAACTGACCGCGGCGGCGTTCGGGCAGCGCCGCAAGATGCTGCGCCAGAGCCTCAAAACCCTCGGCGTAGACACCAACGCATTGCTCGCCGAAGCTGCGATTGAACCGACCGCGCGAGCGGAGGAAATCCCGGTCGAAGGCTTCGTTGCGCTGGCAAATATTTTCGCTGGGCAGACGAAAGGCCGCATGTAAAGTTCGCGGGCCATGCAGATGCACCGCCAATCCCTCACCGCCTATGGCGCGCCGCTGTGCGAAACGGTGGTCGACGCCCCCCAGCCGACGGGCACCGAAGTTCTGGTGCGCATCGCGCGCTGCGGCGTCTGCCATTCCGACCTGCACATGCAGGACGGCTATTTTTTGCTCGGCGACGGCAAGCAGCTCGACGTGCGCGCCGGCCGCACGCTGCCGTTCACGCTCGGCCATGAGATCGCAGGTGAGGTCGAGAGCGCGGGGCCGCAGGCCAATGTGACGCCGGGCGCCAAGGTCGCGATCTATCCCTGGATCGGTTGCGGTGCGTGCGCGGCCTGCAAGGCGGACGAGGAAAATATCTGCACGGCGCCGCGCCACCTCGGCATCACGGTGGACGGCGGTTTTGCCACCCATGTGCTCATCCCGCACCCGCGCTATCTCATCGACTATGCGCCGCTGTCGCCGTCTTACGCCGGCGCGCTGATGTGCTCGGGGCTCACCGCTTATGCCGCGCTCAAGCGTCTCTCGGACCGCGCGGCGCGCGCGCCGTTGCTGCTGGTCGGCCTCGGCGGCGTCGGGCTTATGGGGCTGGCGCTGGCGCGCGCCCTATACGGCAGCGTGCCTTACGTCGCCGAAATCGACGCCACGAAACGCGGCGCCGCGCTTGCCGCCGGCGCGCAAGCCGCCTTCGATCCGTCCGATCCGGGCGCGCGCAAGGCGCTGCTGAAAGCGAGCGGCGGCATTTACGCAGCCATCGATTTCGCCGGTTCCGATACGTCGCTCAATTTTGCCACCGGCGTGCTGGCCAAAGGCGGCAAGGTGGTGGTCACCGGATTGATCGGCGGCGCCTTTTCCACCGCGGTCGCCATGTTCCCGCTCAAGGCCATGACCATCGAGGGCACCACCACCGGCACGCTTGCCGAAGCGCGCGAACTGATCGACCTGGTGCGCGCGAAGAACATCGGGCCACCACCAATCGCCGAGCGGCCGCTGGCGCAGGCGCAGGCGACGCTCGACGACTTGCGGGCTGGGAAAATCGTCGGGCGCGTGGTGCTGGCGACGTAACAGCCGCCGTCGGCGCGGCGCGCATGCGCCGAGAAGCGCAGCGGCCATTATCGCCGACAGAGCCCGCTTCGCTTACGATTTACGCCATCTCGGAACGATTTTGCGCCAACGTCCGGTATCGAGCTTGCATTTCAATTTGAATACAATTTCGCGGCTGAGGTGCGAAAGGCAGATAATCGATCCGATAAGCAAGAAGAGCATGGTGAGCTTGGAATTCATTTGTCCGCTCCTCCAACCGATACTCCCCCAAAAACTAAACGCGCCGGAGGCCCGGCGCCTGCATAAATAGTGCATAAATTCGGAGGACGGTTTTGCGAGCAGAGTTGCGATAATTTAGATGTTAAAAAAATAAAATAGCCGCTGGTGCCGGCTCGATGGACGCGCGTCACGTCCGCTTTAGAGTTTCGCCTGCAAGCCGCGCACGAAGTCGGAAAGGCCCGGCTGACGCTCGCGCGTGAGCCGCTCGGCGGCGAGAACCGCTTTCACGTCGGCGAACGATTGTTCGAGATCGCGGTTGATCACGACATAATCGTACTCGGCCCAGTGGCTCATCTCGTCGGCCGCCTTCGCCATGCGGCGATGAATGGTTTCGTAATCGTCCTGCGCGCGGGCTTTCAGCCGCCGCTCCAGCTCCGGGATCGAGGGCGGCAATATGAACACGCTGACCAGATCGCCGCGGGCCTTTTCGCGCAATTGCTGGGTGCCCTGCCAATCGATGTCGAACAACACGTCGCGGCCGTCGGCCAGCGCGTCCACCACGGGCTTAGCCGGGGTGCCGTAGTAATTGTCGAACACCTCCGCATATTCCAGCAGCGCGTCCTCTTCGATGAGCCTGTCGAAGCGTCTGCGGTCGATGAAGGTGTAGTCGCGGCCGTCCACCTCGCCGGGCCGCATTTTTCGCGTCGTCACCGAAACCGACAACGTCACGCCCTTGTCCTGCTCGAGCAGCCGGCGCGACAGCGTGGTCTTGCCGGCGCCCGAGGGCGACGACAGCACCAGCATCAGCCCGCGCCGGGCGATCATCGCTGTCTGCGGTAGCGTCTTCGCCATCGTCACTCCAGGTTCTGCACCTGCTCGCGGAACTGCTCGACCGTGCTTTTCAATTCCAGACCGATATTGGTGAGATCGACGTCGTTGGCCTTGGCGGTGAGGGTATTCGATTCGCGGTTGAGTTCCTGCGCCAGAAAATCGAGCCTGCGGCCGGCCGGCCCGCCGTCGGCGATGAGCTTTTGCGCCTGCGCGACATGGGAGGCGAGACGGTCGAGCTCCTCGCGGATATCGGCCTTGCTGGCGAGCATGATCGCTTCCTGGTGCAGACGGTCGCTGTCGAATCGTTGCGAGGCGGACAGCAGTGTCGCCACCTGCTCGGCGAGCCGCGCCTTGATCGCCTCCGGCTTGCGTCCCGGCGCCGCTTCCGCGCGCGCGGCCAGCGCGGCAATCTCCGCAAGCCGTGCCGACAGCAGGCGGCCGAGCGTTGCGCCCTCCTCGCGCCGCATGGCGACGAGATCGGCCAGCGCCTTGTCGAAACCAGAAAGGATTGCGGCCTCGGCGGCGCGGCGATCCTCCTCGCGCTCGTCTTCCTCGGTGATCTCGATCACGCCCTTGAGCGACAGGATGCCGTCGAGCGTCGGCGGCGAGGCTTCGACCTTGCCGCGCAGGCTCTTGAGCGTCGCCAGAACGGCGTTGAGCACCGGCTCATTGACCTTGACGGTGGGCGCCACGCCTTTGCGTTCGACGGTGAGATTGGCGTAAGTCGTACCGCGCGACAGCTTCTCGGCCGCGCGCGCGCGCGCAGGCACTTCGATCGCATCCCAGCCCGGCGGCAGGCGCAGCCGCAGATCGAGGCCCTTGGCGTTGACCGATTTGAGCTCCCAGCTCCAGGCGTAGGAGCCCGCCACGCCGTGCCCGCGAGCGAAGCCGGTCATGCTCGACAAGGCCATAGGATCTGATCTCGTGTTTGCTGAAAGGGCGAAAGTGGCGGGACCTTAACCGCGCGCAATGCCGCTCACAAGGCCGGCGCGATCCTACTGCTTGTCGCCGGTAGCTTTGTCGGGTGCCGCCATAGGGTCGGGTACGGTGGTGTTCTTTTCGAGCGCGCGCAGGCGCGCGACGTTCTTCTGATGCTGGTCGTAGGATTCCGAGAACACATGGCCGCCGCTGCCGTCGGCGACGAAATAGAGGTCCTTGGTGCGCGCCGGATTGGCGGCAGCCTCAAGCGAGGCGCGGCCCGGATTGGCGATCGGACCGGGCGGCAGCCCGTCGATCACATAGGTATTGTAGGGCGTCGGCTGCTCGATCTCGCTTTTCAGGATCGGGCGGCCGAGCGAACCCTTGCCGCCGGTCAGGCCGTAAATGATGGTCGGGTCGGACTGCAATCGCATCTTGTTCTTGAGGCGATTGACGAACACGGAAGCGACGCGCGAGCGCTCGTCCGGCCTGCCGGTCTCCTTCTCCACGATCGAGGCGAGGATGACCAACTGCTCCGGCGTCTTGACCGGAAGATCCGGCATGCGGTGTTCCCAGACCTCCTGCAGCATACGCTGGTGGGCCTGCTGCATGCGCAGGATGATCTGCGCGCGCAGCATGCCGCGGGTGAATTTGTAGGTCTCCGGCAGCAACGTGCCCTCGCGCGGGATTTCCTTGATCTGGCCGGACAGCGCGTCGTTCTCCAACAGCTTGGCGACGATCTGCTCGGAGGTCAGCCCTTCGGGGATGGTCAGCGTGTGCTGCACCACCTTGTTTTCGATGATGGTGTTGACCACCTCGGCGAGGCTGGCGCTCTTGGTGAACTGATACTCGCCGTGCTTGAGGTCGCCGCGCGCCTTGAGTACCAGCACGCCGCCGATGAAAACCCACGGCTGATCGATCACGCCCTCGCGCTGCAGCAGATCGGCGATATCGCGGATGCCGAGCCCGCGCGGAATATTGACCACCTTGTCCTGCGGCAGCGGCCCGGGCGCTTCGAAGCGCTGCTTGCCGACGTAAAGCGCGCCGCCGACGGCGACCGAGACCACGATCAGCACGGTGAAGATGGCGTTGCCGGCGATCACCAGCGGATGCCGCACCCGTTGCGAGCGGCGGCTGAGCTGCGGCACGCGTTCCGGCTCGAGCGCGGCGCGCGGACTGCGCGGCGGCTTGCTAGCCGGCGGCGGCACCGGGTCCGGTCCGCTCGCGGCTGTCCGCCCCTCACCGTCATAGGGTGGCTCGGAACTCACGCGCCCGCTCCCGCTATCGGCACCGCTAAGATCACCTTCGATACTCTCCAGTTCGGTCATCGGCCGCGGCGCAATCGGGAATTATCAGCAGCTTTCGCACGTTAGGGCAAATTATGGCGAAAGCGGGGGTGTCAGCGCGGCTCATTAGCCGGCATAGCGGCTGAAAATCAGGGAGGCATTGGTTCCGCCGAAGCCGAACGAGTTCGACAGCGCGGTGTTGATGTCGCGCTTGCGCGCGACATGCGGCACCAGATCGATCGGCGTTTCGACCGACGGATTGTCGAGATTGATCGTGGGCGGGGCGACTCCATCGCGAATCGCCAGGATCGAGAAGATCGCCTCCACCGCGCCGGCTGCGCCGAGCAGATGGCCGATGCAGGATTTGGTCGAGGACATCGAGATGCGGCCGGCGGCATTGCCGACCACGCGCTGCACCGCGCCGAGTTCGATCTCGTCGCCGAGCGGCGTCGAGGTGCCGTGCGCGTTGATGTAATCGATGTCGTCCACGGAAATTCCGGCCCGCTTGACGGCCATGCTCATGCAGCGGAACGCGCCGTCGCCGTCCGGCGAAGGCGCGGTAATATGATAGGCGTCGCCCGACAGCCCGTAGCCGACGAGTTCGGCATGGATCGTGGCGCCGCGTGCCTTGGCGTGGTCGAGGGCTTCCAGCACCACCGCGCCGGCGCCCTCGCCCATCACGAAGCCGTCGCGGTCCTTGTCGTAGGGGCGCGAGGCGCGCTTGGGGTCGTCGTTGAATCCGGTCGAGAGCGCGCGCAGCGCCGCGAAACCAACCAGCGACAGGCGATTGACCGGCGATTCAGTGCCGCCGGCCACCATCACGTCGGCATCGCCGAGCGCCACCATGCGCGCGGCGTCGCCGATCGCGTGCGCGCCGGTCGAACAGGCGGTGACCACCGCGTGGTTCGGCCCTTTCAGGCCGAACTCAATGGAGACGTAGCCGGAGGCAAGATTGATGATGCGGCCGGGGATGAAGAACGGCGATACCCGGCGCGGCCCTCTCTCGTGCAAAATAATTGCGTTGGCGGCGATGCCCTCGACGCCGCCGATGCCGGAGCCGATGAGGACGCCGGTGGTGGTCTGATCTTCGTAACTGGTCGGCCGCCAGCCGGCGTGGTCGAGCGCCTGCTTTGCCGCGCACATTGCGAAAACGATGAAATCGTCGACCTTGCGCTGCTCCTTCGGCTCCATCCATTGATCGGGATTGAAGGTGCTGCCGCTGCCGTCGCCGCGCGGCACCACGCAAGCGATCTTGCAGGAGACGTCGGAGACATCGAATGTGTCGATCTTCTTGGCGCCGCTTTCGCCATTGAGCAGGCGTTGCCATGTCGGCTCGACGCCGCAGCCGAGCGGCGTGACCATCCCCATTCCGGTGACGACGACACGTCTCATGACCGGCTCCGAGCCAAACACCACGCCCCTATGCTCCACCGGGGCATAGCCCACACGTCAGCACTAATGAAGCGATCGAGCAGCCGCGCGGCGGGGCTTCGCTCAGCTTTTAGCGTTCTTTTCGAGAAATTTGACGGCATCGCCGACGGTCAGGATCGTTTCGGCGGCATCATCGGGAATCTCGCAGCCGAACTCTTCCTCGAATGCCATCACGAGTTCGACGGTGTCGAGACTATCGGCGCCAAGATCGTCGATGAAACTCGCTTGTTCGGTCACTTTGTCGGGCTCGACCCCTAGGTGCTCCACGACGATCTTTTTTACCCGCTCGCCAATATCACTCATCGTTCCAACCTCGTGCTTTTTAGATTGGGCTGCGGCCGGGACCGGATCGCAACCATCGCGGAATGGCCTCGTCGTGGTTGACGGTGGTGTGTGACGGCGTTCGATCGCGGAGCATCTTTCGCGACGTCCGCCATCGGCCGCCCCAGCCGGGCCGAATTTCGGTTACCATACTTCAAATGTGTTGACTAGCGCAGGGCAGCGTAGCCGGATGCGCCCTGAAAAGCCACGCAATTCCCGTCATATCATCGCCATCCCGCCGTTGACGTGGATGGTCTGCCCGGTGACATAGGCCGCCTCCTCCGAGGCCAGATAGACCGCCGCCGCCGCCACATCGGCCGGCGTCCCCAGGCGGCCGGCGGGAACCCGGACCAGGATGCCCTCGCGCTGCTTGTCATTGAGCTTGTCGATCATCGCGCTGGCGATAATGCCGGGGGCGATGCAGTTGGCGGTGACGTTGCGCTTGGCGTATTCCGCGGCGACCGACTTCAACATGCCCACCAAGCCGGCCTTCGAGGCGGTATAATTGCCTTGCCCCGGATTGCCGGTATAGCCGACGATCGACGAGATACCGATCACGCGGCCCCAGCGCCGGCGCATCATGGCCTTCACCGCCGCGCGGGTGAGCCGGAAGGTCGCGGTCAGGTTGACCGCGATCACGTTGTCCCAGTCCTCGTCGCGCAATTGCACAAACAGATTGTCGCGGTTGACCCCGGCATTGGCGACCAGAATGTCGAGCTTCGTCATTTTTTCTTCCGCGCTCGGCACCAGCGCCTCGACCGCGTCCTTGTCGGCGAGATCGCAAGGCAGCACATGCACGCGATCCTTCAGTTCGGCGGCCAACGCGTCGAGCGCGTCGCGGCGCGTTCCGGAGAGCGCGACGGTGGCGCCTTGGTCATGCAGCGCGCGCGCGATCGCGCCGCCGATGGCGCCGGTGGCGCCGGTCACCAGCGCGGTCTTGGCGCTAAGATCGAACATCAAAAGCTCCTTCTCGCCTTGAACGCGGCGACGTCGTCGGGGTTGTTGATCGCCGTCGCGATCGCACCCTCGGCAATACGTTTGATAAGACCGCTCAGCACCTTGCCCGCCCCCACTTCGTAGAACGTCGCCACGCCGGCAGCCGCCATGGCGGCGACCGACTCGCGCCAGCGCACCGTGCCGGTGACTTGCGCGACCAACGCGCGCACGATCTCGGCCGGATCGCTGATCGGCTTGGCCAGCACGTTCGCCACCACCGGCACGACCGGCGGCTTGATGCTCACCTGCGCCAGCGCCTGCGCCATCACATCGGCGGCCGGCTGCATCAAGGCGCAATGAAAGGGCGCCGACACCGTCAGCAGCATGGCACGCTTGGCGCCCTTGGTCTTGGCGATCTCGACGGCGCGCTCGACCGCCGCCTTGTCGCCCGACACCACCACCTGACCGGCGCCATTATCGTTCGCGGCCTGGCACACCTGTCCCTGCGCCGCTTCGGCGGCGACCGCCACCGCCGCGTCGTAGTCGAGTCCGAGCAGCGCCGCCATGGCGCCGACGCCGACCGGCACCGCTTTTTGCATCGCCTGCCCGCGCGTGCGCAGCAAGCGCGCGGCGTCGGCGATCGAGAAGGCGCCCGCCGCGGCGAGCGCGGAATATTCGCCAAGGGAGTGCCCGGCGACGAATTGTGCGTCGCGTTTGAGGTCGAGGCCGGCCTCCTGCTCCAGCACGCGCATGGTCGCAAGCGAAACCGCCATCAATGCCGGCTGGGCATTCTCGGTGAGGGTGAGCGCTTCGGCCGGCCCTTCGAACGCAATCGCGCTCAGCTTGGCGCCGAGCGCCGCGTCGACCTCGTCGAACACCTGGCGAGCGGGCGCGAAATTCGCCGCCAGCACTTTGCCCATACCAACCGTCTGGCTGCCCTGGCCGGGAAATACGAAAGCGACCGCCATTGCCCCTCACAATCTCGTCTTTTTGCCGGAATTGGGCCGAAAGACCCCGCAAGAAGGGTCCTGTTAAGTTAAGCCGGTCCCGGTAATCAAGCGAAAAGACTCACCGGGCTAAAGTGGGTTTTTATTGCCCGATAAGGCGCTTTGATGACCGAATTTGCCACCGAACAGGACCTTGCGCGCGCCCGCAGCGTTGCCGCGTTCCGCCAGCAATTGCTGCAGGACAATCTCGAATGGCTGCTGGACGCACTCAAAAAGATGCGCCGGGCCGACGATCCCAGCCCGGAATCGGCCCGCCAGATGCGCGAAGGCGTCGACCTCGCGGTCCAGCTTTCCGACCGGCTGCAGCAGGCCGCCCAAGACCGGGGCCCGCAGGTAGCCTAACCTCTCGCGTTTGTATGGCGCTTTTGCTTGCCTTTTTCGGCCCGATCCGCCTATAACCCGCGCGTTCCGTCGATCCTGGTTGGGAGCTGAACGGACGGCCGTTTCAAATAGAATCGGTAGGGCCGCTGCGCCCGACGTCCCGTGTTCCCGCCTTCAGAGCATTCGAGCCTTTCCCGAAGGGCTCGAGGGGCTAGGCGCCAGGGTCGAGGACATGGGTCAACAAGGGAAAGGCATTTCATGCCGCTATACGAACACGTCTATCTTGCGCGCCAGGATCTCGCGGCGCAGCAGGTCGAGGAATTGACGGCCAAGCTCTCGGCCATCATCACCGAAGCCGGCGGCAAGATCGCCAAGACCGAATATTGGGGGATGAAGTCCCTCAACTACCGCATCCGCAAGAACCGCAAAGCGCATATGACGCTGCTCAACGTCGACGCGGCGCCGGCGGCCCTCAACGAAATCGAGCGCCAGGAGCGTCTCAACGAAGACGTCCTGCGTTACCTCACCATTCGCGTCGAGGAGCACGAGGAAGGCCCCTCCGCGATGATGCGCAAGTCCGACCGCGACGATCGTGGCGACCGCGGAGATCGTGGTGACCGCGGCGACCGTGGCGATCGTGGACGCGGCGAACGCCGCCCGCGGCGCGACGAAGGCGACGACGACGCCCGGCCCGCGGCCGCAGCGGTGGAGGAATAACGCATGGCAATCGGATCATCCCAGGGTGCTGGCGACGCTGGCGGCGGCGCGCGCAGGCCGTTTTTTCGCCGGCGCAAGACCTGTCCGTTCTCGGGCGCCAACGCGCCAAAGATCGACTACAAGGACGTCAAGCTGTTGCAGCGCTACGTGTCGGAGCGCGGCAAGATCGTGCCGAGCCGCATCACCGCGGTGTCGGCCAAGAAGCAGCGCGAATTGGCGCAAGCGATCAAACGCTCGCGCTTCCTCGGCCTGCTGCCTTACGTCATCAAGTAAGGCGAAACATAACGAGCTGGCGGGGACACCCGCCATGCCGATCGTTGGGACGGTTGTGGCCGTCTCTAACCGCTCGAAAGGAGCGGGACAGCTCGCGATGATGCAGCTCGGACTCATTGGTATCGGTGCCGGCGCCGCGGCGGCTTTGCTGTTCGCCTCGGTGACGTCGGGCGCGTGGCTGTCGATTCCGCTGTTCTATCTCGCGCCGCTGCCGATCATGATTGCCGGCCTCGGCTGGAGCCACTGGGCGGCGCTGATCGCCGCGTTGGCGGGCGCGCTTGCCCTCGGCATCGCGTTCGGTCCGGTGTTCTTCTTCAGCTTCCTGGCCAGCGCCGCGCTGCCGGCCTGGTTGCTCGGCTATCTCGCCATGTTGGCGCGGCCCGTCGGCGACGCCGCTGCGGCGATCGAATGGTATCCGCCCGGCCGGCTGGTGATCTGGGCGGCCGTTCTCGGCGCGCTGGTCGTGGTGGTCGCCGTTCCCAATTTCGGCCTCGATGCCGAAAGCTTCCGCGCCGGCTTACACAACGCACTGACGCATATCGTGCGCATGGAAACCGACCTGCCGGCCGATACCTCACGCGCCGTGCCCGGCGCAGCCAATGCCGACCGGCTGATGGACTTCCTGGTGGCCGCCATTCCGCCGGCGGCGGCGGTGCTCGCCACCATCACCAACGTGCTCAATCTGTGGCTGGCTGCAACGATCGTGCGGTTTTCCGGCCTGCTCAAGCGCCCGTGGCCGCAGCTTGCGGCCATGACGTTTCCACGTCCGCTCGCGGCGACGCTCGCCGTCGCCGTCGTCTTGAGCTTTGTCGGCAGCCTGATCGGCATTCTCGCCGGGGTGCTGTCGGCCAGCCTGCTGATGGCCTATGGCGTGCTCGGCTTTGCGGTGCTGCACGCCGTCACCCGCGGCATGGCGAGCCGCATGTTCCTGCTCGCCGGCGTTTACACCGCGGTGCTGGTGTTGGGTTGGCCGGTGCTGGCGCTCTGCCTGCTCGGCCTGATCGACGCGGTAATCGACTTGCGCGCGCGCATCGCGCCGACGCGCGGCCCCCCGGCCCTCACCTGACCATGAGACATTCACCAACAGCTTCAATTCGGTTCAACCAGATTCCACTCAAGGAGTGACGACAATGGATGTGATTTTGCTCGAACGCGTCGGCAAGCTCGGACAAATGGGCGACGTCGTGCGCGTCAAGGACGGCTTCGCCCGCAATTTCCTGCTGCCGCGCGGCAAGGCCTTGCGCGCGACCGCCGACAACAAGTCGAGATTCGAGGGCATGAAGGCCGAGTTGCAGGTGCGCAATCTCGAGCTGAAGGGGGGCGCCGAGAAAGTGGCCGCCACGCTCGACGGCAAGACCATCGTGGTGATCCGCCAGGCGAGCGAAGCCGGTCAATTGTTCGGTTCGGTAACGCCGCGCGACATCGCCGGCATGCTCAATGCCGACGGCGCCGAGGTCAACCGCTCGCAGGTCACGCTCAACGCGCCGATCAAGACCATCGGCCTGTACAAGGTGCCGCTGGCGCTGCATCCCGAAGTCGAGACCAACATCACCGTCATCGTCGCGCGCAGCGCGGGCGAAGCCGAACGGGTCGCGCGCGGCGAGGACGTTACGGTCCGCCGCGAGCAGGCCGAGGAGGACGCAGCCGCCGCGCCGGAAGCCGCGGAAGCCTTCTTCGAGCCGGAGGCGGCCAAGGCCTTGCGCGAGGCCGGTGGGGCGGAAGCCGAGGCTTCAGCGCAGCCTGACGCGGATCAGAACAAGTCCGCCAAACCGGCAAAGGGCAAAAAGAAGAATACCGAGAGCACCGAAAGCTCGGAGTGATCAACGCCCGGCTCTGCGCCTGTTAGTCGGATTTCTCTGGCTTGTCCGGCTTGGCGGCGGGCGCAGCTGCCGGTTTCGAGTCCTTCGTCTTGGCCTCGGCCGGCTTCGCCTCGCCCGATTTCGGTTCGGACGGTTTTGCCTCGCCTTTGGGTTTGCTCTTGGGTTCGCCCTTGGATTCGCTCTTGGACTCGCTCTTGGGCTCGGAGGTTTTGGCCTCGGTAGGTTTGTCCTTTTTTTCAGGCTTTTCGGATTTGGCGTCGCCGGATTTAGGCTTGGCCTTTTTCTCGTCGGCCTTGGCTTTCTCGTCGCCCTTGGCCGTGCGCTTAGTGGCGCCGGCAGGCTTTTTCTGCGCCGGCGGACTTGCGACCGAATCCAGGTAGCTTGCGATAGCGGCGGCCGATTCACGGCTGGCCGTGTAATGCTCGCGCAGAAAGCTGGACAGACCGAAAATGCCGCCGGACTTTTTCAGCGCCTGGGCGCTCTTGTGGCAAATGGCGCAATCGGCGGCATAGAGCTGCGCGCCGGTTTTGCCCGAATCCAGATTTTCCTGCGCCGCCGCCGGCGCCGCCAGCGCGAGCGCGAGCGCCAAAAAACCCGTCGCCAGCCCGATGCCCCGCCGCTTGAACCCCTTCATTCCCTGAGACCTTTCAATATCTTACTTGGTATGGTCGGGCGAGCTCATGCCCGCCGTCCGCCGGGTTGATAGCCTATTCTCGCCGGCTTGTGACCCGTGGATTTTTAGCCATGCATCCCATTTGTGGCATTGCTGGGCCATCGGAACTTTGATTGAATGCTTCCGTTAAAATGTTCGTTCGTCCGGCGTAGTACTAGCGAAGCGAAATCCGCCGGGGCGTAATTTTTAACGTGCGGAGGCGGCCGATGGACCGGTTGCTTCAGTTTCTGCTTAAGACGTTTATCCGGCGGGGCACTTTCAGGGTCACCACCTCCCGCGGAACGGTCTTAACCTTCGGCGACGGGACCGGCCAGCCGGTATGGGTTCGCTTTACCTCGCGCGCGGCCGAATGGGCTATCCTACTCGATCCTGCACTCAAATTCGGCGAGACCTACATGAACGGGACGTTCGTGGTCGAGCAGGGCTCGATCGCCGATGTGCTCGCCATCATGCTTGGCCAGAAGTCCGAGGTTCCGCACTGGGCGCGGCCGCAAGGGCTGTTGCGCTACCTTAAGCGCCGCTTTCAGCAGTTCAATCCACGCCGGCGCGCCCGAAATAACGTGGCGCATCATTACGATCTCGACGGCCGGCTCTATTCATTGTTCCTCGACGCCGACCGGCAATACAGTTGCGGCTATTTCGAGAGCCCGGAGCAGTCGCTCGACGACGCCCAACTCGCCAAGAAGCGTCACCTCGCCGCCAAGCTGCTACT
>PMAF01000220.1:31203-37193 GCA_003152455.1 Hyphomicrobiales bacterium
CACGCCATCGCCAACGAGCGCGCCGCAGAAAAGGGCATGTCGGAGCGCGCCCGCGTCAACCTGCAGGATTACCGCGACGTCGAAGGGCCGTTCGACCGCATCGTGTCGGTCGGCATGTTCGAACATGTCGGCATCAATCATTACGAGACGTTCTTCCGCAAGAGCGAGCAACTGCTCGCCGAGCACGGCGTGATGGTGCTGCACTCGATCGGCCGCTCCGAGGGACCCAGCGTCACCAGCCCCTGGATCGCGAAATATATATTCCCCGGCGGCTACATCCCGTCCCTGTCCGAGGTGTTGCCGCACATCGAGCGGTCCGGGCTGCTCATCACCGACATCGAAATCCTGCGTCTGCATTACGCCGAGACGCTGAAAGCCTGGCGCGAACGATTCCTCGCCCATCGCGAGGAGGTCGAGCGCCTCTACGATCAGCACTTCGTGCGGATGTGGGAATTCTATCTGGCTGCGTCCGAAATGTCGTTCCGCGAGCAGAACTTAATGGTGTTCCAGATCCAGATCACTAAGCGGCAGGACGTGGTGCCGATGACGCGGGACTATATCAGCCGGGAGGAACGCCGATTGCGCGGCGCCGAAGGCGAGCGTCACCCGCCGCTGCGGCTGGCCGGCGAGTAGAGCTCCGCAAACCACCGCGCACACGCCGCAGCGGTCAAGAAAAAATCGAGCTTGTTCACCGTTGATTTGCCCTTGTGAATTGCGGGGCAACTGCATCCGGCAGACGTGCCATCCGGAAAGTCCGTGCTATGCCACAATTTCCGATTAAGCATAGACATTCATGGCCCCCCTCGATTCGGCGCTCCGCAAGCAGGTTGAAGAGCCTGCCCAGAACTTTCGTTCCGCTCCGCACAATATCGAAGCGGAGCAGGCGCTATTGGGCGCCGTCCTGGTCAACAACGAAGCCTTCTACCGGGTTTCCGATTTCCTCAATCCGGAGCATTTTTTCGAGCCAATTCACCAGAAAATCTACCAGCTTACGCGCGACCTGATCCGCGCCGGCAAGGTGGCGACGCCGGTCACGCTGAAAACCTTCATCGGCGCCGATATCGATATCGGCGGCATGACGGTGAGCCAATACCTGGCGCGGCTCGCCGCCGAAGCGACCACCATCATCAATGCCGAGGATTACGGCCGCACCATCTACGATCTGTCGATCCGCCGCGCGCTGATCATCGTCGGCGAGGACATGGTCAACGTCGCCTTCGACGCGCCGGTCGATTTCGCGCCGCGCGCGCAGATCGAGGAGGCGGAACGCAAACTTTATGAACTGGCCGAGACCGGGCGCTACGACGGCGGCTTCCAGCGTTTCGCCCAGTCGCTGACCACCGCGATCGATATGGCGGCGCATGCCTTCCAGCGCGACGGCAAGCTTTCCGGCGTCGCCACCGGCCTCGACGATCTCGACCGCATGATGGGCGGCTTGCAGCAGTCCGACCTGATCATCCTGGCCGGCCGTCCCGGCATGGGCAAAAGCGCGCTCGCCACCAATATCGGCTACAACGTCGCGCGCGCCTGGCGCGGCGAAGTTCGCGCCGACGGCCACACGGTCACCGCCAATGGCGGCATCGTCGGCTTCTTCTCGCTGGAAATGTCGGCTGAGCAGCTCGCCACCCGCATCATCGCCGAACAGACCGGCATTCCGTCGAACCAGATCCGGCGCGGCGGCATCAGCGAGGCCGAATTCGAGCGCATCAAGGACCACTCGATCGAATTGCAGAACCTGCAGTTCTTCGTGGACGAGACCGGCGGCCTGTCGGTGGCGCAACTCGCCGCCCGCGCGCGGCGGCTCAAGCGGCAACGCGGCCTCGACCTGCTGATCATCGACTATCTGCAACTGCTGCAGGGCTCGACCCGCCGTAGCCAGGAAAACCGCGTGCAGGAGATCACCGAGATCACCACCAAGCTCAAGGCGCTGGCGAAAGAACTCAATGTCCCGATACTGGCGCTTTCGCAGCTCTCGCGCCAGGTGGAAAGCCGCGACGACAAGCGCCCGCAACTGTCCGATTTGCGTGAATCTGGCTCGATCGAGCAGGACGCCGACGTGGTGCTGTTCGTCTACCGCGAGGAGTACTACCACCAGATGCGCAAGCCGCTGGAATCGAACCGCGAGAAATTCGCCGAGTGGATGGCGGACGCAGACAAGGTCCACGGCCGCGCCGAAGTCATCATCGGCAAGCAGCGCCATGGTCCGACCGGCACGGTCGAACTGCAATTTGAAGGCGCCATCACGAAGTTCTCGACCCTGGCGAAGGCCGATCATCTGCCGGAGCGGATCGGCTAGACCTCGCGACCCCCGCGTAGACGGCCCGCATCGGTGCGGCTAAACCCTAGCCCCATGGCCGAGGCAGAACGCGCAGTTCAGCAGGACTTGAGCCCGCCCGATGACGGCGGGGCGGAAAAGCTTGTCACCACCGGTCCGCCCGTGGCCGAAGCGGGCGGCATCCTTACCGTCGATCTCACGGCAATTGAGGCCAATTGGCGCGCGCTCGGCCACCGCACCATGCCGGCGGAATGCGCCGCCGTGATCAAGGCCGACGGCTATGGCTGCGGCATCGAACAAGTTGCGGTCACGCTCGCCCAAGCCGGCTGCAAGACCTTCTTTGTGGCCGACCTGGCCGAGGCGAAGCGGGTGCGCAAGGTCGCGCCCGAGCCGGCGATCTATGTGCTCAACACCCTGGTGCCGTGGACGGCGGCATCCTACGCCGACATCCACGCGCGGCCGGTGATCGGCAGCATGGTTGAGTTGGCGGAGTGGGATGCTTTCTGTGCGACGAATGGGTGGCGCGGCGGCGCCGCGCTGCATGTGGACACCGGCATGAACCGGCTCGGCATCTCGGTCAGCGACGCCGCCGCGTTGGCGCCGCGCATCCGCTCCGAGAACCACGGCATCACGCTGTTGATGAGCCACCTGGCCTGCGCCGAGCAGCCGGAGCATCCGCTCAACGCCCGCCAAATCGGCGCATTCCGCGAGGTGCGCATGTTCTTTCGCGGCATCCCCTCCTCGCTTGCCAATTCGTCCGGCATTTTCCTCGGCGCTACCGCGCATTGCGATGTGGTGCGGCCGGGCGTCGCGCTCTACGGCGTTAATCCGACCCCGGGGCAGAACAATCCGATGCGCTCGGTGATCGAATTACAGGCGCATATCGTGCAGGTGCGCAGCGTGCCGCGGGGCGAGACTGTCGGCTACGACGCCGCCTGGACCGCCAAGCGCACGACCCGGATCGCGGTGGCCGCGGTCGGCTATGCCGACGGCTATCTGCGCGCGGCCAGCGCCTCCGACAAGACGCCGGGCGCCGACGCAATTGTCGCCGGCAAACGCTGCCCGCTGGCGGGCCGCGTCTCCATGGATCTGCTGGCGATCGACGTCACCGACCTGCCCGACAACACCGTCCGGCGCGGCGACCTCGCCACACTGATCGGTGGCGAGATGACCGTGGACGCGGTCGCCGGCGCGGCCGGCACCATCGGCTACGAGGTGCTCACTGGCCTTGGCCGGCGCTACCACCGGGTCTACCGGGGCGCCTGAGCCAGNNGCGAATGGAACACGCTGGCCGAGGAAGGCGCCGAGCGGCCGGCCGGTCCGGGCCGCAAGGCCGGCAAGGGCCGCCTGTTCGCACTCGAGCCCTTGACCGGCGAGACGCATGAGGCGCCGCGGCTGGCCTCCGGCGTCGCCGAACTCGACCGCGTCACCGGCGGCGGTTTCGTGCGCGGCTCGGTGCTGTTGATGGCGGGCGACCCAGGCATCGGCAAATCGACGTTGTTGCTCCAGGCCACCGCGGCCATGGCGCGCGGCGGTCATCGGGCGGTCTATATCTCCGGCGAGGAAGCGGTCGCGCAGGTGCGTCTGCGCGCCGAACGGCTGTCCTTAAGCGACGCGGCGGTCCAGTTGGCGGCGGAGACCTCAGTCGAGGACATCATCGCCACCATGTCGGAAGGCAAGACGCCCCGGTTGATCGTCATCGATTCGATCCAGACCATGTGGACCGAACTGGTGGAATCGGCGCCCGGCACGGTCACGCAAGTGCGCGGGAGCGCGCAGGCGCTGATCCGCTACGCCAAGCGCTCCGGCGCCGCCATCATTCTGGTTGGCCACGTCACCAAAGACGGCCAGATCGCCGGGCCCCGCGTGGTCGAACACATGGTCGATGCCGTGCTCTCGTTTGAGGGCGAAGGCTCGCACCAGTTTCGTATTCTGCGCGCGGTCAAAAACCGCTTCGGCCCGACCGACGAGATCGGCGTGTTCGAAATGACCGGCTCAGGCTTACGCGAAGTCGCCAATCCGTCCGAACTATTCCTGTCGGCGCGTGATCTAGGCTCGCCCGGCACCGCGGTGTTCGCCGGTATGGAGGGCACGCGGCCGCTGCTGGTCGAAATCCAGGCGCTGGTGGCGCCGACCTCGCTCGGCACACCAAGGCGCGCGGTGGTCGGCTGGGACCCGAGCCGGCTGTCGATGGTGCTGGCGGTGCTGGAAGCCCATTGCGGCGTGAAGCTCGGCGGCCACGACGTTTACCTTAACGTCGCCGGCGGCCTGCGCATTCAGGAGCCGGCGGCCGATCTCGCCGCCGCCGCCGCGCTGGTCTCCTCGCTCGCCAACTCAGCCCTGCCCGCCGATGCGGTCTATTTCGGCGAGGTGTCGCTTTCCGGCGCGATCCGGCCGGTGGCGCAAGGCCCGGCCCGGCTCAAAGAAGCCGCAAAGCTCGGCTTCACCCGCGCCGTCATTCCGGAAGCCCCGCGTGCGGATATTGCTGAACCCGGCCTCAAGATCACCGATTTGGCAAGCCTCAGCAGTCTGGTGGCTGACATTGCCGCCCGCGGCACCCGGGGCACGGGCGGTAAAACCCGTGGACAAGACGGGTGACGGCACGGCGATGGCCGGCTATACACGGGCGTCGAAACCGCCTCTCGCGGCCTTCGTAAGCAGGCCGGAGCGCGAGCAGAAATAGGCGCGCAATTAAGCACTTAAGGCCCACAGCGCTGCCCTGTCCCGGAGCCGCTCCGGCCGATACGGATTCGCCGCGCCGGCCGACGTCCCTGCGCCGCCGCGCGCAGCCGGTAAGCTGACGAGGCCCCCGATGCCGATCACTCTGCTCGACATCCTTCTCCTGGTCGTCATGTTGATTTCCGGCCTGCTCGCCATGATCCGCGGCTTCATGCGCGAGATCCTGTCGATCGCCTCCTGGGGCATTGCCGCGCTGGTCACGCTGTATTCCTATTCGCGCGTGCTGCCGATCGCCAAGCAATACGTCGCGAGCGACATGGTGGCGACCGGCATCAGCATCGGCGGGGTGTTCCTGCTAACGCTGCTGATCGTCTCGATCATCACCGTCCGCATTTCCGACATGGTGCTCGACAGCCGGGTCGGCGCGCTCGACCGCACGCTGGGCTTCCTGTTTGGGCTTGGCCGCGGGCTGATCATTGTGGTTGTCGCCTTCCTGTTTTTCGCCTGGCTGGTGCCCGAACGCAGCCAGCCGGAATGGGTGCGCGGCGCCAAGTCGAAGGTGGTGTTGCAAAGTACGGGACAATGGTTGATGTCCATGTTGCCGGATGACCCTGAAAGCACCATCTTAAAGCGGTTGAAGCGGCAGAAGCCGGAAGACCAGGACCCGCCAGATGCCGGCCCCGACCAGAAGTCGGGCGTCAGCCCGCGGACCGGAACACGATAGAAATGCAGCATAAGCCGCAAGATCTCGTGCAGTCGGCAGGCGCCGAATTCGACCCGGATGCCGACCGGCTACGCGAGGAATGCGGCGTATTCGGCATTTTCGGCCATCCCGACGCCGCCGCCATCACCGCGGCCTACGAGATTGCCGCAGAGTTGGAGTCGACGACCGGCGCGGCAACGCCATTGAGCGCCGAGGCGACCTCCGCGGCCGCCCGCGACGCGACGCGCAACGGCTTCAATGCGAGCGCGAACGTGCCGACCATCAACTGCCCGCCGACGAGCGCCGCTCCCGCCGGTACGTCGTGGCCCTCCT
>PMAF01000104.1 GCA_003152455.1 Hyphomicrobiales bacterium
CCGTCTTCCATGGTGACCTCGATGCCGAGACCGCCGAATTCACCTTTGGTCTCCACCTCCATGTCGCGGAAGCTCTTCGGGTCCATGTAACTGGAGTGCGGATCGAGCCCGGCCAACATGCCGTTGATCGCGGATTCGATCAGCTTGCTGTCGTCAGGCTTCTCGACGTAATCGGCGCGCACGCGTTCAAACACTTCCCCGAACAGATTGAGCTGCCGATAGGCATCATCCATTGCGGCTTCGGCGGTCGAACCGATAGAGATTGTCCCCGGTTCAGTCGCGAGCAGCGCCATCACTGCTCCAGCTGCCGCGCCGAGTAAAATCAGTGTGGTCTTGCGCATCCTCCGCGGACCTTTTCAGGGCTTGGATTAGTATTTGCTAGCGTATAACGGTTTTGGAAATTCACACCAAAATTCTATGTCAAAAATACGGGGGCGGCCCGTGGGGTCAGCCGTTTGCCACGTAGCAGCTAAACTTGGCGCTTTTAACCGAATAACAGAGCAAGTTTACAGAAGCCCCCGATATTGTCGGTGCTCCGCGCTAAGTCCATTTCAGCGTTCAGGGCCGGGCATCGACGGATTGGCTGTCGGACTTACGTTTCATCTTGGTTAGATTTTCGCGGCTGAGGTGCGAAAGGCCAATAATGGCGCCGATAAGCAAGAAAAGCATGACGAGCTTCAGGTCCATGTATCCACCTCTTTAAACGGGTCTTTCCTCACGCGCGCTATGCGGTCGGCTGTGCCAAAACCCGACGGGGATTACGATTCACCAACGATAATTGACGCCGAGCCGCGCAAGTTTGTTGGTCACGGGAACGGTTAAGGTAGACGTACCCGACGCGGCACCCATGAAAGTAGCGGTGCCAAGATCGACATGGAGATACTCGAGCTTGGCGCTCCAGTTGCGGTCGATGGCATATTCCAAGCCGGCACCCGCGGTCCATCCGACATTGGTGCCGGTGAACGTGCCGGTCGGCTGCACCGCCTGGATGTTACCGTAGGCGACGCCGCCGGTGACATAGGGCAGCCAGCGATCGAACGCATAACCGATGCGTGCGCGTGTGGTGCCTAGCCAGCTTTGCTGAGTCTGGCACTGGCCGCCGCCGGCACAGACGCCCCCCGTGCCGGGAGTGCTGCCTTTGATACCCATCCAGTCGCCATCTGTTTCGATGCCGAGCACGACGGGACCCGTCTGCCAGTTGTAACCAAGCTGTCCGCCGACCACTCCGCCGGAGGTGTTGAATTTTCCAGAATCCGCGCCAACGACCGGATCACTCCAACTCGACCGGCCCCAGGCGTAGCCGCCATTGATGCCGGCATAGAAGCCAGTCCAACTAAACGGCAGCTCCGGCGGCGCCTTATAGTAAGACGGTGAACTTGATTGCCCAGGAAGATCGGCAGCCTGCGCAGACATCGCGCTCGCGATCACGCACGCGACGGCAATCCCAAGAGAGAGCGATCGGTTCATCTCAGCATCCTCCCTAACACCAGAAATTTATCGCCCTCGTGTTATGCGGCAGAGACTTACGAACGGGCTCATCGGTGGGCGGACCCACCATGCTTCGCGCGCCACTTCGGCCCTGGTCCGCGCATGTAGTGTCGTTCTGCGCGGTACGACTCGTGGCGTTGTATACGCCCGAACGGATAGATCACGGCCATCAGCACATTTCGAATCAATGCCCACCACCGAGTGCGGCGAGGCAAATCCGATATCCCATTTTGTAACTGCATGCCGAATTCCTCACTTTAGCGATTGACTAGATTGGTTTCGGCCGTTTTGGCGAGCCCATGCAATAACTGGTCTGATGCAAACGCGTCGTGGTCCCAGCGGATCAATCCGAGAGCATGCTCGCCGTGGCCGAAGGCGATCGGCGTGGCCATCGCCTCCATTTCGTGAGGCTGCGAATAAAAGACCCCAGGTAAAGCGGTCGTCATCAGCGAATAGACAAATCCTGGCACCAGGACAGCCGCAACCAGCGCCGTGAGCAAATAGGGCAGCACTTCCAAAACGAACCTCGACGTCAGCTTCAGCATGAAAGACCCCTAACTATCCTTTGTCGCGTTGCTCTAAAACGACAGTTTCATACGATTGATTGTAATTAAAACAACCGTTTGAGGCGAAATGATGACAGCCCTCGCGCTATTCCCCCTCCTACGAAAGTTGCATTTTGCCGAAGGGCGTATTATGAGTCTTCTTCAAACGACCGTTTGAAATGAAAGCCAATGACTCGTCCAGCTGAATACACCCGCCAATCGATCATCAAGGCCGCCGTTACTCTGTTTGCGGAGAAAGGCTTCGAGGGTTCGAGCGTGCGGGACATCGTCACCAAAGCGCGCGTCAATCAGGCGGCCATCAATTATCATTTCAAAGGCAAGGACGGTTTGTACCTCGAGGTCCTCAAAACCGCCTTCGAGAAGCTGACGGAAAATGCGGGATTTGATGCGGAGAAGCTCAAGTCACTCTCCCGCGAAGAGGCTCTGCGAAGCTTCGTGTATCAGCAATTGCGGCCGCTGCTGTTCCGCGACGAAATGAGCCGCTACATCCGTATGTTTGCCTGGGAGAGTGCACATCCCTCCAAGGTCTTTCGCAAATTCATGGCGACGAATTCGGTCTCATATCTTACGGCTGCGGTCGATCTCGTGCGCCGATTCCTACCTCCAAATGCTCAGCAACGGACGGCCCTGTGCGCGGCCATCTGGCTGATGGGGCAATGCAGCATTTTCGTGCGGAACCGCGAGCTGTTTGCGCAAGAGCCGTTCAGCATCACTATCGACGAGCCGTTCGTCGATGAACTGACCGAACTTATCACGCGGCTTGCAATCGGAGGACTGCTGCAGGCCTCCGAAAGCCGGGGGTGAGGAGTAATACCTAATCGCGTTACCCGCGNNCAGGTGTTTGATTTGACTCACGTTTACGACGCGGCCATCCCCGCACAAAGTCGGGCAACATGAGTCAAGATTTCTGAGTTTTGGTATAACTGGGAGGAGATACAGCATGAAAAGCTTGTCACGATATTTAGTGGTCAGTGTGGTTCTCTTGTCTGTCGGGGCTTTGGTGTCGGGCGCGTTAGCGCGCGGCGGCCACCGCGGAGGGCGAGGAGGAGCGGGAGGCGCGAGCCTGTGCTCCAATGCCGCTCTGCTTGATCTCAGTCTTTCCAACGTCGACATTATGATAAAGACGACGGGCGCTCAAACGGCGGCCCTAGAAGAACTCAAGAAAGTTGCCAAGGAATATTCTGACGATATGTCACGCGTTTGTGCCGGCGAGAATCCAATGAGTTTGCCGGCAAAACTGGCGGCAGCCGAAAAGCGTCTTGATGCGACGCTTGCTGGTGCCCGCAAACTTAAGCCCGTCGCCGAGAAATTTTACGTTACGCTGAATGACGAGCAGAAAGCTCAGGTCAACACCCTGGTCGATTGGCCTGGTCTATGACAAGGTTTCCGACCTGCGCGAGGTTCTTCTCATGCAAGCCAATTGCCATGAGACGATGCTGCGTTCTCTTCCACAGAACGAGATCGGCACCTCTGCCTTAGAACCATTTCGCAGCTCACTCGGCACGTGGTCTTCCCTGTGAATAACGGTTCTGCCGAAATAATAGTCTCAACGAACCGCCCCAAGAACCGCCCCAGATTAGTCGTGGAGCAACAAACTACGAATCGGGGATCAGGAGTCCGACTCGCCAGGCAAAAGACAAACGGGTCCGTGTAGACTGTAGGAGTTGCAGGACCCGCAGTTGTTGCCGGTATCGGTTGCTGACCAACGTTTGTGCTTGCCGGCGCGGCTAAGGCTAGCGAAACAATACAGATCTTTAAAAAGTCGTCCCGCGAAATCTCATTAATTATTCCAGCCGCTTTAGCGACCTCATACTTTGTTGCACACTGAACTTGCGCAACTGGCTGTTGTGCCGAGGCCATGCCGGTCGACGCTAGCCAAACAATCAAAATGAAAAATGAAATGCATATCATCTCAAGTTTTTATATTAGACGGATTCCCGTGCTTCGTAATGATCTCGTCATAACTTTTGCGCCGCATCTTGCTTCGCGGTTGCGATGATTTTTTGGACAATTACTGCGAGGTAACTCTTATCATTTATCGCAAGATACGCGCTTGCAAATTGATCCGTATATTTCTCCCCATAGGGTTTCAGCTGTCGGTTCCGAAAACTCCA
>PMAF01000007.1 GCA_003152455.1 Hyphomicrobiales bacterium
GGTGGCCGCGATCGCCGAGGTGACGCGATGAGCACCGACGTCACGGCGATGGCGCAGCTGCCGTCCGACCTGCGCGATGCGTTCGATCGCCTCGCCGAAGACGCCGTCGGCGAGTTCGGCCCGACGCCGCTCGCGCGTCTAGTGCTCGCCCATCTCGTTCTTTTCGTCGAGCTGCGCCGGCGCGGCGCCTCGTGGGCGCAGATCGCCGATTTGCTCGCCGCCGCCGGCGTCGTCGGCAGCGACGGCCCGTTCACCGCCGAGGTGGTGCGCGCGACCTATGCGCGCACCGCCAAGACGGCCGCTGCGGCGGAATGCAAGCGGACCGGACGTAACGCAACGAAACGTAATGACGGCAATCGCAACGCGGCGAAAAGCGACGTAACGCAACGTAACGCGGTGGAACGCACCGAAACGAAACCCGGCGAAGCGCCCGACGACGCGTCGGCGGCGACGCCGCGGATGCAGGGCGAGGCGGCGTCCACGCCGCCTAGGNNACGCGCCGGGCGAACGCTACCCCGACCCTAACGAGCACGGCCTCGCCGATCTCTTCCGGCGCGGCGCATTTCTTCACAACCCGGCAAACAGGAGGTGACTTCCCATGCCGAAAAGCAGCAGCAACGCGAGCAGCACTACCAACACTATGGGTTCCACCCTGCCGGCCCTGCCGGTCGGGATCGTCACGGTGACCGGCGCCTCGACCGCGATGGGCAAGTCGACCTTCGCGGACTTGACGGCGTCCTATTTCCAGGCGGCGAAGGTCGGCGTGCATACGATGCGCATCGAGACCGGCCGGCGCCGGGCGGAATTCTCGGAGCGCAACAGCTTCATCGACCTCGACGAGGCCGGCAAAGCCGCCAGTGCGGTCGGAGGCGAGGCGTCCCTGCTCGATTTCTACTGGCCGAAGATCAAGGTCGGGCTCAACGGCGGTAGGGTCGTCGTCATCGACTGCGGCGCCGGCGCGCAGAACCTTCTGATGCGGATGGCCGGCCCGAGCGGCCTCCCCGGCCTCGTTGCGGCGCGCGGCGCCCGCTTCTGGATGGTCGTGATGACGACGCTCGATCCCGAGTCGGCCCGTCAGGCGGCGGTGCTCATCGGCGACGTAGCCTACTGGATGCCCGGGGTCGAGATCCTGCTGGCGCTCAACCATACGAGCCCGACGCAGTGGCCTGGCCTCGACACGCCGCAGGCACGCGCCGTCGCGGCGATCCTCGATCCGCTGCAGGTGCGGCGGATCGAAATTCCGTTCTGCGGGGGGCAGGCGTTGGCCGCGTTCGCGGACAGCGGACGGACGTTCCACGAAATCCTGCGCGCAACCCCGGAGCAGCTCATGCGCTGGTCCGGGAAAGGCGAGCTGTCGGCACTGTCGGCGCAGGCGCATCTCGCCGCCTGGTGGCGGGCGATCGTCGACCAACTGGCCGTGGTGTGGCCCTTTGCTGCCCCGAACCGCTGACCGGAGCCATTTCATGGCGCACCTTGCGCTCGCCCGCGCGCTGGAACGGCTGGTGCCCGTCTATCGGGGGCAGATGGTACGCGCGCTCGCCCGCACTCTGGCCGACGACGGGACCGGGGCCGGTCTCGACTATCTGCGTGTCCTCGACGCGAGCGAAATCAAGCGGGCGCATCGCTTGGCTGTCACCATGCGAAACCGACGCGATGCCGCCCGGTTGGAGCACCGCCCTGTACGCGGCGGTGGCGTCGCCAAAGCATTCATTCGCCGGCTCGCTTCCCTGATCCGACGCCACGACAAATAAAACCGACTTTATTTGTGCCCCATGGAAAGCCAGTTTCCGCACATCGAAGGTTACGGCCGCCGCCCTTCCAAGCGCAAGAAGGACGGTCGGTCGATGCGGGGCATCGCCTACGAGGCCGAGCGGCGGCCAAACCACTGCAAGCACGTCAGCGAGCCCAAGTCGCCGAAAATCCTTTACGGGTGCCAGCCGAGCGAAGCGGTGCGCATCGCAGCCGAGCGGGCCAAGCAGGCGGTCGACGCCAAAGGGAAAAGGTTGAAAATCGACGGATTAGTGTTTTTGGGCGGAGTAGCTTCATATCCGGTCAAATGGACGAAGATCCGCGCGGACAAAGCCGAGGCGGAGCGGCTGCGCAAGTGGCTTCGTTATCTCATCGTGCATCTGAAGGAGCAGTACGCCGGTTCGTTGCATTACGTTCTGTTACACACTGATGAGCCTTTCCCGCACTGTCATTGGGGCTGCGTGCCGGCATTGGACCCGGATAGACGGATGCGGATCTCGACTGTCCATCCCGGGCGTGCCGCATATGAGCGGGCGCGTGCGGCGGGTGGAGACAATGCGGCCGGCCTACAGGCATACTCCCGCGCGATGAAGGCGTGGCAGGACGCATTCCACGTCGGCGTCTACGCCAAGGTCGGAATCGAGCGGGTCGGACCGCGGCGTCAGCGGCTGACGCGGAGCGAGTACAAGGCGCGCGAGGAGGCCGAGGCGGCGTTGGCGAAGACGCTCGCGACGGAGCATGAGCTCAAGGCGAAATGGCGAGAGGAAATTCGCGCGCAGATAATGGGGGAGTTTTCCGACGAGCTGGCGCACTGGAAACAGCGTTGCATCGAACAAGACTCCCAGCTCACTGCCATAGGCAAGGAAATGGCCTATCTGAGAAGCCGCCTTGCCGAATTCGAAAGCCAGATCGAACCGCCCGGTGGCGGGATGCCTTGATCACACACCGGCCAATTCGGCATAAGTTTTTTAAATGGCAGCGAGGGAGGGACTCTGCGCCCAATTATTCCTCGGACCCAATTCACCGGCACTTTCGCGAACGCAAGCGACGCCGCTGGTACGAACACCGGTACAATGGCGCCGCCGGCGGCAAGGCGCAAGTGCCGCCACCCGCACCGGCCAGGTGATATTTGCAGCGCCGGTTAACAAGGGCATGACGCGGGTGTTGCCAGCGGCGGCGGCATCCGTGCGAACCAGCCGCGACAGCGCCTTCGCCTCGCCCATGCGTGCCGGCGGCCGCCGGTGTCCGCTTCGTGCGGCCCGTGCCGGTGCGAAGACGGTGCCGGCGGCGGGAGTCCGCGAGCCAAACCGAGCGGCGCCCCACCTCGCCCATGCGCGCCCGTGCGGTCTGCGCCGTGCATGCCGGTCCGGGCGCCGACGGCTATGGCAACGGCGGCACCGCCGCCGATGCTAGCTTGATCACTTGCTAGCTCACCGTCGTCGGCGGTTCCGGCGGCGGCGGCGCGCGCCCTTGCGGCGCCGGTCCTTGCGGTGGATGTCCGGTTCGAGCGTCTATCCGCCTCGCCATGGTCCGCATCATGCTACGACGCTTGACCAGATCAAACCTTTGTCGCTGAATCCAAACTTCTTGGATCGGCTCTTAGAAAACCAGCGCATCGCCCCGATCACGGCGCCGTTGTACGCGACGTGCCGTTTCCATCGAATCCTTGCTATCGGACGGCGAAAATCCCATGTCCTTCGGGCGCATAAGTATAATACGAACTGATGCCCATTGACCGCCCCGTACGCCAGATCAAACCCCCGCCCTCGAAGTCCGAGCCGGATCAGCTTCGGCCGATCTCGGCGTATGACGACGCGGCGAGCATCGTATTGCTCGGAGATCCCGGCGCGGGCAAATCGCATACGTTTCGAGAATGTGCTGCCCGCGTTGGCGGCAGGTTCGTTACGGCGCGGACGTTTCTGGTTACGCCCGCGACCAGGTTTGACGGCACCTTGTTCATCGATGGGCTGGACGAGAAGCGCGCGGGCCGCAGCGACCGGGACACCGTCGATGCGCTGGTCGAGAAGCTTTTTGTAGTAGCCCCAGGCAAGGTCAGGATTTCGTGCCGCGCGGCCGATTGGCTTGGCAGCAGCGACCTGGCCGCATTGCGCCCCTATTTTGGCCTAAGCGGAGACCCTGTTGTCTTGATGCTCGGCCGACTTTCCACCGCCGAACAGCGCGCGGTGCTGGTGGCGGAAGGGCTCACCCCTGCCGAGGCCGACACCTTTCTGCACGAAGCAACGGAGCGCTCGCTCGGCGATTTTCTGGAAAATCCTCAGAACCTATTGATGCTGTTGCGCGCGGTTCGCACCGGCCAATGGCCCGCTACGCGCAAGGAGCTCTTCGGCCTCTCGACCCAGGTCATGCTCACGGAATTCGACCCGGACCGGGCCCGGGCGGGCAGCGGCATCTTCACCGCCGATGAACTTCGTCCGGCGGCCGGCGCGATCTGCGCAGCGCGGCTCATCAGCGACATCGAGGCGATTAGCCTCACGGACCACGAAACTTCGACCTCTATCCCTTCGTACCGCACGCTTGGCTTGGCCTCGCCCGACAAGGTGATCGCGGCGCTCGGCCGGCGTATCTTCGTGGCGGGCCCGGCCCCCGAAAGTGTCGATTACGCGCACCGCACAACGGCCGAATATCTCGGCGCGGGATGGCTAGCTGATGCGGTTCGAAGCGGCATGCCGTTTGGGCGGCTCCAAGCCCTGATGGGTGTCGATGGGCACCCTGCGCCCGAGCTCCGTGGCCTCCATGCGTGGCTGGCGATCCATCTCCCGGAGTACGCGACCCGGCTGATCGATACGGACCCGTATGGCGTGCTGACATACGGCGATGCAGCCTCGCTCTCGCAGCCGTCCTGCGCCCACTTGTTGAATGCGCTTGGGAAGCTTTCCCAGACTGATCCATGGTTTCGCTCTGGCAACTGGCAATCGCCAGCCATTGGCGCGTTGTCGCGCGCCGACATGGTCGATGAATTCCGGGCGGTGATGAATTCAAATACCGCCGGCTTCGGCGTGCGCTCCATCGTGGTGGAAGCGGCGGCGCTGGGCGAACCGAGGCCCGAGCTGAAAGATGACTTTGCTCATGTCTTGCTGCGTGCGCCTTCGGCGTATGCAGAACGCCTCTATGCATTGATCGCGCTGCTGCGCATTGGCCCAGAAGGCAACGCCGCCGTAAGGACAGCATTCGTCAACCTTGGGACTGACAGGAATGCCGTGCGGCTGCGCGCCGAAATCATCCGCCGGCTTTATGGCGAACCGTTTGGACCGGTCGAAATCAAGGCGCTGCTGACCGACATCGCGGCAAGCACGAGCGGCGACACGGTCACTGGCATCCTTTACATGCTTGGCGAGCGAATGCCGCTTACGGATATAGCCGCGGTCCTGGACGGTCTGCCGCCGGCAGCCCAGGCGTCGCGCGCCAGCCGGCGTAACGAGTGGGAAGTTGCGCGGTTCATCGACCGCAGCCTGATCCGCGCGTGGCAAGGCATGGCCGAAATCGATCCCGCCCGCGCGTTGTGTTGGCTCAAGCTTCGCAACTCGTATTCAAGTGGCTATGGCGGAGGCCGGTCGGACGAGTTGCGGGCAGCAATCCGCGACCGCCGGGACCGCCTCATCGCCATCACGGATCATTTTGTCGAAACGATTGTGCCGGACGAGAACCGCTGGCTTCACCTCGCGCGCTTCCGGGAAGTCACGCTTCTTGAAGTCGCTCCGGTTGAACTGCTCGATCGTCTGATGGCGCACATGGAGCGCGTACCAGCCGGCAGCGACAACGAGCTGTTCTACTTCGAAGCCGCGCTTTGGATTTGCTACTCAACGGATGCGCCGGAAGGGAGCGCCGCGTTCGAGAAGTTATTTGCCCGCGCAGAGAATCGCGCCGACCTTCGCCCGCTGCGCGACGCCGCGATAACGTGCAAGCTTCCCACCGGATATTCGCGGCGTCCAACCCAGGACGACGGTGAGCAAAAGCCCGAAGAGTTGCGGCGGAAATTCGAGAAAGAGGCGGACGCGATCCGCAATGGCAACCACCTGGGCTGGCTTGGCTGGGCGGCGCAGGTTTATTTCGGCCTGTTTGCAGACTCCGACGACAGCATGAGCCCTCGCAAGCGGCTCGTCGAGGCACTCGGCGAAGCCAATACGGATATCGCGATCGCGGGCTTCGTCGCAGCCTTGTCCCGCACCGACTTGCCTACCCTAGACAGCGTGGTGAAGTCGTCAGTCCAGCACCAGCATTACGACTGGTGGTTCGTCTTGACTGCCGGCCTGATGGAGCGGTGGCAAACAAAACCCGGCCTCGTGGGGCTGAGCGATGATTTCCTGAAGGCGATGATCGCTTTCGATCTCACAAATCCAGTGTTCGAGATGGTCGAAGGTAGTTCTCGCGTGGTGGTGCCAGAATGGAAGGCAGCGATCATGCAGGGCCGCCCCGAAATTGGGCGTGACGCCTATACGGCGCTCGCGCAGGCCAAGCTCACCAATGGCGATCAGATCGTCGACGGCCTGCGCGAATTGATGGTCGAAGGACGCCGAGAATCAGTTTGAACAGATCCTTCATCAGGTCGCAAACTTACCCCGTCTGCTCTCTGCGTCCATGTTGAATCGAATATTCGGCACACACAGGGGCTGTCTTGTTATCCCCATGGGGCAGATGCGGAGGATTTCTCGATCAAGTGCCATTCGGGT
>PMAF01000046.1 GCA_003152455.1 Hyphomicrobiales bacterium
CCTGCCCGACTGAGCCCGTCGCAACAGTGAAAGATGCCCTGCTGCGCACCTGTCGACGTCATTCCGACTCCGACAGTAGCATTCAGCACGCCACGGCCTCCGGACGAGCGAGCGATCGCTATCCTGACGGCCAATATGCTTAATTGAATCGCCTTATGGGAACGCTTATGGGCACGCTATGGGAACGGGCGCCGTGTGTCGCCGCTCGCTTGTTGAAACTTCAAAAGGAAATGGCGCGCCCGAACGGATTCGAACCGCTGACCCCCAGATTCGTAGTCTGGTGAGGACCATTGAAATCGTTGAGGTTCGTTACCGAAAGAAGCAGGTCGGTCGCGGTAATGCCCGGATTCTCGAGCTCACGCAGCTTCGATTGTTACCGAAAGACTTGCACGAACAATGGCTATCCCAAATGGGCTGAAACCTCCGACCTTCGGTTTAGAAAACCGTTTCAGCCATTAGTATTTCAATGACTTACACCCAGATGTTGCAAATGTGTTGCGCCCATCGGCAGGACCATAGCGTCCATCCAATTCAGCGCCGCAAATTCTGATCACACCCGAGTTCCAGCAGCAATGTAATGGGTAACGACCGGGATATTTCCTTGCTGAAAGCGGACGACTGCTTGTTGAAGAACGTGGTCTGCATTGGTGACGCGTTCGTGTTGGCGCAAATGTTCCAGCCATGACTCGACCAGAAACGTCTCAAGAAACCTTCCTTCGTTGGCCGTATCCTCAAATATGCCCCACGCGTACGCGCCATCACGTCGCCGCTCATGACCGAGCTTTTCAAGTTCTGCCAAAAATGGCTCGCGCACTTTTGGGTCGATCTGATATTCGACAGTGATCAACACAGGACCGCGATCCTGCTCGACCTTATGACTGAGGACGGGCGTCGGCCAATGCATCGACGGGGTTAGGTCGATTTTGGCGCCGGTTTGCAGCTTCCAGCGCCACGTCAAGGGGATGGTCAAGATAGCGCCCGCGGCGGCCAGGAAATGTGCTGCCGGCAAGCCAACCGTCGCGGCGACTTGGCCCCAAATCGCGCTGCCTAGAGAGAGCGCGCCAAAAAAGGCCGTTACAAAAATTGCGAGCCCGCGGCCGCGCACCCAATCCGGTAGCGCAACCTGAGCAGAGACGTTGAGGCTTGCGATGACAGAGATCCATGATGCTCCGGCGATGATGCTTGCTGACAATGCAGTTGCGGAATTGTGAGCTACCCCGAACAACACCATCGCAATTGCCGTGCCCAAGGTGCCAGTTGCCACCACGCCATCTGGTCCAAATTTTTTCTTCAACCATGGCAGCGCCAAAGCGGCGCCCACCGCAGCGGCTCCAATTGCGCCCAGCAGGTAACCATAGAGGTCCGCTCCCCCGGCGATCTGGCTTCGCGCGACCAATGGAAGCAATGCCCAATAAGCGCTCCCAAACACAAAGAACGCCACGGCCCGGATCAATGTCGCCCGCAAATGCCGGTTATTCCTGGCATGCCGAAATCCGGTGCGAATGGCACTCCCTAGCCGCTCAACCGGCAGGTGCTTAGTCCCGCTCTGCGCAGGGCGCCACCAAAGCAATGCCCCGATAACTCCAAGGTTGCTGAAGGCATTTATCCAGAAGGGTGCGCCAATCCCGATTCGGGCTATAAATATGCCGCCCAATGCCGGGCCAACGGCCCGACTGACATTGATGCCGACACTGTTCGCCGCGATCGCAGGACTCAAATCCCGCTTGGGAACAAGCTCAGGAACGACCGCCTGCCAGGCCGGGGACGTCAGCGTACCGGCTACGCCAATGAGAAAAGTGAATAGCAGCAGATTGACTGGTGTTACGAGGTCAAACCAGACGAAGACCGCGAATATCGTGGACACAACCAAGATTGACGATTCGCCCACAATGAGGAACTTTCGCTTGTCGAGAATATCGGCGAGTGCGCCCGCCGGAACCGCAAACAAAAACATCGGCAATGTGTTCGCCACCTGCACCAGCGATACGATGAGCGGGTCAGGATTGAGGCTTGTCATCAGCCAGCCGGACGCCGCGCTGTACATCCAGCCGCCGATGTTCGAGACGACGGTCGCAATCCAGATCACGGCGAAGATAGCGTGATGGAACGGGCTCCAAGGGGAACTCGCAATTTCCGTCAACGGCGTATCCAGATTTGCTTTGCTTAACTTTGCCATTGCTCTCGTTTGCTGACCCCGCGACCAGCACCCAGCTGTTGTTTCCGAAAACTCCATCCGTTGGATTCGCGATTGGCCCACATCATTCCGCACGCCCTGGTTGAATGACTGTGTTGAACGTCTGATCGGATCGATCCAACACGGGCGCACCGATCATCTGATCGTGTTCAACGAAGAGCACCTGCGGCGGATCCTTGCGAAATTCTCCGCCTATTATAATGGGTGGCGTCCTCATGTCTCGCTCGGAAAGGATACGCCGGACGGGCGCCCGATCGACCGCTTCAGCGAAGCAAAGGCTGCGTTCTTAGCCGACTCTCAGGTGCCGTGGGGTGTGGGTGCTATCTCCGGTTCAATCAGCGAGCCTGCCTGGACGACCAAGCCAAGCTGGTACCTGGTCGCGACCGAATACAAGATGATCCCGCCGCCTGCTCAGCGCCAAATGGCAATGCGCGCCGGCTCGACTATCGCGGAAGCTACTGGCAGCCACGCGATCTCGTGTGGCCAAAAAATTAAA
>PMAF01000128.1:0-2686 GCA_003152455.1 Hyphomicrobiales bacterium
ATAAAAGAAATCGAACCAATCTTAGCTGTCGGTGGTGATCCAGCCGAAAAACAGTTTATGGAATGCTGTCGGTGCCTATGGAAGGCGGATGGAATAGAATTAGTAGAACCGTTTATCGAAGCGGCTTTCAATATTTTGCCTGCAAAGTCACGCACCGTCCTTTTCGAGAGGATGCTAACGATTGTGTATGTAGCGCAGGACAGCGAGATTCATACCAAATTGGGCGACACAAACGAGCAAGCGCTAATTGATTTGTCTAGGCAATTAAAAGAATAGAACGAAAACAGCGCCGAGGGCATTCGCCAAGCAAGTGCCGAGCTTGTCAACAAATTCCGGACAATAGCGGTCGATTGTCAGAGGTGCAGACCGCCATAAAATAAACAAAGGAGAATGAAAGAATATGACTATTCAAGCTCACATTACGGAACTGGAGCGGCGGCATCATGAACTTGAAAAAGAAATTGCCGAGGCTTTGAAGCACAATTCCATTGATGACCTGAAGATCGTCGAGTTAAAGCGTCAAAAACTCCAGTTGAAGGACGAGATCGAGCGCATGCAGCATGACGGCGCTGACGGTAGCAAATTAATAGCTTCATAATCGGAACGAGGCTGGTATTCACATCTAACAGGAGGAAGTGTTGGCTCTAGACGCTAAAGAATTGTCAAAATTGCAACGTATCATCAAGCTTGCTGAGAAGCTGATCGCTGAAAATCCAAAGCCAAAGCGCGGTCGTCCAGCGTTACACAACGGGAATGGCGAGCGGAAGAAACGAGCGAACGGAAAGCGCGTTCGCCGGACTGGAAAAGGCCTTTTGAGATTTCGCAAAATGTTGAAAGCGAAACTCAAAAAAGGTATTCCGGTTGCGGAGCTTGCGCGACAGCAAAGCGTAAGCCGCACATACATTTATCAGCTTTAATGAAACCGTCGATATCTGCCGCGGCTTCGATAAAGATCCGAACAAAGGGACCCCGTATGAACGAGAAGAAGCCTCCGCTTGCAGTGAAAGAGCGAGCAGGTGAGCAGCCTGTAACCAATGATACGCAACGACCAAAAAATCAATTAGCTAACGTTCTCACGACAAAGCCCAAACCTTTGTCAACCGATGTGTCCGCGACGAGACCTAAAAATCCGTCAGCTAATGTTCTGCCAACCGAGGGCTTTGTCCTCGAGATCGATGGAAAGTTCAAATCGGACTACAAGACTTCTGAAGATGCATCGAAAGCAGGCTTGGAACTGAAGAAGAAGTTTCCGTTCATTCAGGTGATCGTATATGCCGCCAAAGAGAGAACCCGCACGCTGGTGACATTACCGGAGTGACTTTGAGCCTTCGAAGTAGGCAAGGCTCTTAATAGCTAATGCAGGCGTCTATCTGCTGCGCGGGATGGAGGTCACGCGGCCGAACCATGTGTGGGCGATGGACATCACATACATCCCGATGGCGCGCGGCTTCGTCTATCTGCCCGTTGTGCTCGACTGGTTCAGCCGCCGGGTTCTGTCGCGGCGGTTGGTCGCTGTTCGCTCTCGGTCTGAACACACTCCGTAGAATCTTTATCGCCGCAAGTCCTGATCAAATAATCGCATTCCTCGACCAACTCCTGTCCCCAAAACTACCCGTCAAACCATTGCGCGATTTGGCTTTTCGATAGCGAGTCGAGTACGATGGGCTTGGGGTCACGGCCTATGACAATCGGGCCAACAAGCGCAAACTGCTAATCTTTATAGTATTGGCCGTCGGATTGGGGGCTATGTTCTCACTCCGCATTGCCCATCTGCTGGGCTTTTCGGAAAATTAGATCGGAATATTCCTATGCCCGATGACAAATGCCCAGATTGCGGCGGGACTGGTAAAGTCGTGCAGCTAACTGCACCTGCCGGATGGTTCACACGAAAGCCAGATCCGAAAGACTGCCCAAAATGTAAAGGCACCGGGCGGCTGCCTAAATCCTCAAATTAGGACACTACCTGACTTCCGCGTTTCTCGACTTTTCCAAATCCCACGGCAACGACCATTCTACACCAGTTCCGCAATTCGCCTTTTCAGGCCTGAAAACCGGTGACCGCTGGTGCTTATGTGCACCCCGCGCACGGCATGCAATCCTCTAGGGAATACATAGGGCCGCAGTGACGGTCGACGCTTTAAACTCTTCAGCGCGTTCACGGCAGAGCGCAATTCCGGACATTGCAACGACACCACCCACAGCCAGGCTGAACTTGTGCGTGTTGCATTGTCTGCATTGAACGCGATGGAGCCGCATTTTGCGGACCGGAAATGAAACGGGAAAAATGCATCTGTCCTATCTGAATGGGTAGGCAACGGTCTTTCCGCGTCGCCTATGCGCGTTGCAGCGTACGGGTTTCGCTAGCGGGATGTGGGGTGGAATTTTGCGGTGTGCGGTTAGGCGCGCTCCAGTCTGCGAGTTTTTGTTGTTGGCGCTTGATCGTCTCGGCTTGATAGCATTCGCGTCCTTGGACGCGGACTTGAGTGCTGAAATTTCTCTGAGCCTCATTGAATTAATTCGCCTTCTCCGCAATCTAATTTTACCGCGTCCGATTACGCAGAATTTAGCAGCGCATCCAGACATTCACCATACAGTTTGAGATATGTGATTTCTCAACGGGTTTGCCGCTGTCCATTTGGTCAGCCCCAGGAATCTCCTTCACTGGCTTCGCCAGCTCTAAGCAGGT
>PMAF01000128.1:2727-3405 GCA_003152455.1 Hyphomicrobiales bacterium
AGGAGTACAGGCAACAGTGCAGCGATGCGGATGAGCGTGAGCTTCATGGACTGTGACCTTCGCTCTCATGCAGGCGGCAATAATATTCTTGCTTGGTTGGCGAGTCTGGTCGCTGTTGAGCTAGCGCGGGCAGAGCGCCTACCGCCGCATCGCTTCAAACCGCGCGCGCATCGCGGCCTTCCCTTCCTCCACCACAGCCGCCGGGTCGCACCCTAGTTGCCGATACCGCCCTGGCGACAAAGCCGCACTTTCGGGCCGCAGGCTCCGTAACACCTCGAAGCCCGACATATCCGGCAGGTTCAGATCGAGCAAGATGATGTCGTAATCGTACAGCTTGCCGAGATCGACCCCCTCTTCACCGAGGTCAGTCCTGCTCCCCGCGCCTCGCGCTCTCGTATTTTGATCAGCTATCGAGAATAAGTTGCCTGTTTTCGGCCATTCTTTTCCATTCCCGTTTCACGGAACCTTATTTGGCATGAATGATTGGTTGCTAAATGGAGACGCGGTCGGAACCCGAATCGCGACAAAGCCGACATGGGCCGCCTCGTGACAGCCGTTGCAGGTGGCGGTAAGATTGGCGAAGGCGCTGCCGAAGCGCGCGCGGTCTTTAGCCTTGATGGCACTGGCCAGCGCCATAAGCGGCTGGTCGATCGTGTTAATCTTCTCAATGGGAATATT
>PMAF01000194.1 GCA_003152455.1 Hyphomicrobiales bacterium
GTATACCTCTCCGCAACCAAAATTAAACGCTTCATCGACACACTGGCCGCGCTCCCGACGGAGAGCTGCGGACGGGCCAGAGCCCGTCGACCAAGGCGTTTTCATGGACGACCTGCTGCGGGAATTCGTGACCGAGACCAACGAGAGTCTCGACGTGGTGGACGTCGAGCTCGTGCGTTTCGAGCAGGATCCGAACAACGCCAAAATTCTCGCGAACGTCTTCCGTCTCGTGCACACCATCAAGGGTACTTGCGGCTTCCTCGGATTGCCGCGGCTGGAAGCGCTCGCGCATGCCGCCGAGACGCTGATGGGCAAGTTTCGCGACGGGCTGCCGGCCACTAACGACGCCGTCACGCTCATCCTCACCACCATCGATCGTATCAAGCAGATCCTGGAATCGCTCGAACGCGAACAGCGCGAGCCGGATGGCGCCGACGACGACCTGATTTCCGATCTGGAGGGCATGGTCGAACGGCTCGCGCCGGCGTCCGTGCCAGCGGCGCCGCAACGCGCGGTTGGAACGCTAACGCCGCAAGTGCTCGAACGGCCGTTGCGCCCGGGCGAGGATTCGCTCGACGATCTCGAGCGCGCGTTCCGCGAAACCCCGGTCGAGCCGCGCAGCCCGAAACCCGCCAAGCCCGCGCCGGCTGAGCCGCCCAAGGACGACGACAACGCCAAAGCCGCCAACCAGTCGATCCGCGTCACCGTCGACACGCTCGAACGGCTGATGACGATGGTGTCGGAGCTGGTGCTCACGCGGAATCAACTGCTCGAGCTCGTGCGCCGCCACGAGGATTCGGAATTCAAGGCGCCGCTTCAGCGGCTGTCCAACGTCACGGCCGAGTTGCAGGAAGGCGTCATGAAGACGCGCATGCAGCCGATCGGCAATGCCTGGCAGAAGCTGCCGCGCATCGTGCGCGACCTCTCCAACGAGCTCGGCAAGCAAATCGACCTGGAAATGCAAGGCGCCGAGACCGAGCTCGACCGCCAGGTGCTCGACCTGATCAAGGATCCGCTCACCCATATGGTGCGCAATTCGGCCGACCACGGTTTGGAAACGCCGGAGCAGCGGCGCGCGGCCGGCAAATCCGAAAACGGACGCATCCGGCTGTCAGCCTATCACGAAGGCGGCCATATCATTATTCAGATCGCCGACGACGGCCGCGGGCTCGATACGGCGCGCATCAAGGCCAAGGCGATCGCCCAGGGCCTGGTCGCGGAAGCCGACGCCGACAAGTTGAGCGAAGCGCAGATCCACAAATTCATTTTCGCGCCCGGAGTTTCCACCGCGGCGAAAGTCACCAGCGTTTCCGGCCGCGGCGTCGGCATGGACGTGGTGCGCAACAACATCGACCAGATCGGCGGCACCATTGACGTGAAGTCGGTGACCGGCGTCGGCTTGAGTTTCACCGTCAAGATTCCGCTCACGCTCGTGATCGTCGCGGCCTTGATCGTCGAGGCCGGCGGCGAGCGCTTCGCGATCCCGCAAATTGCGGTGATTGAGTTGGTGCGGGCGCGCGGCGGCGGCGATCACCGGGTCGAGCGCATCAAGGATACCGCGGTGCTGCGCCTGCGCGACAAGCTGCTGCCGCTGGCGCGGCTTAGCCAATTGCTAGGTATCGACCCGGAACCGGGCGACGTCGAGAGCGGTTTCATCGTGGTGACGCAGGTCGGCAGCCAGAGCTTCGGCATCGTGGTCGACAGCGTCTTCCACACCGAGGAAATCGTGGTGAAGCCGCTGTCGAGCAAGCTGCGTCACATCGCGATGTTTTCCGGCAACACCATTCTCGGTGACGGCTCGGTGATCATGATCATCGACCCGAACGGTGTTGCGCAGTCGCTCGGCAGCACGGTTACGTCGCAGCCCGACGCCGAGGAAGCCGCCGACGTCCGCCACGCCGCGCCCGACGAACAGAAAACGTCGTTGCTGGTGTTCCGCGCCGGCTCGGCCCAGCCCAAGGCGGTGCCGCTCGCGCTGATCACGCGGCTCGAGGAAATCGACGCCCGCAAGATCGAATTGTCGAACGGCCGTCACATGGTGCAGTACCGCGGCCAGCTGATGCCGCTGGTGAGCATGAACGAGAGCGTGCGCGTAAAGGGCGAGGGCGCCCAGGCGCTGCTGGTGTTCTCGGATGGCGCCCGCTCGATGGCGCTGGTGGTTGATGAGATCGTCGACATCGTCGACGAGCGTCTCGATATTCAGGTCGGCGGCGACGGCTCCGGCGTGCTCGGCTCCGCCATCATCAAGGGCCACGCCACCGAAATCATCGACGTCGGCTACTTCCTGCCGGTCGCCTTCGAGGACTGGTTCCGCAACAAGGAGCCGTCGAAGGCCGCTTCACCGCGCTCGCTATTGCTGATCGACGATTCCCCGTTCTTTCGCAACATGCTCACGCCGGTGCTGCAGGCCCTCGGCTACGCGGTGACCGCCGCCGCGTCCGCGCCGGAAGCGCTGGCGATGTTCAAGAGTGGGCGCGCCTTCGATGTGGTCGTCACCGACATCGAAATGCCCGAGATGAGCGGCTTCGAATTCGCCGAGCGCCTGCACGGCGATCCGTTGACCGCCGATTTGCCGATTATCGCGCTGTCCTCGGTCGTATCGGCCGAAGCGGTCGAGCGCGGCCGTCAGGTGGGCTTCTACGACTATGTCGCCAAATTCGACCGGCAGGGGCTGATCGCGGCGCTCAAGGAGCAGGCCGACGTCGGCCGCGCGGCGTGACCGGCAAGCCATGAGCACAGAAAACACCCAGCGGAAACAGACCGAATACGTCACCGCCATGATCGGCGGCCAGTTGTTCGGATTGCCGATCATGCGCGTGCAGGACGTCTTCATTCCAGAGCGGCTGGCGCGGGTTCCGCTGGCGCCGCCGGAAATCGCCGGCGTGCTCAATCTGCGCGGCCGCATCGCGACGCTGATCGACCTGCGCCGGCGCTTCGGGCTCGGCCAACGCGACGTCGGCGAACCGGTCATGGCGATCGGCGTCGAATCGCGGGCCGAATCCTACGGCTTGCTGATCGACAGCGTAGGCGAGGTGCTCAAGCTCGACGACGCCGCGCGCGAGCCCAACCCGATCAATCTGGATCAGCGGCTGGCGCGCGTGTCGGCCGGCATCTATCGCCTGGACGGACAACTTCTCATCGTCGTCGATGTCGACCGCGTTCTCGACATCGGCACGAGCGCGATCGCCGCATGAGGCGGATGGCAGAAATGATAATTGGACCGTTGAACGAGAATAACGAGGGTACGAAATGAAAAATTGTTTGGTCGTTGACGACTCAAGCGTAATCCGCAAGGTGGCGCGGCGCATCCTCGAGGGGCTCGAATTCGAAATCGTGGAAGCCGAGGACGGCGAGCAGGCGCTCGACGCCTGCAAGCGTCATCTGCCCGATGCGATCCTGCTCGACTGGAATATGCCGAAGATGGACGGCTACGAGTTCCTGCGTTCGTTGCGCAAATTGCCGGGCGGCGACAAGCCCAAGGTGGTGTTCTGTACCACCGAGAACGACGTCGCGCATATCGCGCGCGCCCTGCACGCCGGCGCCAACGAATACATCATGAAGCCGTTCGACAAGGAGATCGTGGAAGCCAAGTTCCAGGAAGTCGGACTGATCTGACCGCCGTCTCGCCGTCGGGAACCGTTTTGTAAAGGCGTCCTGGTCCGATGAACGTAGTCGTGGCACCCACTTCGTCCAACAGCGCTATCGGCCGGCGCATCCGCGTCATGATCGTGGACGACTCCGTGGTCGTGCGCGGCTTGTTTGCGCGCTGGGTGGAGGCCGAGCCCGACCTCGAAGTGGTCGCCACGCTGCGTACCGGCCGTGACGCCGTCAATCAGATCGAACGCGTCGATCCCGACGTAGTGCTGCTCGACGTCGACATGCCGGAGCTCGACGGCATCGCCGCTTTGCCGATGCTTTTGGAAAAACGGCGCGACCTGGTCGTGATCATGGCCTCGACCCTGACGCGGCGGAATGCCGAGATCAGCCTGAAAGCGCTTTCGCTCGGCGCTACCGATTACATCCCGAAGCCGGCCAGCAACCGCGAAATCACCGGTTCCCCCGCTTTCCGCCGCGAGCTGATCGAAAAAATCCGCCAGCTTGGGGCGCGCTCGAAGCGGCTGCGGCCCGTCAATCTGCGCGCGTCCGCGCCGGGGGCAGGGACGGCGCTGCCGCTGCCGCCGAAGCTTCGTGCCGCGGCGCAGCCGATCGTGCTGCGCGCGTTGCCGCCGACGCCGCCGAGCGTGCTGGTGATCGGCTCCTCGACCGGAGGCCCGCAGGCGCTCAACGCCATTGTCAGCCAGATCGGCAGCGTGCTCGACCGCGCGCCGGTGCTGATCACCCAGCACATGCCGCCGACCTTCACGACCATCCTGGCCGAGCACCTGGCCCGCGTCGCCAAGCGTCCGGTGCGCGAGGCGCAGGAGGGCGAGGAGGTCAATGCCGGCACGATCTATCTCGCCCCCGGCAACCGCCACATGTCGGTGGTGCGCCGCGACGGCTTCGCTGTGATTGCGCTCGGCGACGGCCCGCCGGTCAATTTCTGCCGGCCCGCCGTGGACCCGCTGTTTGCCTCGGCCGCCGAGGTCTGGGGTCCCAAAGTTCTCGGCCTGGTGCTCACCGGCATGGGTTCGGACGGCTTGCGCGGCGCGCAGGCGATTGCCGCCGCCGGCGGCGCTATCCTGGCGCAGGACGAAGCTTCGAGCGTGGTCTGGGGCATGCCGGGCCAGGTCGCGCACGCCGGCCTCTGCTCGGGCGTGCTGCCGCTCAACGAGATCGCGCCCCGGCTGGTGCGCCTGTTCACGGGAGAGCGCGCGTGACCCCGCAGGACTTCGACTATCTGCGCCAGCTTCTGCGCCAGCGCTCCGGTCTGGTGCTGTCGGCCGAGAAACAATATCTCGCCGAAAGCCGCCTGTTGCCGGTCGCGCGCAAGCACGGGTTCGTTGGCCTTGCCGAACTGGTGGCCAAGCTCAAGGCCGCCGCCGCCTCGCCGCTCAGCGTCGAGGTGGTCGAGGCGATGACCACCAACGAATCGTTCTTCTTCCGCGACAAGGTGCCGTTCGAGCACTTCCGCCTCACCATCCTGCCGGCGCTGATGGCCGCGCGCGCGCGCGAGAAGCGCCTGCGCATCTGGTGCGCGGCCTGCGCCACCGGCCAGGAGCCCTATTCGCTGGCGATGAGCCTGAAAGGCGTCGGGCCGGCGCTAGCCGGCTGGCGCGTCGAGATCGTCGCCACCGACATTTCGACCGACGTGCTGGCGAAGGCCAAGGCCGGAATCTACAACCAGTTCGAAGTGCAGCGCGGGTTGCCGATCCAGCAGTTGGTGAAGTTCTTCAGCCAGGTCGGCGAGGCCTGGCAGATCGCGCCCGAGATCCGCGCCATGGTGTCGTTCCGTGCGCTCAATCTACTCAACGATTTTTCCAGCCTCGGCACTTTCGACCTGGTGTTCTGCCGCAACGTGCTGATCTATTTAGATCAGGAGACCAAGATTGGTGTGCTCAACCGCCTGGCGCGCCAGATGCCTTCGGACGGCTTTTTGGTTTTAGGCGCCGCCGAAACCGTGATCGGCCTGACCGACGCGTTCAAGCCGATGGCCGACAGGCGCGGGCTCTACGTGCCGAATACGCCGGCCTCGAAAGCCGCGCCCGTGAGCAACGTGCTCAGGTTCGCGGTGAAGGCGTAGGCCGTCCAAGATTTTTTTTGACGGTGTGTTGCCGATAAAAAACCCCGCCGTTTCCGGCGGGGTTAAGTTGGGAAGTCCAAGCCCGAAGGCTCATTCAAGATTTAACGTAAGACGTATCGCGCGAAATGCGGGTCGCGCGATCAGTCGCACACGCGAACGCGCCGGATGTAAACGCGTCCGTATCCGTCGGCCACGCGCTGTCGCTCGATATGGCAGTCGCCGTCGTCGTAGGCTGGCTGATAGCTCTGCTCGTAGTAGCCCGGGCCGCCGTAATAGCCGCGATTGGCCTGCGAGCCGATAATCGCGCCGACCGCGAGGCCGCCGATGACGCCGGCGGCGACTGCGCCGCCGTCGCGCGCGAGCGCGGGCTTCGGTGCGACGGTGACGGCCAAAGCCAGAGCGGCAATGGCCGCAACAGTAATGACTTTCAACATGGTTCGATCCTTTTCAAGGATCGGGACAGGCATTGCCTAGTCGATGATCTGCACGATCACGCGGGTGCGCGGATCGACCAGCACGGCGTGGTCGTTCACGTAGGCGTAGCGGTAGCCCTGCACGTGGTATTCGCCGGGAATGTCGTAGTAGGTGAGGCCGCTTTCCGGCAGCACGGCGCCGACCATGAATTCACCGCTGTAGTGATAAGACGGCAGCCGCTCGTGCACGACGTATTCGCGGAAGCGCGGACGATCCTCAACGCCAAGGATGCCGCCGACTGTACCGGCAACGGCGCCCACTGCCCCACCGACGACCGCGCCGACCGGACCGGCATCATGGGCGCCCTGCTGCGCACCTTCTTGCGCGCCGCGCACAGTGCCTTGTGCCTGCGCGGCCAAAGGCAGCGCCAGCGTCGCAGCAAATATCGTCGATACCAAAAGCTTGGCTTTCATGAGAACTCCATTTGGATGGGAAATTCCTAGAGGCAACGCGCTCCGGCGCTTTTAGTTCCATAGGCACCGGGTCATCGCTGCGATGGCGGCGGTGCTTTGTGCCTGTATCTGGATACCACGCACTGCCTTTGCGATTATCGGTGCAAGCGGTCGATTTTCAACCGGAGGCAATACAAGAACGACCGATAGCGATTGCGTTCTGCCCGCATCCTCTGCAATGAATAATTGTCCCAGTGGAACTTCGCCCACGCGAACGGAGGAAATAATGAAACGGATACTCCTTGCTGCCCTTATCTCGGCTTTCGCCGCCGGTTCGGCCATGGCCGCGAGTTGCGAAACCATGGCAGTCAGTAAAGACGGCAAGCCGCTTGCCGGCGCCGCCAAGACTAGCTTCCTGAAGAAGTGCAAGGCCGATGCCTGCGAGCCCAAGGCCGTGGACAAGAACGGCAAGGCGCTTTCCGGCGCCGCCAAGGGGAGCTTCCTGAAGAAGTGCGAAGAGGGCGCCTGAGGCGACCCGTTCAATTCGCTTCATCCGCAAACGCTCGAGAGCGGGCGATCGACGCACCCCTCTCGAGCCTGCAGCCCGTGATTTGGCTGCGATAGAGCGCTCGGTGTCATTCGCTTGTCGCGTTTCGGTGAAACCCAGGAGTTGAAAATGAATAAGTCTTTTATCGGCCCCATGATGTGCGCGGCGATCGCCGGCGTTATGGCGTTCGCGTCTCCTGCCGCCGCGAAGACGGCAAAGGAATGCCGGGCGGAGTGGACCGCGAACAAGGCGGCCAACCAGGCCAAGGGCATCACTGAGAAGGCCTACGTCGATACGTGCAAGGCGGACACCAGCGCCGAAAAGCCGAAGGCTGCTCCCGCCGCGACGACCGCCAAGGAAAAGACACCGGCTGCTAAGGAGAAGACGTCCGCCAAGATGGCCGCTCCGGCCGCGGGCGAAAAGAAAACCGCGAAGGAATGCGAGGACGAATGGCGCGCCAATAAGGCGGCCAACCAAGCCAAAGGCATCACCGAGAAGGCCTATGTCGCGAAATGCAAGGAAGGCAAAGCGGCCATGACACCGCCGGCTGCGCCCGCTGCTCCGGCGCAAACCAAGATGGCACCGGCCGCTCAGCCCGCAGCAACGAAGATGGCGCCGCCAGCGCCGGCGCCCGCCAAGTCCACGGCCAAGACCGAACCGGCGCCCGCCGCGGGTCAGCCTTCAGGCGCCAATCAATTCACCGCGGAAGGCCAGGCCAAGGCGCACTGCCCAACCGGCACGGTGGTCTGGGCCAACCTCGAATCGAAGATCTTCCACTTCGCCGGTCACGCCGATTACGGTCATACGAAAAAAGGTGCCTACATGTGCGAGACCGACGCGACCAAGCAAGGCATGCGCGCCGCCAAGAACGAGAAACAGCCCTGAACGGGCAGGGCGCTCGCTTCACGCAAAAGGAGGTCGACAATGGGACTATTCGATAACCTCGGCGGATCGCTCGGCGGCATGCTCGGCGCCGCCGCGCCCGGCCTGATCTCGGCGGCGCTGGCCAAGACGAACCTCGGCGATATGCAGGGGATCGTGAACCAGCTCCAGCAAGGCGGCTTGGGCACGCAGGTCCAGTCGTGGCTCGGCAACGGCAGCAACTTGCCGGTTACGCCGCAGCAGCTTCAGGCCGCGCTCGGCGACGAGCACGTCAGGCAGATCGCCGAGCATTTCGGCGTTCCTGTGGATCAGGCCTTGAAGCTGTTGGCCGAGCATCTGCCGGCGGCGGTCGATCAGGCCAGCTCGAACGGAACGGTCGAAGCTCAATAGCGCCTGGATTTTCGTCTCGGCGCTCCGGTGCGGCGCGATTTCGCCGCGCCGGACCATGCCCGCACTAAAAAACCCCGCCGTTTCCGGCGGGGTTTGAATTGGCAGAGATTTCGAAAGCGGCGGCTTACGCCGGAATGCGCTCTTCCATGTCGGCCGGCTCGCGCAGCACGTAGCCGCGGCCCCAGACCGTCTCGATGTAGTTCTTGCCGCTCGAGGCGTTCGCAAGCTTCTTGCGCAGCTTGCAGATGAACACGTCGATGATCTTGAGCTCCGGCTCGTCCATGCCGCCGTAGAGATGGTTGAGGAACATCTCCTTGGTGAGCGTCGTGCCTTTGCGCAGCGAGAGCAGCTCGAGCATCTGATATTCTTTGCCCGTGAGGTGCACGCGCTGGCCGCCGACTTCGACCGTCTTGGTGTCGAGATTGACGACCAGGTCGCCGGTGTTGATGACCGACTGGGCGTGGCCCTTGGAGCGGCGCACGATCGCGTGGATGCGCGCGATCAGCTCGTCCTTGTGGAATGGCTTGGTCATGTAGTCGTCGGCGCCGAAGCCGAGACCTTTGACCTTGTCTTCGATGCCGGCGAGGCCGGACAGGATCAAGATCGGCGTCTTAACCTTCGACACCCGCAACGAGCGCATAACCTCGAAGCCCGACATGTCGGGCAGGTTCAGGTCGAGCAGGATGATGTCGTAATCGTAGAGCTTGCCGAGGTCGACGCCTTCTTCGCCGAGGTCCGTCGTGTAGACGTTGAAACTTTCGGATTTCAGCATCAACTCGATGGATTGAGCGGTCGCGCTATCGTCTTCAATCAGTAAAACGCGCATGCCAGTCCCCTTCTCGCCGCAACCGGGCCTTAGGTCAGCGCCGCAAAGGCGGCGAGTTTGAAATAACGCTGCGGGACAAACCGATTCGACACTATTCGGACATGGTTAACAAAACCTGATTCTCTTATGCAAGCCCGCCGTAGGCAGATTGACCAGAATCGGCGTAAGATATTGCCAGAGAGTGGTTTTTTGGCCACGTGCCGTCTCATGTCCAGGTTTAAGAGTCGGAGCTAACCGACTCTACCGACTCGCCCCTTCCGTCCTGGCCGCGCGAAACGCAGCCGTTAAGTCCCATGGACGATGACCCAATGATTAACGACGCGGGTAAACACTCCGTTAAAGCCGGCATTTGGCCGGTAAGCCTAAGGGCAAGTGAATGGGTGCTGCGGGCCATTAACGGCTTGAACCCACCGGCGAGGGCCGCGGCGCGATGAAAGCCCTCGCCGAACAGATCGTCGACCTCGACAGCGCGGAGATCTATGGCCGCGTGGTCGGCGTGCGCGGGCTGATGGTGGAAGTTGCCGGCCCGATCCACGCCATGTCGGTCGGCGCGCGGCTGTCGATCGAGACCGGCGTCGGGGCGGCGATCCCTGCGAGGTAGTGGGTTTTCACGGCGGCCATGCGCTGGCCATGCCGTTTGCCGCGCTCGACGGCGTGCGGCGCGGCTGCCGGGCGGTGGTCGCCACCGCCGCCGGCACCTTCCGTCCGTCCGAACGCTGGCTTGGCCGCGTGGTCAACGCCATGGGCGAGCCGATCGACGGGCAGGGCGCCCTGCCGCCCGGGCCGGCGCCTTACCCGTTCCGCTCGCCGGCGCATACGCGCATGCGCGTGGGCGAGCCGCTCGATCTCGGGGTGCGCGCGCTCAATACCTTCCTCACCGTCTGCCGCGGCCAGCGCATGGGCATCTTCTCCGGCTCCGGCGTCGGCAAATCGGTGCTGCTGTCCATGCTCGCCCGCAACGTGTCGGCCGACGTTTCGGTCATCGGCCTGGTCGGCGAACGCGGCCGCGAGGTGCAGGAATTCTTGCAGGACGATCTCGGCCCGGCGGGCCTCGCGCGTTCGGTGGTGGTGGTCTCCACTTCCGACGAGCCGGCGCTGATGCGCCGGCAGGCGGC
>PMAF01000084.1 GCA_003152455.1 Hyphomicrobiales bacterium
CCAATATTTTGACCGCACGGGTGATGCGCTGCAAGGAAATTAGCCGCTTACGGGCCAATTTAAAAATGGGCATCAGGTAGGCTCTACTTAGAGTCTGTCCGGAAACATGCGTTTGATTTGACTCGTTTTTTTAGATCAAGAAGTTAAATGAGGTGCCGGAAAGACGCTTGTTGTGAAGCCCATGCCGAATTTCCTCCAATGCTTTCAGGCAAAAGTTTCCGGACGGACGCTTAAAGATCGAACAGCGCCGTAACTGGGCAGTGATCCGATACCCGTTCTTCTGGGGAATGATGGCAAGCAGTTAACTGAAACGCCGGCTCCCTTTCGAACCTCCGACCTTCGGTTTAGGAAACTGTTTCGACAATCGATTTATCAACGACTTACGACTGAATGTTGCAAATGTGTTGCATCCGTTTCGGCGGCGGTAATTCTGATCACTCGCACCAGGTTCGCAATCCGATAGAAACCATTAAAATCACCGCTCTGGCGCCCTTTAGTTCGTCAGTCGTTCGGGCAATTCGTCAACGCTTCCGCTGTTACCACGCCAACCAGCGCTTGGTCAGAGATTTGAGTGTTGGGGTCAAGCGCGTGCGGTTATAGGCCTCCGCCGCCATTTTTATGGCGCCGGCTTGCGTCGGGTAGGTATGAATGACCCTCGCGAGTGCGCGCAAACCGATACCCGAGGTGATCGCAAGAGAGATTCCGTTGATCATCTCCCCAGCATGGCGCGCGACGACGGTGGCGCCCAGAATACGATCATTGCCCTGTCGCACATGAATTTTCACGAATCCTTGCTCTTCGCCGTCGGTCACCGCGCGGTCAACGTCCTGCATCAAGATCGTGAATGTCGTCACCGGGATCGCTTTTTCCCGCGCCTCCCGAACATAGAGGCCGATATGGGCGATCTCTGGATCAGTATAAGTGCACCAGGGGATCGTCAGCGCGCTCAGCCGCTTGCGACCGAGGAATAGCGCATTTCTAATCGCAATGCGCGCCGAAGCCTCAGCCGCGTGCGTGAACTTGTGTTCCAGGCACACGTCGCCAGCCGCGTAGATTCTCCGGTTGGTGGTTTGCAGGAAGTCGTTGACATGAATTCCGGTCCCCGTGTCGTAACGGACGCCAGCGGCCTCAAGATTCATCCCTTCAACATTGGGCGCCCGGCCGATGCCGGCAAGGATTTCATCGACGGAAACACTGAATTTATCGCCGGCACACACAAGTTCGACAATTTTCCGTTTGCCGTCCAAACGAACTCCGACCACCGTTGTATTGAGATGAATCTCGACACCATCACGCGCCAGAGAATCCGAAAGAATTTGCGCCGCGTCGCGTTCTTCCTTGGGCAAGAACATCGGGTCGTCTTGTGCAATAATGACATGCGAGCCGAACCGGCAAAATGCCTGCGCCAATTCGCAGCCGAGAGGACCGCCGCCGATCACCAACAGGCGGCGTGGGCACTCGGTCAGATTGAAGACATTCTCGTTGGTCAAATAGCCGACTTCGGTTAGTCCTGGAATCGGCGGGGTCAGCGGCCGCGCACCGGTCGCGATGAGCGCCTTTCTAAACCGCAGCTTGTCGCCGGCCACCTCGACTGTGTCGAAACCTGCAAAGCGCGCTTCGTCGAAATACACATCGACGCCCGCCTCACTCAATCGTTGTGCCGAGTCGGCCCGGCTGAGGCGGGCCTGGATCCGCCGCATCCGCTCCATCACCGTTGGAAAGCCGATGCCGATACTGCCTGGCACTTGGGCGCCGACATTGTCCGCGTTGCGCATTTCCGCATAGAGCCGTGCGGTGCGAATGATCGCCTTCGAGGGCACGCAGCCGACGTTCAAGCGATCTCCGCCGATGAAATTGCGCTCGATGAGCGCCACCTTTGCGCCGAGCGCAGCCGCTTCGCGCGCCGCGGTGATCCCACCCGGCCCCGCGCCGATGACGACCAGTTTGTATTTGCCCGTGGATTTTGGATTGCGCCATGCGAGCGGGTGAACATTATGCAGGAGCGCTCGATGGAAACGGTCATCCGGCTGCGCACTTGGCGATAATTGATCGCTCCGCGTAGCCTGCTCTTGCTGTAAGGATGAATTTGTCATGACAACCAACCATCAGTAAATCCGGCGCGGCGCAGTCCGCTGCCGATATAAGGGCATTGCCGCATTAGTTTCCAAATCAGCCCCGAGCGATAATTCTCAATCATAAGGACGACGATCCCCTGGTCGAGCCCAAAATAAGCTTCTGAGACCCAGCCGGACGGCCCATCTCTCGGCAAAGTCGGATTGAAGCCGCTTGGCAATCTGGAATCCCGGATCATCTGCGGGTAACGCGCACAAAAATGGCGCAGCGCCGACAAGGAAAGTTCGGGTGCGAAGGGCAGCGAGGCGAGTACCGCACACGGATCGATGGTGCCATCGTCGGGCCCGTAGGGCACGCCGCGTGCGGCATAGCCGAGAAAACGGCGTTCCCTGCCGTCGATTTTCAGTTTCTGGAAACCGGGCCCGTCGTTCGCCGTGATACCCCAACAGTCCTTGCCATAGCCTTCAAACCCGAACGGATTACGCCGTGCGTATTCGCGCTGCACATACGTGGCGCGTCGGCTGTTTTCGAAATAGTCGCTCTTTTTCTCGCGCATGAAGTGATCGCGTATGCCGGCAAAATCGATCCAGGCCTGGGAAAAATGATGAATGAAGAGCGGCCCCGCATATAGAAATTCGTATTCGTAGATGTTTTCCCACTGATAGGTCGCAGTCCATTCTATGTAGCTGCGCTCTGGAAGGGGATGGGTCGGCGATGCCAACCCCAGGACATAGAGAATGATCGCCTCGTCATAGCCATCCCAGCCATAATGCAAAAATCCGCACTCCGGCTTCCATCCCTGCCGGACGGTCGTTCCACCGCCGCGCGCCCATTGCCAATTGACGCGACGGTAGATCGCATCGGCACGTTCGCGAATCTCGCTCTCGGTTGTCGTGTCCTCGTCGAAATACACGCCTGCGGTGAGCACCCCCGCGAGCAGCAGCGTGGTGTCGATCAGCGACAGTTCCGACTGCCAAACACGCTTGCCAGCCTTCATGTCGAGGAAGTGGTAATAGAAGCCTTTATAGCCGGTCGCGTCCGGTTGTTCGCTTTGCAGGCTATTGCAAAAAAACCGCAAAGTGACGAGCGTGCGTGCCGCCGCATCCGCGCGCGTCATCCAACCGCGCTCAACTCCCACCGGATAGCACGACAGCGCAAAGCCTACGACCGCTATGCTGGCGGGCGCGCCCGCGCGGCTTCTATCGGCCACCAGGCCGTTTTCAGGATTGTATTGTTCCAAAAAGTAACCGAATGCAGCACGCTGGAAACGATCCAGCAATTCTTCATCCGATTGAGCGGACAATTCAGCCATGATCACGCGCCGGAAACCGAAAGGTGACGGCCGCCACCGAGAGAGGCGGCAAAGTGACATCGAAGCCCAACGCGCCATCCCGGAAGTCAAACGGAAAAGGTTCGGATTGGCAACGCGACACGGTATTGAGTTCCGCCACGACCGCCGAGTTTAGATATTCCGGAGACCCCATTTCCTGCCAGCGTCCTTTCGCATTGGCATGATCAGAATCGATCCGCCGGATCGTGGCCTCCCTCGGGGCTTGGGCGCTGCCAAGTTTAATTTGAATGGTTTCCGAGGCGATCGGGTGACGTGGCAAAGCGTAGTTGGTGAGAAGAACAGTCGCAGCCCCGTCGTCACGAACAACCCATGCGTCCACGGTCGGATGCGTTCCTTCGACCGTCATCAATTCAGTGCCAAGCGCGTGCAACAATTCGAAGGCGCGATAGGCGGCCTTGGCAATGCCGTGAATGTTGAGCAGGCCGAAGCCGCCGTGAAACGGCACCGACGGAAAATAATTTTCTTCGAAGATATCGGAAAAAGTCCAGTAGCTATAGCCTTGAACCAGCCCGTTCGCTTCCATGATAGTCTTGGTGATGAAAGCGGCGGCATACGGCTCGTCATGCATCGGGTCGCGTGGATTGGAAGAGGTGCACCATTCCGTATAATAGATCGGACGGTTGCCAGCCTGCTTCCGCACCTCCCGCGTTTCGTCGCGCAGGACGCTACGCCGGCTTTTCGAAAGTTGCGCTTCGGTGTCGTCACCAGGCTGCCCGAAGGCGTCGGTCGGATAATGATGCGTGCTGATAAAGTCGGTCGGCAGTTGGCTTTTCGTACAAAACCCAATGAAATCGTCGATCCAGGCGTTTGCCGCAGTCGCTGGCCCTCCCACCTTCAGTTCACTATCGACCGATTTTATCGCCTCGGCGGTGTAGCGATAAAGCTTGAAATAATCGTCCTGTTTGCCGCTGCCGAAAGCGTCGAGATTCGGCTCATTCCAGACTTCAAAGAACCATTGGCGAACTTCGACCAGGCCATAGCGCTCGACCCAGTGGGCGACCAGCTTGCGGATCAGCGTCGCCCATTGCGCGTAGTCCTTCGGCGGTGTGACATTGGCACGATAATGGAAAACCGTCTTATCGCCGGACGCCAAGATACTGGGCATGAAGCTCAGCTCGACGAACGGCTTCATGCCGATCGAAAGCAGAAAGTCGAAGATCTGATCTGCATTAAAGAATGAATAGAAAAGAGTATCTCCTTCACCGATCAGCGTGCCCATGTCGTCGCACAATAGGCCGTGCATTCGCACATGGCCGAATCCAAGCTCGTCGTGCGAGCGTCGCATTTGCGCCTGCCAGTCGGCTCGTAACGCCAATGGGGCGTGGCAACTGCCGATGGTATGTTCCCAGAAATGCGGCAGGCTTGAAGCCGTACCTTTAAGGTCACAACTGATATTAGCTGCCATGATCGGTCTCCCTCAGCGGTTCCCATCCACGCTCACCGGGGGTAATTTTGGCCCCGGCTTTGGAGTTCGTCCGCGGCGTCTGGCCGCTATTGCCCTCTTGCAAAAAGCCCATCGATATCAGCATCCCAAAGCCGAATACCACCCGTAATCCCAGCCTGATTCGATACAATCCTGACGTCGCGCGGCGGCCTGATGACTTTGTTTCCGTTGCCGCCACCGAGATACAGTTGATCGTAATGAAGGAGCGAGTTGAGAATTTTGATCGGCTTGTGGACGTGGTGACTCCATTTCTTCGCTCCATCGCGTAGCAAGGCTTCGCTGCCGATGTGATCGTTATAAGTCTTGTTGAGGTGGATGGGATGCTGCGCCAATTCGAGATGTGGCATCAGTACGCCGTCACGGAATACTGCCGTGCCGGCGCCGGTGCCAAGCGTCAGCACGACTTCTAGTCCTCGCCCTTTCACAATTCCAAAACCCTGGACTTCGGCATCGTTGAGCAAGCGAACCGGCTTGCCGAAACGCTTGGACAAGGCGGCAGCCAATGGAAAATTGCACCACGGACGTTCGCTAAAATGCGGCGCGGTGAGAGTTCGTCCGTCGCGGATTACGCCTGGAAATCCAACTGAGATACGGTCGAAAGGGGGTAATGGAGCGATGAGGTCTGCAAGCGCCTTCAAGAGAATTTTCGGTGTGCAAGGGTAAGGTGTCGCCACACGGACGCGATCGACCAACATTTTTCCTGTGCGATCAAGAACCGATGCCTTCAGGCCGGTACCACCGATATCGATACTCAAGGTGGAGACCTTGGCCTGAGAATCACTGCTCGCGGCATTTTTCACTTTTTTCTTCATGTCTCGGTTCCAGCCGCCGCTCTGTCCAGAAACCACGTCACCCCGGAAATCGGATGAAGCCGCGCTGCCGGCAGGCTCTCGTCACCATAGCGAAGCCGGGCGAAGGTCGTCCGCTTCTCCTTTCCGGTGACCAAGAAGGCCGCGTGCCGGCTGCTCTCGAGCGCCGGATAGGTCAGCGTAATGCGCGCTTCTGGCTTGGCGCCGACAACGGCGGCGACCCATTTGGCGCGTTCCGCCAGCACCGCATTGCCCGGGAACAGCGAGGCTGTATGCCCATCCGGTCCTAGTCCGAGAAGATTTACATCGAACAGCGGCCGAGCCGGATCGAGGCGCTCGGCGCCATAAAAGGTTTTAAGTTCGCGCCCGTAAGTAGACGCCGCCGCGTCAGGACTGACACCTTCGGTGGGAATCGGATGGATGTTGATAGCAGGGATCGGCACGCGCGAAAGGAGTGCCTCGCGCACCATGCGGTAGTTGCTAAGCGCGTCATTGTGCGGCACGAAACCCTCATCGCCCCAGAACCAATGAGCTCGCTGCCAGGGAAAGCGATCGCGATAAGGCAGTTCAGCCAGATGTTCATAGAGCCCATGAGGCGTCGAGCCGCCGGACAGACAGACGGCAAAAACGCCGTCCTTCGCGGCCGCCAAATCGAGCATCCACTCCGCAACCCGGCACCACAGGGCTTTCGGATCGGCGAGGATTTCCAGTTTGGCTTGGGACGGACTCGTCATGGGCGTGCCCTCGCGGCCATCCGGCGCGCGGCGTCGCGGATGGCAGCGATCGCGGCCGCATAATCATCCGATCCGAAGATCGCAGATCCGGCGACGATGGCGTTCGCACCGGCTTCAATCGCCTGCCCGGCGGTCTCGCTATTTTCGCCGCCATCGACCTCAATAAAGGGATCGAGGCCGCGTGCTTCGCAGAGCTGCCGCAAACGGCGGATCTTGGGCAGCATCTCCGGCAGGAATTTCTGGCCCCCGAAGCCGGGATAGACGGTCATGACGAGTACGACGTCGCAAAGATGCAGGACGTATTCGATCAACTCGATCGGGCTCGCCGGGTTGAGTACTACGCCGGCCTTCTTGCCGAGGTCGCGGATTTGCGACAGCACACCGGGGAGATGGACCGTCGCCGACGACTCCGCCGGCACGAGCAGATGATCGGCGCCGGCCTTGGCAAAGGCGGCGAGATAGCGCTCCGGCTCGACGATCATCAGGTGCACATTGAGCGGCTTCCGCGTGTAGCGTCGCACCGCTTCGACAATCACAGGCCCGAACGTGATATTCGGCACGAAGCGGCCGTCCATCACGTCGATATGAATCCAGTCGGCGCCGGCCGCATCGACGGCGCGAACCTCGTCGGCGAGATACCCGAAATCCGCCGACAAGATCGACGGCGCAACGACAATCGACCGCGTCCCAGTACGATCGACGCCGTGCCGTATCGGAATCTTGCTAGCCCGGTCTATCATCGTCACCTTGCCGCCTCTTTGACCGGCGGGTCCGCGATTGGCACAAAATCGCCGAGGAGGAAGACATAGGCAATGACCTTGTTTGTCCGCTATGCCCCCAATAGCAACCATTCGACGGCTGAGTTCGTTTGTCCGTTATAAGCGGACATCGCACGCCGATCACTCAGGCAGCCCTGCCTTGCGCATACCTTCTGCGTATCTGGCCAAATCCTCTGGTCGTTGCAGCGGGGTCTGGTCTATGAGATTGGACACGCGCAACGCGGGATCGATCTGACGCAGCCGCGCCATCACCTTCTGCGCCTCTTCGATCCGCCCAGCCAGCGCGTTGCTAGTTGCGGCGGCGCGTAGTGCGAGCTGCATGTTCGGCTTCTCGCTCAATGCCTGCCCTGCATGTGACACCGCCTCGTCATAACGCCCGGCCAAGACATTAGCGAACGCAGTAGCACTGTGCATCCTAGCCAAAAACGGATCGAGTGGGCTCAGGCGCGCGAAACGTGCAAAGTGTTTAATCGCGGTTTCCGGCTCACCGATCCAGACCCTGAGCCACCCGCTGGCGTACCACGCGGACGCCAAGTTCGGGTTGAGTATAAGCGCACGATCAATGAACAGCGCGCCAGCTTCAAAGTCTTCAACGACGTAGACGAGCGCAAGACCCGCCCTGGAAAGCGCGACGGCATCATCTTTGCCAAGCTCGACGGCCCTCCGAGCCAACCGAGCAGTTTCAGCGATTTCCTGCGCGCGGTTAGTAATCCAGCCGCCAGTTTTGCGCTGGAGATAGCAAAATGCGGCCATGCCATAGGCCACGGCAAAATCGGGATCGAGTTCGATTGCCTTGTGGAAGAGCCGAAGCGCCTCGGAGGTCGTCTCCCGCGTCTGCATGTAAAGGCTCTCCATCCCGCGCAGGAAATAATCGTAAGCGTCGAGACTTCCGGTCGGCTTGCGCTTGGCACGCTCGATCTCCGCCTGCTCCAGCTTGGGCGAAATCGCCCCAATTACACTGATCGTTACCTGGTCCTGAAGATCAAAAAGGTCCTCGATCCCGCCGTCGAACTGGTCTGCCCACAAATGCGCTCCGGTCATGGCATCGATCAATTGCCCAGTGAACCGCGCGATCGGCCGCATAACGCTGGCCGGATTAGAAAACGTCATTTGCTCATATCCTGAATACAGCCCCGGCCATCCGCGGACTAAGTCGTCTCTGCTCAACGCGCGACATCATCACAGAAACAAAAAGGACCGAGAATACCGGACCAATTCGCGTTTCCGCCAAGTGCCAAATTGGAGCTAGGCCAATCTCTTAAGGACTGGCGGAGGGAGTGTCCGCTTATAAGCCACAATTATGTAATAATATCAACTAGATATCAATCTAGTCCGGTCTGTACCCCTAAATTTACCCGCGGCTTGATACAGGATTTCAGCGATCAAGGGCGAACGCCAGCGATGTTCTCACATCACTCATTCCATACCTCGGGTGTCAAAGGTACGCATGGCATCATAAAGCGCTCGTCGATCTTTGACGTGGGTCAATGCGCAATAAGAAGAATCCATATATCAAAATTTTGATATTCTAAAAATGAAAGATAGAAATTGGGCGGCGCAGGGGTGTGTGCGACGCGATGGTAAAATTATGCCAGACGGGAGGCGAGCGAGATCAGAGAACTATCCAGCGATTGGATATTCGGTTTGGCTCTCACGACGGTTTTCGTCAGCGTTTTGATCTCGAATGCGATCTCTTATTGAAACGCGCCAAGCCTAAAGCTGGACGACACCGCCCCCATCCCCCACGTCCAGCGGCCTCACTAATGGGCGCACCTGCGGCGAATGCAAAGGAGTGCAAGCCATGCTGACACGACGCCATGTAAATGCCGGTCTGGCCTCGGCCGCGATTTTGGCCAGCACGTCGGGGCTTGCCGCTGAGGCGGCAAAGACCAAAACGCTGCCGCCGCCCCGAGCATCCGGCGGAAAGCCCCTGATCGATGCGCTGAAGTTGCGGCGCTCCATTCGCGAATACGCCGATCGACCAGTCCCGCCGCAAGTACTGTCCGATCTGCTATGGGCGGCGTTCGGCATCAATCGCCCGAGCGGCGACAGGACCGCGCCCTACTGGCGTCACGTCATGGTAATCGACGTTTATGCGGCGCTCGCTGATGGCGTTTGGCTTTACGATCCGAAGCAGCACGAGCTAGAGCAGCGCCTTGACACCGATATCCGCAGCCAGACCGGCACACAGGATTTCGTCGCCACTGCGCCGCTCAATCTCATCTATGTGGCTCATGGCGAACGCATGCAGGACATTCCGACCGAGGACCGCCGCCTGTACGCGTCTGTCGATAGCGGCTTCATCGGCCAGAACGTCTACCTGTTCTGCGCATCCGAAGGTCTCGCCACGGTGTTCCGGGCCTCGGTCGACCACCAGAAGCTCGCGACGACGATGCGGCTCGGTGAAGGGCAATTTGTCACTTTTGCGCAGACGGTGGGCTATCCGCGCACCTGAACGTCAACGCGACAGCCAACGAGTATACCGAAAACTCCATCCGCTGATTTGCCGAGGGAATCGTCTAACGTTACGGGTAAGCCCAAAGACGTCCTCAGTAAAATGCGACCCCATTCGGCTGCGCGGGTGGCAAAGCGGACCGATACCGCATCGATCTAGGAGTCACAATGAAGGACATTCTCGATCTTATGCAAGAACGGCACTCTGCACGAGTGCCCTACGACCCCAACCGGCCGGTGACCAAACAGCAGCTTGAGCAAATTGTCGAGGCCGCCTCTTGGGCGCCGACGGCTCACAACATGCAGAATTTCGAGATCGTAGTGGTTGATGATCCGGCTATTCTGCAGGCCATTGGCGCCATCAAAACCAAAATCTCCGCAGTCTTCCTCCGCGAAAACTTCCAACAATTATCCTTCTCGAAAGAGGAATTACGCCGCAAAAAGACGGGCGTGATCGCCAGCATGTTTCCCCCATCGTGGCGAACGCCAAACGTTAATTTTGACACGGTCGCGGCTGTGGCGGAACCGGTGCCGCTCAGCGTTTCGCTGCAAGACTCTCCCTGCCTTCTCCTCGTCCTTTACGACACCCGCAAGCGGGCGCCCGCTTCGGAAGGCGATGTGCTCGGGTTTATCAGCCTTGGCTGCGTCATGGAGAATATGTGGCTTATGGCCCAATCCCTCGGGATCGGCTTGCAGATTTTGAGCGTTTTCAGTAGTGACCCGGTCGAACGAGAGATGCGGCGGATCCTCGACTTCCCGTCGTATCTCAAGGTCGCCTATGGCTGCCGCCTTGGCTACCCCGCTGCGACGCACGACTACGTCCGCGTGCGACGCAGGTCTGATGAGTTCGTGCATTGGAACGGACATGGCAACAAGGACCTGGGCTAAAATGGCATCTCGCCGCGTACCTTTGGGCGAGTGGATCTGTCCCGGCAGTAACGAAAAACGAGGCGACGCGCTCGTGGTACTTGCCAAGCGCCGCATCATGCTGCTCGGCGAGTCACATGACCAGGCAGAGCACCATCGCTGGCAGCTTCATACGATCACGGCGCTGTTCCACTACAGACCCGACATGGTCCTCGGTTTCGAGATGTTCCCGCCGCGCGTCCAGCCTGTACTCGATCGCTGGTCCAAGGGCGAACTGAACGAACCCGATTTCATGCGCGAGGTCGATTGGCCACGGATCTGGGGCTTCGCCGATGAGCTCTACCTGCCACTGTTCCATTTTGCCCGCATGCATCGCTTGCCGATGCTGGCGCTCAATATCGATCGGGCGACCAACCGCCGCATTGCGGCGCAAGGATTAGCATCCGTGCCGAACGCCGAGTGGGAGGGCGTCGGCGTTCCTGCACCGGCCTCTTCGTTTTATCGCAACCGCCTGTTTGAGTGGTTCAAGAAACACCCGGCCGCCGGCCAGGACGCCCGCGCAGCCTCGGAACGGTTCGAACGTTTCGTCTGCGCGCAGCAGTTCTGGGACCGCGCCATGGCCGAGGCGATCGGCGGCACGCTGCGCGATGAGCGGCATCCGCTTGTCGTCGGCATCATGGGCAGTGGCCATATTGAATACGGAGATGGCGTCCCGTATCAACTCGCGGCGCTCGGGATTGATGATGTGGCAACGGCGTTGCCTTGGCCTGCGGATACCGATAACCCGATCGACGACCCGCCAATTGCGAATATTCTTTTCGGTGTGGCACCCGCTCCGTGACTGCACATAAGAACGGTAACAACAGCAGATTTGGCATATCATCCGCTTCGAGCAAGCAGAAGCAGCCAAAAACTTACCCCCGCTCACTATCCAGATGCGCTATTTGAGCTTCTGCGTATCTGGAACCCGCCACAGTCCCCTTAGGCAGGGCCTTTTCCATCGCGAGCAATTCTTCAGGCGAAAGGATCACGTCCAGCGCAGCAAGAGATTCGGCCAGACTTTGCCGACGACGAGCACCAATAATTGGCACGATGTCTTTGCCACGCGATAGCACCCAGGCAATTGCGATCTGTGCCAATGTCGCGCCTTTTGCCTCTGCGATCATTCGAATAGGTTCAAGGAGTTTTAAATTTCTCTCCAAATTATCGCCTATGAATCGCGGGCTGTAACTCCGAAAATCGCCTGGTGTTATCTTATCCTTTGACCAACGATCGCTGATAAGTCCGCGCGAGAGCACGCCATATGCCGTGATGCCAATGCCAAGCGTCCGGCAAGTTGGTAATATTGATGCTTCGATGTTCCGCGAGAAAAGCGAATATTCGATCTGCAGGTCACAAATAGGATGGACCGAAGCGGCCCGTCGAATCGTTTCGCTTCCAACTTCCGATAAGCCAATATGACGGATGTAGCCGGCCTTCACCATCTCTGCGATGGCGCCGACCGTATCTTCGACTGAAACATTAGGATCAAGTCTCGCAGGCCGATAGATATCGATGTGGTCTGTACCTAGTCGTTTGAGCGTTTACGCCAATGCCGTTTTGACAGCAGCAGGACGCGCATCAAATCCTACCCATTTTCCCCCGGGATCGCGCTGTGCGCCAAATTTGACGCTCAATATGATCTGATCACGCGGTCTGCCTTGAATAGCCTCTGCGATAAGCATCTCATTATGGCCCATGCCATAAAAGTCACCTGTGTCGAGCAGCGTTACATTTGCATCGAGTGCCGTTCGGATAGTGGCTATGCTCTCGGCGCGATCTGACGGGCCATAGAAGTCAGACATCCCCATGCAACCCAAGCCGATGGCTGAGCTCGTGGGACCATTCACTCCAAGTGATCGGGTTAACATCAAATACTCCCTCTTTGTGTAGCCTGTGGCGCGTAGAAGCAACACGATCTCGGTAGCGAAAAGAGCGCCCTGACTTGCTGCTGCGGGCGCTGGGGACCCCAGTCAAGCGGTTGCACCGCCGTCGGCAGCCAGCACTTGCCCGGTGACGTAGTCCGAATCGCCGGTTGCGAAGAACAGAAACGTGGCGGCCAATACATCTGGCGAGGGACGGTTTTTAAGCCGCGCGGCCGCTTGTTCGTCGAATAGCTTGCCGTGATATTCGGCGAGCGCTTCCGTCATGCGGCTGGAGGCGACCGGGAGCACCGCATTTACTTGGATGTTGAGTGGCGCCAGTTCCTTGGCGGCGTTTTTGGTGAACGCGATGATTCCCCCTTTCGCCGAAGCGTAATCGGCGACACCACTCGACCCCCTGATCGCAGACGGCGCGGTAACGTTGATAATCTTGCCGGAACGCTTGGAGGCCAGGAACCGCCTCACCATCTCAACCGTGCAATAGAAGGTGCCATACAGGTGGGTGCGTAATACCCGGTCCCATTGCTCGGGAGTGATTTCAAGCAGCGGCGTCGGCCTGATCGTGCCGGCGTTGTTGACCACGATATCGAGCGTGTCGAAATGCGCGGCGATCCGGTCGGCAATGCGGCAGACATCGTCATAGTTGCCGACATCAAACAGGGCCGCCTGAACGTCGACCCCTGCTTCACGCGCGAGGCGCGAGGTATCCTCAAGCGCGTGCTGATCAACATGCCCAACCAGAAACAGCCGCGCACCCTCTCGCGCAAAGGCTAGCGCGACGCTGCGTCCGATGCCACGGCTAGCGCCGGTAATGAGCGCGATCTTTCCCTCGAGTTTCCTCATCGCCTTTCAACCAATCACTGTTGTAACGTCCGGTTAGTGCAAAAATGAAAGCACTAACAGCGATCTCGCTATTGACTAGGATCAAGGCAGTTTGCCTAAGGCTGTTTACCAAGGTCACTGTTACAGACCGCCATTTTGCTTGAAGCTCTGCTCTGAGAAGAGAGAAATGGTGCGCACATGAGCGAGGAACTATCGCTTTCCGGACGAGTGGCCATCGTCACCGGTGGCGGGCGCGGGCTTGGTCGAGCCATGACGCTTGGGCTTGCCCGCGCCGGCGCCAATGTGGTGGCGACTGCGGCGCGCGAGTTGAGCGAGATCGAACATGTCGCCGCCCAGGCCGGCGCACCGGGCCGCGTGCTGCCTATCTTCGCCGACGTGACCAAGGAGGAAGACTGCCAACGCGTCGTTGCCACGGCGCTTGACCGCTTTGGCCGCCTCGATGTTCTGGTCAACAACGCCGGACGCGGCATGAAATACGTGAGCGAACAGTTCATGACCGAGCCGACGCGCTTCTGGGAAGTGGCGCCCGAAACTTGGCGTTTGGTAATCGACACCAATGTCGTGGGCCCGTTCCTCATGGCGCGCGCCGCGGTGCCGAAAATGCTAGCCGCTGGTTGGGGCCGCATCGTCAATGTCTCGATCAGTGCCGAGACGATGCGGCGACGCGGCTTCTCGCCTTACGGCCCGTCCAAGGCCGCGCTCGAATCCGCGACCATCATCTGGGCACAGGATCTCGCCGGCAGCGGCGTCACCGTCAATGCGCTGCTGCCGGGCGGTGCGGCGCTGACTGGAATGATTCCGGCGAGCTACCCCGATCACCTCCGCGCCAAGTTGCTCGACCCTGCGATCATGGTGCCGCCACTGCGGTGGTTGGCAAGCGCGCGGTCCGATGGGGTGACCGGACGACGCTTCATCGCCGCCCGCTGGGGGGAGGACAGTCCTGAAGCGGCAGCGGAGGCCGGCTGGTAGAGGGAGAAGCAAGCAATTTTATAGAACAGAAGCACCGCGTGATTCTGCCTTATACCAACTCGCGCTGCTCGCGACCGATGTGCGGCATTGCCGCGGGTTTATCACGCCCATCCAAGTATTTGATTCGACTCGCAATTATGATGCGACCATCCCCGCACAACGGGGGGCGGCATGAGTCAAGATTTCCGAGTTTGGGTATTAGCTGCTGCCGAATTAGGCTTATGGATTACGTTTCTGATAGGCACAACCTATCGAACGACCAGACTCCGACATAAGATCAGCAGCTATTCACCGGCCAGCCGCAATGGCGGCCGGCGCTTGCCCTCGGCGGCAAACAGGCGCTGCTCTTCGCGCAGGATGAGAAACTTGCGCCCTCCATTGAAGTGGCAAGCTCGATGATTGGCGCCCTAGCCGCTCAGTTTTCGATTCCCGAAAAGTGCATCTCAATCGAGATCGGCATGGAAAATTATAGGGACGGCACGCGGCATTAAAGTTCTCGGTTGGGGACTGGTGGACGTGCTATGAGGCTGACCAACAAGAAAGAGGTCCATAACATGGCTCATAAGTTTTCCGTCGGGCAGGCGGTAGAATACAAGCCGATTGGTGCGCAGGTTGGATATTTCAAGGTTGTCCGGCTGATGCCGGAAGAGTTTCAAGCTATTGATCGGAAATACCGCATCAAAAGCGTTCAAGAGGGATTCGAGCGCAACGTGCTTGAATGCGATCTCAGTCCATCGATTATCCAGGAAGAGCAGTATGGCCCGCTGAGGCGACTTCGTCGTTCCGGGGGCCATAACTAATCCGCCAAGCGTCGTAAATGATTGCCGCGGACTACCGGCACGGCTGAGATCGCCGGCTATGACCGCGCAGTCACCATACGGAAGGCCAAGACGGTGCTTGACACCCTCCGCGCGCTGTTCCCGCAGGCGGGTGATTATGCTCAGGCGTCCTATTGGGCCGGACTACGCCCAATGACGCCCGACGGTCCGCCCTATCTCGGAGAAACGCCGCTACGCAATCTCCTGCTCAATGTAGGTCAGGGCTCAAACGGTTGGACGCAAGCCTGCGGCTGCGGTCGGATCATCGCCGATCTCGTCAGCGAACGTCAGCCAGACATCGATCTTAACGGCTTAACCTTGGACGGACGGCAAATGATGAAATTATCGCCGGATGAGGTTTTCGGTACACACAGGGATACATCACAGATAAATCGACGGCGCTCCCCACCTACCTACGGAAAGGGTTGAAGAAGCGGTATTATGGCGCAAGCGCCACAAGACATTTGAATTTATACATCTATTTTCCAATGCATGACAGACTTTGCATTGCATTCTCTCATTCGGAAGCGCGCCGAGCTGGCCGGCGACCTGGAGCGGCATGAAGCCGCCATGCGTCAATTCAAAATTGACTTGGAACATATCGACGCAACGATATGGTTATTCGAGCCTTCGACTGATCTTACGAAAATCAAGCCCAAGCCTTTACCAGAATATCTAGGCGCTAATAAAGGTGGTGTGGCTCATATCATCTTCGGTTTGCTTAGAACCGCTGAGCGGCCTTGCACGGCGCGGGAAATAGCCCTCCACGTCATGGGCGAGCGCGGGAATGATACGAAAAACAAGAAACTAACCGATATGATGGTGGCCAGAACGGCATCCACCCTCAGGCATTATCGAGATCGCGGATTGCTTCGGACAATTCGATCTCAGGGAGAATACGACCGTTGGGAAATCACGCCAACGGAGAATGATGGCGTTGCCAATAGCCACTGACGGTCAGAACTTTGCGACGGTGTTAGTCGCAAATTAACCAAAGGCATTTTTGATTCAACACTGAATGGAGCTTGGGCATACTTATATCGTATGCAAAAGCCCGATAACGATTTGTTGGGATTTGGAATAATCGCAGCTATTCTTGCGATGCTAATGTTCGCGTCCATAACTAATCAGTCCGACATTCATTCTTCAATATCTATTGAGAATGCCGCTGCCAATAACCGCTGAAATCCACTGACGGCTTCCGCTTCATCGCTAGACCCGCGAGGCGCTGCACCTGCGCCCCATTATCGACGCGGCGGTAATCTTCGCGCCATGAAGCTTCCTGTGCATAGCGGAGCAAATACTGGCCAGCGATATGATGATGATGCCCGATTTCAGCGCGCCGCATGCGGCTGAAAAATTCCTCGGCCCAATCCGTGCAAGCGCCGTCGAGGCTGTAAGCATCTTCGTGATTGATCCGTTTGACTTCAAAGCGCGCGTTAAGCGCATCCCATGAACCAGCCTCATCCGCATTGATAACCGTTCCCTTCGCAATGCGGGCGCGGATAAATGACGCCGCATGGGATTCCGACTTGAACACGGCAGGAACGGAATTGCCGCCACGCTCTCGGACGATAACAACTACCTTGCGCTTGCCGTTTTGATTGCGGGCTAAGCGACGATCGCGGCGGTTCTCGCGATGATTTGCGGGCTTGACGTAGCCCCCGAAATATCCGCCATCAACCTCGGCCACCTTGCCTTCACCGCCGATGGTGCGGCCTTTCAATTCCTCGGCCATCGCTTCGCGCAACTTGTGCAATAAGACAAAGGCGCATTTGTAAGAAACGTTGAGATCGCGCGAGAGCGCCAGCGCCGACTTGCCCTTCACCTCATTGCAGAAGATTGCGATAACAGCGAGATAGGCGCGAAGCGGTAACTTGTGGCTGGCGAATAGCGTGCCGGAAGTGATCGTGAAATCCTTTATGCAGGCCCGGCAACGGAAACGCGGTGCGCCTTTGAGGCGCCGGCAATCATAGGCATCCAATCCGCCACAATGCGGGCAAACGGGTTGGCCATCGGTGTCCGCCCAACGGATGCGGCGGAAGGACACGTCGAGGCCGAGCGCCTTAGCGGTCCTTACCCTGAGAGCCTTTACGTACCTGTAGCCGCCAAACCATGCCACGGCTCGACACCGGCGAAGCGGGCCCGGCCATCCAATGCCTCCTCGATCCGGAGCGCCTCATTCCATTTCGCCATGCGCTCGGAACGCGAGAACGAACCAACCTTGAGCTGAAGCACGCTCCAGCCAATTGCGAGGTGGACGATCGTCACGTCCTCGGTTTCGCCCGAGCGCGCGGAGACGATCGCTCCCCAATTGGCGGCGCGCGCGGCTTCGACCGCCGCCTTGGCCTCGCTCACGGTCCCGACTTGGTTCGGCTTTATCAAAATCGCGTTGCATGCCGGCATCGCGGCAGCGCGGCGCAGGCGTGCCGCGTCGGTCACGAGAAAATCGTCGCCCACGATCTGCACTCGGTGACCGACCGCCTTTGTGAAACGTGTAAGGCCTGCCGCGTCGTGCTCGGCCAAAGGATCCTCTATTGAGACGATCGGATAACGGTCGAGCCAATCGATCAGCATGGCCGACATGGCGTCGGAATCTAGCACCCTTCCCTCGAGCGCAAGGCGGTAGGCACCGTCGCGATAGAATTCAGAGGATGCGATGTCTAGTGAGATCGAGACGTCGTCGCCAGGCGTGAAGCCCGCGCGCGCTATTGCGCGCACCAGGGCGTCGAGCGCTGCTTCGTTCGAATCAAAGGCGGGCCAGAAGCCGCCTTCGTCGGCGACGCCTTGAAGCCGACCAGTTTCGCTCATCATCGCGCCGGCCGCGCGGTAGACCTCGGCGGTCCATTCGAGCGCCTCGGCGAAGGAGCGTGCCTTCGGCGCCACGACCATGAAATCCTGGATGTCGACACGTCGCCCCGCATGAGCGCCGCCGCCGAAGATTTGAACCTCTGGGATCGGCAAGATGGCGGGCCGGTCGCCGAGTAGATAGGCATAGAGTGGTATTCCGGCGCCCGCGGCCGCGGCATGGAGGACTGCCATGGATGTCGCGACCAGGGCGTTGGCGCCAAGACGAGCCTTGTTGGGCGTGCCGTCGAGTGCGATCAATACGTCGTCGATGCTCTTCTGGTCGCGCGCGTCGCGTCCGCGAAGGGCACGTGAGATCTCGCCGTTGACATTACCGACCGCTTTCATCACGTCAGCGCCACCGAACCGGCTGCCGCCGTCACGCAGATCGACTGCCTCGCCGCTGCCGGTCGATGCGCCGGCCGGCGCGATTGCCCGCCCCATGGCGCCGCCCGCGACCGTCACTTCCGCCTCGACGGTAGGCCGGCCGCGCGAATCCCAGACGCGGCGGCCGCGGACGGCGATGATGCCGGTCATACTCATGCGCGAACCTCCTGGCCCCAAGCATCGCGAATGACGTCAAGGCGATTTGCTCGGGTCGCAATAAATCGGCGCGCGAAATTCCGGACGCGGTTCTTCTCACACTCGTCGGGGACATACTCGATCGGCGATTTGCCGTCGATACGGCCCAGTAGTAACGCCGGCAGAAGGGCTGCGGTCAGGGCCTCCATCTCAGCGCGCGGCTGCCAAGTCACGCCCGCGAGATAGGTTTCAGTCAAGCGATCGAACAGTCGGAGAAAGTCGCGCGCGTTCGGCGGCCGCCACAGGCATTTCAACAGTAGATGATTGAGGCAGAAAGCAAGATCGAAGGCCGGCTCGCCGTACCAGGCACATTCCGAATCGATGAATACCGGGCCGCCCGGCCCAACCAGGATGTTTTTCGGGCTGACATCGCCATGCACCAACGCGCGTTTGGTTGCGAGCGTGGCGTTCGAAAGCGCCTCAAGCTGCGGCGCCAGATCGGTATGGACGCGTCCCGTCGCAACCAGATACGGCTCGAGCCGAATGGCGTGGAAACAGGCGCCGGTATCGAACGCGGCTGCCACCTCGGGCCGGCCGGCGGTTGCGGCGTGAATCGCAACCAGCCGCTCGGCAACCGCGACCGCGGTTTCTTCGCGCAGGATGCCGTCGCGCAGTTGGCTCTTCCAGCTCGGATAACGATCGGGATCGAGATAGTCCATGACGAAGAGGCCGGCGTCCCGATCCTGGGCCACGAGACGCGGGACCGAGCCCGGCCAGATCAACTCCGCCGCGGTGAGCCACTTCCATTCGGCGTCGTTACGCTCGATCGGCGCTTCCCAAATCTGTGGCACCTTGAGCTGTGGCAGGGCGCGCTTCAGGCAATATTTTCGCGCGCCTATCTCGACGCGCCAGATGTCGGAAGAAATCCCGCCTTCGAGCGGTACGCATACCAGCTCGTCGCCGGACGCAAGCAGGCCCATACGCCCGAGCACGGCACCGATTCTCCCTTCAGTTAGTGGATTGGCACGCAGCGTCGACCCGCTCATGGCTAACAATCAATCTTCATGAAAAAACGTCTTGCCGCCGCGATCATAACTCAACCAGCGGCATTTGGGCCGCCGTCTCAGGAGCCGGGCCTCTAGCTACTTGATAGGATTGGTGGCACCAACAAATAAGAATAGCGCATGCTTGAGCCGTATCACAACGATATGTCTACCTTCGCCCAGAAAATGCGTTTCGATGAGGAGCGAGTAATCTCTCAACCGCTGATACAAAAAAGCCGTCAGGTCAATTCTACTTCGTCTGCCTGACATTCACCCCGCGGCCCATGTCGGCACAATCTTCGTCTGTCTTCAAGCCAACGGTACGGATACCGTGAATCGCCAATTCCTCATCACGATCTTCGGTGTCCCCCATTACCCCGACCGCGCCCATGACATCACCATTGTCCGCTCGGATGAGCATGCCGCCGCCTTCCGGAAATATCTTGTCGTCGGTCGCGCTCAAGAGGTACCGCATAAAGGCCGGCTTCTCCTCGTTGCGGATTCTGACGAGGCACGAAGATCGGCCGAGCGCCAGCGAGGCATAGGCCTTCCCGTAAGCCATTTCGAAACGCACCATCGAAGAGCCGTCTTCTTTCTGGAAGGCCTTCACGATGCAGCCCGGCTCCACGACGGCCACGCTGAGCGGCCGGCATCCTATTTCGGCGCCGCGCTTGAGGATCGTCTCGATAATGCGGTTGGCTTGATCGAGCGTGAGTGAACTCATGGGAATGCGTCCGTTTATACCGGTTGCAAGCCGGCGGCCTTTACCGCTGTCGGCCGTTTCGTTTGACAGCCTTATTCATATTCGAACCGAGCGCGCGTAATGAACTCAGCCGCCAAATGGTCGCTTTCGGACCATAGCGGACAAACGTCGATTTTGAGCCGTGATGGCTATGACGCGAATGACCCAATGTATGGT